>JAZFYA010000184.1:0-11848 GCA_036443315.1 Pseudomonadales bacterium
AGCGTTTAAACCTGTCCGTACTAACGCCAAACTATAAGGTGGATCTCGATCCACCAAAACCACCTTTTTGAGATCAATGGTGGAACAAGACACACCCTGCAAAAGAAGCCAGACTCAAACCCCTGCCATCAACTCCACATCAAATTCGCTCGCCAAGGCTGGCATAACTGAAAACAATTTTTGTAAATCTTCCGGCCGGTCAATATCTGACAATACCTCCAGCTCTCCCCAGGCTAGCCGCAGCTGTTGCAACCTGGCACGGGTCTGATCTAGTACCTTTTCGCTGCCCCAGTTCACACCGGCAAAAATGTCGGGCTGAGCTTGTTTTAAACCAATGAGTACATAACCACCATCCTCAGCGGGGCCCAAAACACAATCGTTTTCTTCAAGCACCACCAATGCACGGCGTAGATAATCCAGAGTAATATAAGGACAATCCGTACCAATGATCAGCACACTAGAAGAACGTTGCAATGCATCGCTTCCGGCATTGCACATCCGTTCACCCAACGCACTTCCCTGCTGTTGGAAAACTGCAACACCGTACTCTTTCGCCAGTTCTTGCCACCAGGGATGGGTGGACCCCGCCCACAATTCGATCGTATCAACAACAGCGGCAGCCATACTGTCCACCAGCCTATTCATAGTGTGTTTTACCATTGCTCGATGAATAAGTACCGATTGCGCCTGATCCACCCATGGTTGCAAGCGGGTTTTCACCTCACCCAATACAGGTGCTTTAGCAAAAACCAGCACACGCTTCTCGCTAAGTAGATCAATCATAGTAAACACCGTGTAGCTTTTCAGGGCTGGCACCAAAAAAATAGGCCAACCGCAAACACCACATTAATAGAACCGTACTTGCAATCCCTCGCTGTTCCCAGCGACGGCTGGAGCTAATCACAGGCGTTGGCCAACAAAGTGGCTTGGCCCTGTTGCGCAGAGATTGACTGAATGCAATATCTTCCATTAACGGGATATCAGCAAAACCGCCTATGTCTTCAAATAGCGCTCGTCTAACAAATAAGCATTGATCCCCTGTAGCAATCGAGGTTAAACGGGAGCGAAAAGTCATCGCTCTTTCAATAAAACGAAATAGGTAATGACTGCCACTCAAACGTATACTAAAAAAACCCCAGCTAAATACCGATGTTGTTAACAATGCAAGCCACTCATCAGTATCTGCAGGTAAGCAGGTATCTGCATGCAGAAACAACAGCCATTCACCTTTTGCTGTTTTCGCGCCTGCATTCATTTGTCGGGCACGCCCCTGGGGACAACGTAAAACTCGATCAACCTGGGGAGACGCCTGGGCAACAGTCTCATCACAACTGTTACCATCGACAACAATCAGTTCGCAGCCCAACGCCCGCAATGATTGAAGTTGTTGCAGGTTATGCTGAATAAGGGATGCTTCGTTTAAAGCAGGAATAATAATACTGACAGTGACAGCGCTGTTAACATGTCGATTAGTCATTTAAGGCACCACCACAACTACTGCCCTGCCCTGCAGTACAACCAAAACAGTGATCACCAATCGCTATTTCATTACCGGTAATATTGCTATCTAACAGATCCGACAAATGAATCTTGGTTTTATCATTAGCTATCAGCGGCAACTCTAACATTTGATTAAAATCGCAGTCGTAAACAAAACCCTGCCAATCAACACTGACTAAATGTCGACACATCAGCGCTGTTAAATTCTCTGCACTAAAATTATCTTTTAGTAACTGTATATAGTGATTAAATTCACCATGGGACATTAACACGCTGCCAAAACGACTGATGGGCATATTGGTAATAGTAAACAACTGATTAAATTCTATACCGAATCGCGCTTTTAACTCACGCTTGTAGTCTATTTCCAGCTGTTCTTGGGGAGGGGGTAACACTGGACCCACCGGGTTGTAGACAAGATTTAACTGCAGCTTGTCATCACGACCATAGCCCAACTCATTGAGCCAATGCAGCGCTTCAATACTATCGCCGTAAACACCTTTGCCCCTTTGCGCTTCAACATTTTCTTCCTGGTAACAAGGTAAGGAAGCAGAGACCGTTACCTGTTGACTGGCTAAAAATTCCGCAACATCCTCATAACCTGGCTCCAGTAAAATCGTCAGATTACAGCGGTCGATAACCTCAATGTCTCGTGCTCTTGCAGCGTTTACCAAGTACCGAAAATGTGGATTCATCTCCGGCGCACCACCCGTTAGATCCAACACTTTTATTGCATGACGATCGGTAAAATCCAATAGCAAGTCAACGCTATCACGATCCATCAGCTCGGTGCGCGAAGGCCCAGCATTAACGTGACAATGCACACAACTAAGATTGCATTTATAACCCAGGTTCACCTGCAAAATGTCCAACCGCCCACGCTTAATAACAGGAAAGTCGGTCGCCAATAATAACGGGCGGCTATCTAGCATAAGTATTATTCTCTACAGATTCACTGCGTTGCGGTGTTGGACATTGGCTTTAGGTCCCAGTTCCTATTCCTGACCCCGGGCTTCTGTCATAATACTGCACAATTCGCCCCCACTAAGCGACTATTATTGCAAGGGATGACCTATGAGTAACAGTAGCAACTATTTTCTCACCTGGGACGAACTCCACAAAGACACTCGTACACTGGCCAAACAACTGCTGGGCAAACAAACAGCAGGCACTCCCTGGAAAGGTATTATCAGCATTGCCCGCGGCGGCCTAATCCCCGCTGGCATCCTGGCCCGAGAGCTGGATATCAGGATCGTAGACACCCTCTGCATCACCAGTTATGAACACGATAAACAGGGAGAAATCAGCATCCTAAAAACCATTGAAGGCAATGGTAACGGTTTTTTACTGGTGGATGACCTGGTCGATACGGGCACCACTGCCAGGGTCGCCAAACAAATACTCCCTAAAGCTACATTCGTGGTAGTATACGTCAAACCCGCTGGCAAACCTTTAACTGAAATGTTTGTGCGAGAGTTTCCACAGGATACATGGCTGCACTTTCCCTGGGATTCTCAGCTGGTGGGTGACGACTTCAGTTATAGCAAGCCACTAGCTGCACAACTAAAAGAGTAACCCGTTTGGCAATAAGAATAACCCTTTCCGCGCTTGTTCCACGGTTTTAAATGTCATACCTCAAGATGCCTTAGTGTATTCCCCTTAACAATACCAAGCAACGTCGCCGCATTCCTTTATCGAACCCATCAAAAGAAAAATCGGTGTTGGTGGAAGCCAAAACTCTCGTTACAATAGCACCACTTTGGCTTAGCGACTGCAAAAAAGTTACCGCCCCGATGGCACAGCTGGATAGCGCGGCCCCCTCCTAAGGGGCAGGTCTCAGGTTCGAATCCTGATCGGGGCACCATTATTTGTTCCAAATAATGACACCTTAAAAACAGTCGGGACTGCCGGCCAGTTGATAAAACACTGGCGTGAACCTCAACTCAAAGCTGTGCTTTGAAAACGCTGAGAACCACCCTCTCCTGGGCACCATTTTGATAGACCTTTCCAGACAACGAAAAGCAACTACAACCCATTGATTATTTTTGATTAAATCATTGGCAAGAAAGCGACTTTGGTTGTCTGCCATTGCCTCAGAAAGCCTTATTAATCGTCCGTGAATCGTCCTTTTTTGTGGTTGTCAGCAGAGCGTTGAAATTCGTTTAATGGCATTCAAAATACCAGCCATCAGGCGAACGGCTCTATGAGCTTAGGCATCAGATTAGCCCGGCTCAGTTCGCGCTAAAGCCATTCATACCTGGTATCAGCTTGTCTTTCACTTCAGCTGAATCAAGTAGCTGACGGCAAACAACATCGCACCCCTCTTTGACTAAGCTTGCGTTGCAAACAGTGGATGATTAAGGCGTGAGTGGCTTTTGGTCTCAATATGGTTTGTATCGGTAGTGTGTGTCCCTTTGCCAGGTTTTCGCCCCTGAATAGCACTCTTTTATCATAAGCTAACAAATCAGGGCGTTCAGAGCTTCCACCATTCAAAGGGTTATCGGAAGATACATAGTTGGTGAAATTTAGACGCTCATCAATTATCCATAAATTGTGATCCGAGAAAGGCGTTTTTCAGTGCCTCCATGGCGGAGAAAAATAATATCGTGAACCACGCCTTCCGATGAATATTTTCCATCAGGATCAAGTTCTAGGCTTTTTCGAAAAATCTTTAAGACATGTCGCCTTGATGCAATATAGTGCGTCAGGTCATTTTTTCCATTCTCAGATATTTTACTAACGATCTCTCCTACGCTCTCTTTAAGATTGTCGGTATTACTGTCTTCGAGCAAGGCTGTGACTTCTCGTCTTATTGATACTTCCTGCTTGTGCTTTTCCTTCTGTAACCGCGCCTCTATCTCTTCGGAGGACGGGTTGTAGGGCATTGTCGAAAGATCAATATCCTTGAGTATATCGCGATGCCAAGGAGCTTCATCATCTATGTAAGATTTAATGCGCTCAACTTTCTTTTCTTGGCGGGCAGTTATATCCTCGCCTACGGCTTGCTTAGCTATTTCAGAAGCTTTAACTTCAATTTCACTCTGAGCCACATCGGAATATAAATTACTATCTTTTGGAAACCATGGAAAAGCTACGTTTTTTAAACTTCCCACTATCTTCAAAGACACTTTCCACCCTCAAGTCTTCAAAATATTTCAGGCAGGTAAAACGACCAAAACCCTTACCCCCCTCACTAATTTTCTGATCAGAGTAGAGGGTATCAAAAGACTCCCTGTTGGCTTCGTTGAAGCCAATGCCATTATCCCTAGCCTCAAAACCTTCAACAGCAGGTAACGACTCTTCCATTTCCATTTGGGTGGATCGTTTTACAACTATTGTTATCTCCCCATCACGTTGGGCGTTACTTTCGATAGCTTGAATGGCGTTTACAATCACCTCAACAAGAGGCGTATAAACATTAGTGCCAGACCTGAATGGCACTTACTTAAGGCTATAACCGAGGCGCTTTGAACCCGCTGTTCGCAATGCAAGGCCCTCTATCGCCTACTATCGATTGAAACCCCACGCCCTTTAGCGGGCCTTGCATTGCGAATAGCTACTCCGGTGGCGCCTAGATACCGCACGGTTTAGCCACCCTCGGTAGTCTAAATTCTCATAAAGTACTCTCTATAGGCTAAGGCCTGCTATGCTAAAACCTCAACCGTGCGGATATCAGGGCAAAGCTTATATCGAATATGTTAATAGTTATTTTGGGACAAACCCTTAGCTGTCAGTGATAGCCCACTCATCCATTTACATTCCGCAGATAACAACAAGGAAAGAAAATGACATTACCGAAATTTTTTACTTTTATATGCGGATTGTTTGTTGGTGTATTGTTTATACAAGGGTGCAGTGATTATGACCCTGTTCCAGCGAGCCAATGTACCGACGTTGTACAACATGCACAAAAAGTGTTAGGTGATTTTGCACCAGACTACGCAAAAATGATGACAGACTGTAAACAAGCCTCCGACACGGAACGCGGCTGCGTTATGGCTGCCACCAAAAAAGGACAAGTTGCTCAGTGCATGTAACAACATGCGATAGGGATGCCTGCAATCCCTTATTAGACGCCCTCGCTACGATGGGCCTGCCCCGTGAGTACAACGAGTGCTTTGGGTATCAACTAAGTTTTCTAGGCTAAAGGAGTGTCTAGTAAGGATCGTCGCCGTAATTATAGGCGAGATTATCAAAGCGGGTGTATTGACCGATAAAGGCCAGGCGTTTGGTACCAATCGGACCATTCCGCTGCTTGCCGATAATAATTTCAGCCATACCTTTATCAGCACTGTCCTCGTTATAGACTTCATCACGATAGATAAACATAATGACATCGGCATCCTGCTCAATGGCGCCAGATTCACGTAAATCTGAGTTAATTGGGCGCTTGTTGGGGCGCTGCTCCAAGGAGCGATTGAGCTGAGAAAGGGCGACTACCGGGCATGTAAATTCCTTGGCGATGGCTTTTAAGGACCTGGAAATTTCTGAAATCTCCGCAGTACGGCCTTCGCTAGAACCCGCTACCTGCATCAATTGCAGATAGTCAATCATAATCATTCCCAAATCACCATGCTCACGGGCAATGCGGCGTGTTCGGGAACGTACCTCGATAGGCGTTAACGCTGGGGTATCATCGATAAACAGCGGCCGATCCTTAAGACGGCTAACAGCTGAGCTAAGCTTAGGCCAATCCTCCTCATCCAACTTACCACTACGCACTTTGGTCTGGTTAATACGGCCCACCGAGGACATCATCCGCATAATGAGGGATTCAGCGGGCATTTCCATACTGAACACTACCACCGGCTTGTCCCCGTTCAGCACTGCATGCTCAACCATATTCATGGCAAAGGCCGTTTTACCCATGGAGGGTCTCCCCGCCACAATGATAAGGTCCGAAGCCTGTAGACCAGAGGTCATTTCATCGAGTTCGATGAAGCCGGTGCTGATGCCGGTGATATTGCCACCACTATTGAACAGTTCGTCAATCCGCTCCACCGAACGCTTCAGCAGCGGATTGATTTCCTCAGGGCCACCCGTCTTGGGACGCTCCTCGGAGATCTGCATGATTTTGCGCTCGGCCTCATCCAGCAAATCAGCACTGTCGCGACCTTCGGTGTTATAACCGCTATCGACTATTTCATTGGCAACATTGATTAATGAACGCAGACTGGCGCGCTCCCTTACCACCTTGGCATAGGCGCGGATATTAGCGGCACTAGGGGTATTTTTAGCCAACTCCGCGAGATAAGGCAGACCCCCGACCTGTTCCAGCTCGTCGTTATTGTTGAGGGCTTCTGAGAGGGTTATAACATCGACAGGCTCGCTGGCTTCAACCAACTTTGCCATCTGGATAAAAATCTGCCGGTGGCTGCCACGATAAAAATCGCTAGGGCCAACCTGATCAGCCACATCGTCCCAGGCGTGGTTAGCAATCATTAAACCACCCAGCACTGACTGCTCTGCCTCAATCGAATGAGGTGGCACCTTGAGGCCCGCCAGATCGAAGTCGGCACTTAAACCGAGGTCAATGACGTTAGCAAAGTGCTCGTGACTGTTCTCACGACTAGGGTCGCCGCTATCAGGGCTATCAGGATCCACAGCTATTTAATCTATTGTCTCTTAGACTACATTTATTATTGGCATGCCATTTCTGCAAACAAAGGGCCAGTAAACAGAACGCTAGCCAGTAGAAGGTCTGCAAGAACCTCCCAACAAAAAGGCACACCGGATGGTCTATGCTAAACCGGAGTGCTTTTGTTATCAACGACCTATTCCCCATTCAGTTTATAACTAAACAAAGGTGGGGTAGATTCGCTGACGGCTAGATCGGTAAAACCGATCCGATAATGTGTGAATTCAGAGCTTATGCGTCTTCTTGAACCACAGACAGTTTAATAGCCTGGGTTACCTCAGCGTGCAGCTGAATATTAACTTCGTATTCACCTAGCTCGCGAATCGTACCAGTAGGTAAGCGAACCTCTGACTTATTTACCTCAACACCTGCAGCGTTAATAGCTCCAGCAATATCCCGGGTACCAATAGAACCGAATAGCTTACCTTCCTCACCGGCATTGGCAGTAATAGTGATCGCCACTTCAGCCAACCTGGCAGCGCGGGCTTCCGCTCCACCGCGTTTTTGAACAGCGGCTGCTTCCAGCTCAGCACGACGGCTTTCAAGATCGGCAACATTCGCTGCTGTAGCAGGAACGGCCTTACCATAGGGAATCAGGTAGTTGCGTCCGAAACCGGCCTTAACAGCCACCTTGTCTCCGAGATCACCCAGTTTGCCAACCTTTTCCAGTAGAATAACGTGCATGGTACTTACCCTCTATTGCTCAGACCACTGCTCTAATCAGCGACCATTCATCAATCTATAAAAATTAATTGAATCTACGGCGGAGTCTGGCACTTGGCCAGTCGTCCACGAATATTTAACCAACTATCGACTACCGCTAAAATCAACACCAGTGCTTTCACTGGGTCCAGCAGTAGCCAGAAAAAATAAAACACCCCTAGCCAGTTTGCGTTAAGCTGTTTTTGTGCCACCAAGCCATGAATCAAGGCAAAGCCGGAAAACATAAACGGCACTGCAAATATCAACGCCCACAACCGGTACTCGGCGCCCAGTGATGACAGCAGTAATCCCATCGTCAACAACAGTACCGTTAGTGGTGGCGTCAATCTCAGGCTATGAAACTCCGCCCGAAAACCACCGGGGTTATAGAGCAAGGCTTGCCACCACCGTGCCAAAATCAGGCACATAATGACAGTAAAAGCATTGCTTAAACCTAACAGCCCGGCCACTTGCTGCACACTGGGCTGCAGTGCCACCCACTGTGCTGACTGCTCTGAATTGACAGACTGGCTAGCCAGCTGCGCCAAGGTATCCCCCAGCAATTGCAAAATCTGCTCAATATAGCCTTGCCCCAGTGTTAACAGCACAATCCCTGTTAACACCCCGGAAACCACCGCAATTACCAGTGCCCAGGACCACGAAGAAGTTACCCTTAACACCGTAGCCACAAAGGTTACCCCCACCAATGTGGTAACGGGCCCGGTATCACCGAAAGCCGCCACCACCACCGCGGGTATTAAGGCCCAGAACAGCAGATATACACCCTGACTGGAACCTTTGCGCAGTATAACCAAAGCCAACACCGCCGCCCCGACCCAGGCGAACAACACTGTTCCGGTAGTCAACACCACCGCAAGCACGGCCTCGGTGCGACCTTTCATTACATATTCAGCTAAGGCGCGCATAAATGATGGCTATTGAAACCCAGACAACTTAACCCTGTCGTCAAAAACACTGTTGAGCTCTCGAAAAACAACGCTTACTTATGCTGATCAGTGTAAGGCAACAAAGCAAGAAAACGTGCTCGCTTGATGCAAGTAGACAACTGGCGCTGATACTTGGCTTTAGTACCGGTAATACGGCTAGGTACAATTTTGCCAGTTTCAGTGATGTAGGCTTTCAACGTATCCAGATCTTTATAATCGATCTGATCAACACCTTCTGCAGTAAAACGGCAGAACTTACGACGACGGAAAAAACGTGCCATGGAATTACTCTCCTAATCTATTTGCCGAATTATTCTTTACTGTCAGCAGCATCGGTAGATGCAAGCTCAGTAGCGTCTGCTGTTGGCGCGGGGGTGACTGCTTCAGCAGGCTTTTCTACCCCGGCTTCTTCACGTCGCTCAGGACGACTGGGGCGACGCTCACGGCTCTCTTTCTCAGCCTTCATGATTGGCGATTCAGCGGTTATCGCCTCATCCATACGAATCACCAAATTCCGGATAACGGCATCGTTATAGCGGAAGTTAGTGGTTAATTCGTCGATCGCATCCTGTTGGGCTTCCACATTCATCAAAATGTAGTGGGCCTTAT
Organism: Pseudomonadales bacterium; assembly: GCA_036443315.1. Classification (GTDB taxonomy): domain Bacteria; phylum Pseudomonadota; class Gammaproteobacteria; order Pseudomonadales; family Dasaniaceae; genus Oceanicoccus. Next base: position 9,397 of record JAZFYA010000184.1, read on the forward strand.
GGATTTTGTTGATCGGATAAGCCAGGTGACGACGGCCCCAGTCTTCAAAACGGTGGATTTTACCGCCGTCCTTCTCGATGGACTGGGTATAGCGCTCGACCATGCCGGGCACCTGCTCAGATTGGTCCGGATGGACCATGAAAATGATTTCGTAATGACGCATAGCATCTCCTTACGGGTTAAGCCACCCATCAATGTGGTGTGGCAAGGAGTCCTCGGTGCTCATGTTATTGCAGATAACAGGCATTACCGGGGATTTAAGAGGGCGACATTTTAGGGAAATGGGGGGGGAAAGGCAAGTTATTTTGGCGATAAAACAGTCAAGGGACAAAGAACAAGGGCATATCCAAGCCCTAGACATTATGTATTCACTTGCCAACACTTGCCAACAATGTGTAAATTTCAAACGCTTTGGGTATATAACCGAGGAGCTTTGAACCCGCTGTTCGCAATGCAAGGCCCACTTTCGGTTGGAACCCCACGCCCTTTAGCGAGCCTTGCATTGCGAACAGCTACTCCGGTGGTACCCGGATACTGCACCGTCTAGCCACCCTCGGTAGTCTAACCCCTCACCAGGGCGTGGGGTTCCAACCGAGTGAGGGGTTAGACTACCGGGGGTGGCGGCGGGATACTACGGTCGCAAGCCGTTAACAGCGCTACCCCTAAGTAAGTGCCATTCCTATCTGAGGGTATTAGACAATCATTATTCCCTATGAACGCAAATAAGGGTTGGATCGGCTGTAGCCCCTGTGAATAGGGACTCTTCAATATTATTGCTATCCTAATCGTCTATTTTAAAATCCCTAAAACCCCTGAAATCTGCTTAATAAGCTATCATATTGTTTAAATATTACTCAAAAAAGGGGTTTTACTCTCAACGAAAATAGACTATTATGATAGTAATTGAATTAATCATCATAATAGTCTATTTTATGTATAAATCACCGGTGTCATCCGAAATTTATCTATTGCTGAGCAAAAATGTATCGATGACTATTAGCGAGCTGTGCCGCCATCTTCGAAGAGCCAGAAGCACGTTGTTCAAGGATTTGCAAAGTGTTTCAACCATTGCAAGTTATACGCACGCAGGAAAATACCATGCTCTCACTTCCACATCGAAATTCAACACAAACGGTATTTGGTTTCATGAAGAGATTGGATTTTCACAATTTGGCACGCTTAAAGCTACTGTGATGCACTTGGTTAAATTTTCTAACATAGGATGTACCCACAAAGAGCTAAATGATCAGCTTAAGATTACAACTCACAACACGCTTAAGGATTTAGTCGCATCAGATAAAATTTCTCGTCGTAAGATGCCAAACAATCTCTATGTATACTTACATCGTGATAATGAAAAATCTACCCAACAATATAATACGCGCTTATCAATCAACACTGAATCAATAAAATATCTCTCACCTCCTTCGCAGTGGGTAACTATAGAAATACTAGCGGAAATCATTCGTGCTCATAATATTGATGTTGAGGTAGAGGCAGTCTTAGAGCGATTATCCAAACGTGGTATTGATATAAACAAAGCAACGGTTGAAAACGTATTCTCTTACTATCAAATAAAAAAAAACGGATTTAGAAATAATCCATCTGATAAGAATCAACATAGCCAAGCTATCTCATAAAATGGGTAATTATGAGCTATTTCCTGAAAGGCCCGTGCTAAGATTTTCATATTCAGAAAATTTATGTTCTTGTGGTGATTGCCTTGTTGTTCAAAAAACTCGTTCTAAAAAAATAGACACTTTACATATCGGTGGCTTTATAGCTAAAGCAACTATTAAGCAATGTATCCGATGCAAACGTTATTATCATAGTGAAGAACTTGCCAAACTAGTCCCTTACCGAGGCACTTACGGTTTTGATATCATTGTTTATATTGGCTTGGCTGTGTTTGTACAATACAAAAGCAATAGCATAATACAACGTGAACTTGCACAACAAAATATCAGTATCTCCCTCAGGAATATTAGTTATTTATCATTAAGATTTATTGTTTATTTATCCATTGCTCATCGAGAATGTCAAGATAAGATCAAACAGCATATGCAAACGAAGGGAGGCTATTTACTTCATTTAGATGGGACCTGTGAAGGCTCAGATCCCCATATTTTCAGTGCTATTAATGCCGTGAGCGACATCGTGCTCGATAACCAAAAGATGTCTACAGAAAACGCCCAATGCATATCAACGCTACTCCAAAGACTAAAATCAGCCTACAGTGATCCACTGGCCATTGTCAGTGATATGAAATCCTCTATTTCACATGCGGTGGAAAAAATATTTCCCGGTGTTAAGCATTATATTTGTCATTATCACTTCCTGCGTGATTTAGGTAAAGACCTCTTTGAGCATGAACACAGTACAATTCGCAGGCATATCAAAACACATCGTATTAGGCCAGAGTTGAGAAAAGCGGCAAAGGAATTAAGAGATA
>JAZFYA010000185.1:0-3669 GCA_036443315.1 Pseudomonadales bacterium
TTTTAGATATATCGCGTGTAGTTAGTGGATTTCCCCATCCTTCGGGTGCAAACGGTCATCGAGTAAAGCAGTTCGAGGCTGGGAAAGTTGCGTTCAAAGAAAAAATATTTAATTGGTTTGAGTATGCTAGCAAAAATCAGGGACAGGCATTGCTAAAAAGAGGAAGAAACTAGGGACAGACCCTGAGCTATCCCCACAAATTTTACAGGCATTGTAATGACTCCAGATAGAACGGAATTGTTTTAAACGCATCCCTAATCTTTTTTTCCGGCAATCGAAATCGGGGTTGCTTGAGATAGGGAAGGTAAACCGGGACAGACCCGAATGGCACTAAGTTAAGCTGCTTTAGCATGAATTCTTCCATCAAGACCTTAAGTCGAAACCCAGTCTAGATGGTAAGTTTTTCCCTAAATATACAGAGATAAACTTACCGAAAGGCCCATAACTGCTGGATTTAGCTGGAGTCATCGTTTCATGATAGACATCCTTAACTTAGTACCATTCGGGTCTGTCCCGGTTTTTCGCGAAGGAATCAAAGGGGAATATGGCTAAAGCAGAGAGGCAGAATTATTCCGAGGAGAACCTAATTCATATTTCATCAAGGTTTTTTCAATATTTTTAATATTAATCGGTTTAGGTAAGTAATCATCCATACCCACTGCCATGGCTTTATTTTTATGAATGGACAGTGCATGGGCGCTAAGCGCCACAATCACTACCCGGCTAGAGTGAGCATTTTTTTGCTCTTCTTGACGTATTTGGAGAGTACTGTCCCAGCCACTTAATATTGGCATATCACAATCCATCAAAATTAAATCAAACGGATTTTCTGCATTTTTATAGGCATCAACAGCTTCCCTGCCATTGTTTACTATGGTGGGGATTATGCTCAATTTTTTGAGCATTCCCGCTATTACCAGTTGGTTAATTTTATTATCTTCAGCCACCAAAACTCTGACATGGGGATATGATGCATGCTTTGCAAGCATCTTCTTATCTTTATTTAAGGCCGTATTACAATTCAATTCGCAAGGGCTTTTTTCTGTTTCTGGCACATCTACCAATAGCGTAAAGCAAAAAGTTGAACCATGCCCCAGCTCACTATGAACGCTAATTTTTCCTCCCATTAATTCGATTAATTCTTTACATATGGAAAGGCCCAATCCCGTGCCGCCATACTCTCGTGTGGTAGAAGAATCCGCCTGTTTAAAAGGCTGAAAAATCTGTTGGATTTTATCCTCTGTTAAGCCTATGCCTTCATCCTTTATTTCAATTCGAAGTAAGGCTTCATCAAAGTTTCTTTCCTGCAAAAACACCTGTAACTCAATTTTACCTTGGTCGGTAAATTTAACGGCGTTGGATAATATATTCGTCACTATCTGGCGCAGCTTGGTGGGATCACCTTTAACAATACGCGGCACCTCAGTATGTACACTGCCAATAATATACAATTCTTGTGTCAGTGTTTGATGGGAAAATAAGGCAATGCAATCATCAATTAAATGCTCAAGGTTAAAAATAGTGTATTCAACATCCATTTTACCGGATTCAATCTTTGAAAAATCCAATACATTATTAATGATACTCATTAGCTCCGCGCCAGAATTACGAATAGTATCAACATATTCTCTCTGCAACTTATCAAGGTGAGTATTTTCAAGCAATTCCGTTATACCCAAAACACCATTCATGGGTGTTCTAATTTCGTGGCTCATGGTGGCTAAAAATTCACTCTTAGCCAGTGAAGCCTGCTTTAAGTTATATGAAGTACGATAAAGACGCATAATCATAAGAGTGATGACTAAAAATACGCTACTCACAATGATGAACAATAAGTTGCCAACACTTTTTAAACTTTGTTGCGTTGAGGCAATGACCTGATCAAGGGGGATATTAACTTCCAAGACACCACGCAAATCGCCTATTTCCCAATCGTTTTTTGGCGTATCCGGATGACTATTGTGGCAATTTACACAAGCTTTTCTCATCAAATCGGCAACAGCATAGCGTAGCGTCATTCTCCCGTTGACTTCTTCATAGGCACTGTAGGGCGTCTTAGGGTTAACTGCTAATGCTTGCCATGCCTGCTTTGCAAAAGTGCTTTGTAAACCACCCGTTTTTTCTCGCCAAGGAAAGGGGTATGCGCTGTATAAAAAAGTGGCAGCTCCTGAATGAGACTGACCAATGCTATCCCCTAACAGCATGCTTAAAGTGGCAGGTAGAGGAATTGCGTTACGATTCTCTTTATAATCATAAGTTATTTCAAGTCCCGCTCGCTGCGCTGTGCTGACAACTTCTGAGGTGTAAAGTGTACGAAATTCTTTAATCGCATCAGAATATAATATCGCTGTGCTAATCGCATTTTTTTAATTAGCTGCTGTTGCAAGCCATCCAGATAAATAAATAGGCCTAGGCTCACTACCGCAAACATCGTAAGCAGACCCATAATCGGCTTCCAATTTGCGAGAATATAGGATGTATTGGCTAAGAACAGTGATTTCATGGATTTTTTGCTTCCCTATCTCCAGCATAGACAAATATCTGCCCTTTATGCTATGCCCTCCCCTAAGAGGGTAAAACTAGAAAACTAGGGACAGGCATTGCTAAAAAGAAATTGTTAAAAAACAAACAATAAGGACTGACATCACTAAAAAACCCTGCATTATTTTGATCGTTGAGTTTTTAGCTGTTTTCTTTGCCTTTTTCAGCTGCCGAGGTTGCTTATCTGAATTCTAAGCAAAGCAGTACCCGTAGCGGCTATGGCGCTACAGAGAAAGTGGTTTTAAATCGAATTTTTATCCAGTATCGACTAGATGTTGTCTTTGTATTACCGAATTTTCGGTAAAAATGGTGCTCGAATTGTGTAGTGTTTTCCAGCCATTGTTTTTGATTGAGGTTTAATCGTTGGAGGATGGGGGGTAAATGGCCGGGGATGGCGCCACGTTTATCAGGACGGATCATTCTCCCGGTGTAATCGACCCGTTGAATATAATCCTGAGCACTGAATAAAATACCGGTTTGTTTCTGATCGGTAATAGCACCTTCAAAATGAGCCGTAAGCACAAATATCAAGGGAGAAGAGCGAGGCAAGCAACCGAATTCGGTTCTCAATCCATTGGCGGCGGTGTTGGTAATTCTTGCCACTCGCGTGATCGATACCGCACAGAAAGGTGCGGCGTACACAGCGAGAAACAACGTGGTAGTAAGGCGTATCTTGAACGCAAACAAGTTCTTTTCTTGGGTGGGTCATCGTCAAATCCTTTTGATCGATTGATGGGTTGATATGCTAATGGGAGGCTGGTAGGTTGTCAATTGTAGAGTGTATGTCCTAGCAATTTCTAGCAATTTAGCAATCAAGGGCGGTATGTATACAGTAGGCGTCTGGGTACGGTTGAACCGGTATTTGGCAATATCAACACGACGAAACGGGCTCAATCGATTTAGCTTGCGAGGTAAAAGCAAGGTGAATGCGCAGTGGTTAATGTATTGCATGGTGCACAATATAGAGAAGATACAGAGATACGGTCAAAGGGTCTGATCACAGTATATTCTAATCCAAAAATGAGTCTGAAATGGATATGGGCATAATGCGTTCAATTTAAGGTAATTAACCAGGCTGATGCCTGATCTCCAAGTGTTGATAATAGCCCTAGAGCAAGAGCCAAATCA
>JAZFYA010000186.1:0-3112 GCA_036443315.1 Pseudomonadales bacterium
TTTGGAATGTCAGCCGATTTTTGGCTAAATCTGCAAACAAGATGGGATCTTTACAAAGCACAACTGTCCGAGCAGGAAGAGTTAGCATCTATACACGATTACCGCCGGTTACAAAAAAATGGCTTAATCGGGTAGCCGGGGGTCTCTAACCCCCAGCCCCCACAACACCCTGCATGCGGGTCCGCACAGGGCGTTTCACTTAGAATGGTGAAGCTTGATCCAACCATCGCGCAATGCATAAAGCCCCTGAGATTTTAAATAAGCATTGGATAATGCCTGATTAATTCCCGGAGTTTTTGAACTGCGCCATGGGCCTTTGCTGGTAATACCGCACGCAACGGCGGCTTGTACATGAACACCCAGCCTCATCAGGTTTCTTACCTTTGTGCGCGGCTTACGCCACTGTCGCCAGTAAGCCATTCTCACTCTGCGTCGAATCCAATGATCGAGTTCAACACAGTGTTGATAGCCACTAGCGATACCAAAGTAATTAATCCAGCCTCGTAAATACTGGCTGATCCTGAACAGCTGATAGGTCATCGACACGCCCCAATTACGATTCGTTAGTCTCCGAACTTGCTGTTTAAATTTCAACAGCGTTTTCGGATGCCAATGAATACGACCCGCCTTGAAGGTAAACCCCAAGAACTGGCTTTCACTGGTTTTAACGACGCGACTCTTGCTCGTATTAACGACCAATTTCAAACGGCGTTGCAGGTACTGGCTGATACTGCGTAGCACTCGTTCACCGGCTCGCCGACTTTTTACTAAAATCGTAAAGTCATCGGCGTACCGAGCAAATTTGTGACCACGCTTCTCAAGTTCTTTATCCAGTGAGTCGAGTATGATGTTTGCCAGTAGCGGCGATAATGGCCCGCCCTGTGGCACACCCACTCGACTCTCACCAACAAACTGCTTGTCGACAAACCCAGCTCGCAGGTAGCCTTTAATCAATGTTAGAAGACGCTTGTCCCTCACCTTGTTTCCAAGGCGCGTCATCAACAAATCATGATTAACCCGGTCAAAGAACTTCGACAGATCGACATCCACCGCAATACGGTGGCCTTCCTTGATGATGTCACTGACCTGTTGAACCGCTTGCTGCCCATTGCGACCCGGTCTAAATCCAAAACTATTATCGGAAAAATCGGGATCGAAAATGGGTGTGAGTACCTGAGCTATGGCCTGTTGGATCACGCGATCACAAACGGTTGGAATCCCCAGTTGGCGAGTACCACCGTCTGGTTTATCGATTTCTACCCGTTTGACCGGTGATGGTTGATAACGCCCTGTTGCCAGTTCGTTAGTCACCCTTTGCCAGTGGCCGGATTTTGCCCATACGGGAAACTTATCGATAGTCATTCTATCAATGCCAGCAGCTCCCTTATTGGCTCGAACGCGCTTCCATGCCGCCGAGAGATTATCTCGGTGTAGCACACGCTCGAATAGATCGTCACTAAAGGCTGGCTTTATGTCAGTACGCTGAATCGCGTCCTCGCCGGTCGGCGTTCGTGTGTTCAAGTCTGTCATTGCTCCTCCTTTATTCTTAATGTTCAGGCCTTCACCGTGTATCAGCCATTACGCTGATCATTTGGCTACTATGCCGTCTGCTGACTTCTGCTTAATCACTGTCAGAGTTGCCCCCGACAGCGCTATCGGTTTGTATCTGATTCGCTCTCCACCGTCGATACACTCCATGGAGCCAAGGCACTTTTAAACCAGAGCCTTACTGGTTAGCTTACCGATCGCTTGTTAAGCAGATCTCCCCAGATAAGAACATGAACTTTCACTGCACAACTGCATCATTTACGGTGGCCGTTAGATCACATGGCTTCGTTGTCTTGTGCCAACTTGCCTCCAGCCTACGCCTCCTATGATGTTTTTGTTCATCAGCTCGCAGTTTTGCTAGCGGTTTCCTCCAGACCAGGCCTCACGGCCAAGCCCTTGCCATTCGCTAGTAGTTAGCATCTAATAGCGTTCATAAAATAAACGCTACGGATGGTGACCTTCCTACAGAGGACTTTCACCTCATTAGTTCATGCCCATGCTGGGCGTACACAAGGCCATCAATTTGACCGCCTTGCGCTACGCTCCAGTCGGCAAATTATGGCAACGTTAGGTACCTATAGCTGATGCGTGCATATCATTTTATTAATGAGCACTGGGGAATCGAAGCCCTCAAAAAAAGACGCTTGAAGGTTTCAGCTTTTAGCGACATGAATGATCCCTTCGAATTGCTAGGTATAACCCTTGCAAGTAAAAAGGATCGAAAGGCATTTCAAAATCTAAAAGCGGATCTAGACAAAACCATTGGTGCCCTATGTTTTAGCAGAAATTGGAGTAATCCGGTTCTGTGGAGTCATTACGCTGACAAACACCGAGGACTCTGTCTCGGCTTTGAAATACCAAAGAAATGGGCAAAATCAATTAACTACCAAGGCAGTCGAATCGAAGAGAAATTTGAATCGGGGCTACCATTAGAAAGTGAAGAAACACTCGGTTTCAATCTTTTAACTACAAAATTTGAACATTGGCTATACGAAGACGAAGTCCGCATGATTTTGAAGTACGAAGATATTCCCAAAGAAGGGAACTTACATTTTCTTCCCTTTTGCAATGCGCTAAAACTTAGAACAATCGTTATCGGTCCTAGAAGTGAGCTTCAAATTAAGAATGTCAGGAAACTATTAACCAGTGAAGACACTTCAGTGGCTGTAGCTAAAAGTAGACTAGCCTTTAAATCTTACAAAGTTGTCAAAAATCAGGCTGCAAGATAGTGCCAACGGTACCTAACAATAAAATCCAGCCGACCGCCGAAAAGCGGCTGTCAGCTGATTTAAGTCGTTAAATGCCAACCACCACTCCGTCATCCCGCGGCTTGACCGCGGGATCCATGGAAGGACACGAAAATGCAAAAGGACTTTTATATTTACATACTGGCGAGCAAACGCAAAGGAACGTTATACATAGGCGTTACATCAAATCTGATAAAAAGGATTTGGGAGCACAAAAATAATCACGCAGAAGGCTTTACACAAAAATATAAAGTGCATGACCTTGTTTACTATGAAAAACACTTTTCGGCGGAATCAGCTATTCGTCGGGAGAAACG
>JAZFYA010000187.1:0-2189 GCA_036443315.1 Pseudomonadales bacterium
GGCACATAGCGACTAATATACTCGCCCGCAATTTTACCCGGTAGTGTCCGTTAAGGAATGAAGAGCGGACTGTACGATTGAATCGCCTCATATTGATCGTAGATGTCAGTTCAAGTCTGAGCTACTACAGTTAATTATGTTACACCCTAATGCGATAGCATCTCCCTGGCATGTGCCCGAGATTGATCGGTAATCGCGATGCCGCCCAGCATGCGCGCAATTTCTTCAATTTTATCGCTGTCATCCAGCTGTTGCAGCTGGGTACTAACGCTGTTTTTTGTTGCCGCTTTGCTAACAAATAAATGCTGACGCCCTTTCGACGCTACCTGTGCCTGATGGGTCACACACAATACCTGCCCCTGCTCGCCCAGTGCCTGTAACAAGTTACCAACGACCTCTGCGGTCGCGCCGCCGATACCGACATCGACTTCATCGAATACCAGTGTAGGAATAGCGCTGGTCTTTGCGGTAATGACTTGAATGGCCAGGCTGATCCGTGACAGCTCACCGCCGGAGGCAATTTTCGCCAATGGTTGAGGGGGTTGGCCGGGGTTGGTGCTGACCAGAAAGCTAATGTCTTCATTGCCGTTGTTATGGGGTTGTGGGTTATCACGCGTGCTTAAGGCAATACTAAAGCTGCAGTTGGCCATGGCCAATTGTTGTAGTTGTTTTACTACCTGTTTTTGTAATGTGTTAGCCGCCGCTTTGCGCTTTTTACTGAGTTTATCCGCCAGTTGTTGATACTCAGCAGTGAGCGACTCAAGCTGTTGATAAAGTGTTTCAATTTCTTCATCACTCCCGGTAATAGTGGTGAGTTCATGCTGTAAGTGTTGATGCAAGTTGGACAGTTGAGAGGGATGAATATGATGTTTACGGGCAATTTCATAAAGGGTGCTTAAGCGATTTTCAACGCTATGCAGGCGCTCTGGATCTAATTCAAAACTATCAATGTGGTGTTGCAATTCACTATTGGCTTCTTCGGTTTGAATCAAGGCGCTATTCAGCAATTGCTCGGCCTCTTGCAGCGGTTGGCTTTTGGATGGAATATCCATCAGTGAGCGCAGTGCCTGGTGGAGAATAGAGACAACATTTAATTCACCTTCAGTGCACAGTGCCACGGCGTGTTGAGTGGCTTGCAAGATTTGCTCACCATTGGCCAGTTGTTTTTGTTCCTGCTCCAGGTTTGCCAGCTCACCTTCCATTAATGCAAGATTATCCAGCTCATCAACTTGATAGCCCAGTAGTTGTGCGCGGGCATTTTGTTCACTGCGGTTAGATTCCAGGGTATTGAGCCGCTGTGCAATCTGTTGGTAATGGTGTACCGCGGCTTTTAATGTAAGGACGGTATCGCTTAAACCAGCAAATTCATCTAGCAGGCGGCGTTGCTGCTCTCTCTTTAACAGGGACTGATGGGAATGTTGGCTGTGGATATCTATCAACATCTCTCCCAGCGCTTTCAAGTCTTGCAGTGGGGCGGGGTGGCCATTGATATAGGCCCGGGAACGACCTTCTCGGGTGATGACCCTGCGCAGCAGGCACTCATCCCCGTCGAGTAAATCGTGTTCAATGAGCCATTGTTTAGCATCGTAGATACTGCTGATATCGAAGCTGGCATGAATATCGGCTCGCTGTTCTCCGTTACGGATAACGGTAGCATCCGCTCGATCACCAAGGGCTAGCCCCAGGGCATCTAGCATAATGGATTTACCGGCGCCGGTTTCCCCGGTAATGACCGTCATGCCGCGGTTAAATTCCATGTCTAATTGCGTAGCAATCGCAAAATTATTAACGCTGAGGTGGACTAACATAGCTCGCTTTCCGTTATCTGTTTATTTATACAGTATTATGGTTATATATACAGTAGTTTGTCCACTCTTTTTTTAGTGGATTTTTTAGTGGAGAAATGAGGGGCTAGTAACGAATGGCGCTGACTTATGGCTGAACAGTATAAGGAGCTATAAACCCGGAGCTTTGAACCCGCTGTTTGCATTGCAAGGCTCACTATCAGTTGGAAGCCCACGCCCTTGAGGGTGTCGTTATAAAGGGTTATAAATTGAGTCCCCCCGGTCCAGTGGCGCGTTGCCTTTTATGCCCGAACGCCCGATTGACAACCTGCCCTTCGGCTGCGCAACTCGCTGCAAAGCGCTCAAACAGTGCTCGCTCAACAACGTCGGTCAGGTTGGCAACTA
>JAZFYA010000188.1:0-7928 GCA_036443315.1 Pseudomonadales bacterium
GAAAATGTGCATAGGCTACCGCACCCCTATAATACGCAAGAAGAAGCTAAAGCCGCAGCGAAGTCCAAACTCGACGAACTCAATCGCGGTGACGCCAGCTTGAATATGACTTTGCTCGGCAATGCCGATATCACCGCAGAAGGCCGAATCACTATCAGCAAACTACGTAACGATGTTAATGGCGATTATATAGTTAAAAGTGCTACGCATAGCTTAAGTAGTGATGCCGTCTTTAGCACCAGCATCCAGGCGTATGTGGAAAAGGGTTGATTGTTGGTTGTTGAATGGTTAAATGGCTGGATGCTGCAAGGAAGTTTCGATTAGATCCACTTTCGTCATTCCGGCGAAGGCTCACTACTGTCCGGGATAAATACCATGCCGTCATCCCGGCCAGGGATGATGTGTATGGACACACAAATGTCGCAAGAGGACAGGACGTCCGTAGCGACTGGCCGGGATCCAGTCGCAGGGATGCATTATGCTTAATATAAGCAATACCCTTCATGGCACTGGATTGCGTACATTCCTTGTACGCAATGACGCAGAGTATTAGAGACATGCCCTGGAGGTCAAGCACAAGAGCGACCGAACGTAATCCAGGGATATAAAAGATATTTCAGCAAAGACATTCCATGAATTTTTTACTGGTTGGGTGAAAGATATCGCGGGGCTTGTAGAAGGTGTCATTGCAATTGATGGCAAGACCGTCAGAAGATCTCATGGCCTTGGGAAGAAGGCCATTCATAGGGTCAGTGCCTAGTCTGTGGGAAACAGCCTTGTATTGGGGCAGGTCAAGACGGAAGAAAAGTCCAACGAGATCACCGCCATACCGGAACTTCTCAAAGTACGGGACATATACCCATGATACCTGGAAATGCCACTTCATAGCACGCCCGTTTTCATCCATGGCGGTGTTGCCTACAGGACGTAGGTAAGGGGCGTGAGCAGGAGCGGAAGCTTTGCTCCTCTTTGCAGGGGGCAGCCATGCGCATCGTCGCGCCTTGCCCTGAATAAAAACGGACGCACTCTGAACACGCATTTTCAAGTATCATGGGTATAGGGCTGCATCGTAACGATTGATGCGATGGGATGCCAAAAAGACATCGCCAAAAAAATCATTGATGGGGAGGGTGATTACCTGTTTGCACTAAAGGGAAATCAGGGAAAGCTTTCCGAACAAGTCGAAGAAATATTCGAGAAAGCGGTCCTTTGCGATGGCAAAGACAATGATGTTGACTATTACGAAACCGAAGAAAAAAGCAGGAACCGATTCGAAGTTCGTCGTCATTGGGTACTCGACGTTACTGACACGGAAGTTGATACAAGTGCATGGAGTGGACTAAACACCCTCGGCATGTTTGAAAGCCAGCGAACGGTAGGCGATAAGACCAGTATAGAACGCCGATATTATATTGGTTCGATAAAAAACAACGCCAAACTTTTTGCTAAATCAGTACGCTCACATTGGGGTGTTGAAAATGGCTTGCATTGGCAACTTGATATGAGTTTCAGGGAAGACGAGTCACGAATGCGCAAAGGACATTCACAGGAAAATTTTGTTGTGATGCGACATGTGGCACTGAACCTGCTCAAGAATGACAAGCGTTTTAAGCTCGGCGTGAAGAACAAGCGCTTAAGAGCCGGTTGGGATGAAAGCTATCTTGCTAAGTTATTGATGAGTGGTTGAATTTCATGCGTTTGCCCTACCCTATGTGAAATCTTTTAAGCTGCATGGCCGCGACGATATTGATCTTTTAATGAATAGCCTGCGCATCATAAAAAACTTTGACGATGATGCCGAGATCCTGGATGAAGTAAAATATCAGTTTCTCAATGAACACGGCATCAAGGGCAAAAAAAAGCAACAGTGGTTAAAAAAGATCAGCGATTGCCAAAGCCAATGTTGGAATTGTAATGTGTGTGATGTCTTGATGGAGCACGGGCGTGACCGACAGAGCGCGCCAATAACCTATTGATATAAAAGAAAAGATCGCGCATGCAGTGGTAAAAAGGCCGCATCAGATAAGGTATAATACCGGATTACAAAATCCCCCTTACTGAGAAGCGTTTCAATGAAAACAATAAACGACTTGAGGGGTCTATAGGGGTCACCCATAGTCGTTTCTTAAACTCTTAATAAAGGATGCATAATGTTTATAATCCAAACCATTTGGAAATACATCAAAGAAAAATTTATTGTTACTCTGTTATTTTTATTAGGAGAGTAATACGCGTTTGCGACACAAAATACCGTTTCATTTCTACGTATCAGAGTCGATGTAGAAGTGAATTCAATTACGACTCAAAACAAGGAGAAATACCATGGGAAATACGTTAGAACTCAATACAGGTGACATGATAGGTTTCAAGGCTGATAATGGAAAATGGCTCAGTCGGATAAACCGTGGCCTCCCTGAGCCGATTGAGGCTGCGAAAAGCGAAGTTGATGTATATTGTAAGTTTGAAGTTCTTGTTCTTGAGTTAGACGACTTTAAAGTTGCTTTAAAGGCGGATAATGGGAAGTGGCTCGGTCTGCGAGACCGTAGTGGTGTCGAGGCAATTGAAGCTGGGTTTGGTGAACGTGTTCAAGAATGTTCGTTTACGTTTAATGTTGTAGATGACCTTAGAATTGTTTTAAAGGCTGATAATGGAAAATGGCTCGGTCGGGTAAACCGTGGCCTCCCTGAGCCAATTGAGGCAGCGAAAAGCGAAATTAATTCGTATTGTCTTTTTAGGGTTATTAACTTTAACTTGTCTTATGCTTTTGGGACACCCTAACTTTAAAATTAGAGAAAAGAATTATGGCAATTTAGGCTATAGATTTTCAAATAGCCGAATTTCTTACGTTCCAAATCAATACATTGCGGCGTAATCTCCAGCAACTCCGACACACGGCAACCCGTGCAATGCAGGACTTCCGCCAGAGAGAAGCGGGGGCGGGTAATGGCGTGCAGCCACGAGAAAACGGGCGCGTTCCTCGGCATTACAATACAGCCGTTGACCTTGGGCATTAAACAGCCGCATTTCAGCGGGGGTGGATTTGCTTTTTTCCGTCACATTTAACACTATGGCTGCATAGTGATAAATTACTCAGCCGCAAGCGGGCCGAGTTTTAAAACAGCCCTAACTGTCTAGGAGTCTGTCGGACTTAGGATGATTCTACTGCGGAAAAGCCGGATTTGGCCCTATTTTGTGTTCTTTCTCGTTAAATAGAATGACTATTCCATCCTTTGGTCCGTTATCAGCACATCCTTGTGCTACTCCTCGCCTCAAAAGAACACAAAATAGGACTCAAACCGAACTCTCCCTCGCGACGAACACCTAAGTCCGACAGACTCCTAGCGGGTCCTTCCTTACTGTCCAGTCCTACTAACTGGTTCTGTACCAATAACATAGCGAGCTAGCTTTGCTTTTTTAAGCAGATAGGCAAATTTTGTGCCGAACGTTATTGGTTTTAAGCCATTTTGGGTTTTTTTTCTTCGTAGTTATAAGCAGTAAATCTCTCTATTTCAATGTTTAGGAATTTCAAAAAATGGTGCGGAGGAAAGCGTTAAAAATGACGAGGAGACCCCTTGCCGCCGCCATGCAGAACCGATAAGCAGCGAGGTAGAAATGCCTTTCGAATAAAGCGTAAGTGAAAATGTTTTTACCTCCACTGAAGTAAGGTAATTCATCCCTTTTCAGTGGTATTCCAAAACCACACCCACCGGGTGTGGATCCTTTAACATTTAATCCACAGGAGATTTTCTCATGAGTTCTAACATCATTTTATATTTAAATAATGCTTTTGGTGATCTTTCTACCAATGAGTCTCGCGCAGCAGTGAACCACCCCACTTCTTCTAACTTAATGTATTTCTTTAAAGGTAGCCAATACTACCTTTTTAATTGGAGTGCAAATAACGTAGAATCCGGATATCCCACATCCATTAGCAGCGGTTGGCCGAGTGTTCCCAGTGATATAGATGCGGCAGTGAACCATCCCACTTCTTCTAACATAACGTATTTCTTTAAAGGTAGCCAATACTACCGTTTTAATTGGAGTGCAAATAACGTAGATCCCGGATATCCCACATCCATTAGCAGCGGTTGGCCGGGTGTTCCCAGTGATATAGATGCGGCAGTGGGCCATGCTTATTATGCCAACATTATTTATTGTTTTAAAGATAGCCAATACTACCGTTTTAATCGGAGTGCAAATAACGTAGATCCCGGATATCCCAGATCCATTAGCAGCGGATGGCTGGGCGTTCCCGATAATATAGACGGAGCAGTAGCGCATCCAACTGACTCGAATCTCATATGTTTTATTCAGGGGAATGATATCTACAGATATAGTTTGAGCCATCGAAAAGTAATTGAACCGACCAGCTTCCTGATGAGGAACCGTGATGATAATAAAAAATTTTTGGCAATGCCCTCACTGTCTACGTTTACGCCGAACGCGCGCTCAAACGGTGAACAATATATGTTCCTGCAAGCGTTGGACGAATATTATATTATTATACGCAGACTAAATCCTGACACTTTAGAAGGATACTTGCTTCAGGTAGAAGCAGGCGGCACAACATTATCTTGGGATGCTAATAAAACGGGGAATGACAACCAACTATGGAAAGTTGAAGATGCGGGTAACGGGTACAAACGGCTCGTTAACAAAGCTGAGAATAAAGCGATTTGTATAGAGGGAAGTGAAATAAAGATGAAGGTTGTCACTGAGAATGACAATAAGCAAAACTGGTATCTAATTCCGATGGCGTCTAATTATACCTACAACGACTTTCTTAATGAGCACGGACAAAAGCAAATCTCTCTAATAGTACCGAACATTGATAATGAGCGGATTTTCGATGAGGATATTGATCAGCTTCCCTCGCTGGCAGGGGTACCGGCAAGGCCTGATACGAATGATGGTGTAATGCAGGGACTCGTGTTGGGTGCTACCGTACTTGCTGTCGTTGTCGCTACGGTGGTAACAGCGGGGGCAGCGACGGGGCTTGTGGCTGTCGGCTTGACTGTTGGTGCCGGCGCTGCCACAACCGCCGGAAATGCAGTGTGGTTGTTCTGGCCGACAGATGGCGATGCACAATGGGAGGCTATCGACGCGCTATACGAAAATTTCTTGAATACCTCGCGGTTTGATAATGCAAAGAACAAAATCGAGAACATAAAACTAATTTATGATGATGATATAAATCAGATCAGGATAACATTGAATGCCCTGATGGACGGAAGTGCCACTGCGGCAGACATCGATACTGCCAGCGATAATCTAAATACTTTGCATGACGATTTGATACAAGTGTCCCGACTGTTGGACAATATCAGTAGTGATGTCTCCGAGGTGGCGCAGCTAGGGGACATCAAAGCTGTCATGGGCCTTAGTGTGAAATATGCATTAATACATAGCCGTATCATGTTTGCGATGCGCCTGGTTTCAGATGAATATAACGGTAGCGCTAGCCAAAATGAGAGTTATCAAGAAAATCTATACATCAGAACATTCCTCAGTCAAATGAGAAATCTCGTAGTAAATATGATAAAAAAACATCAAGAGCTTGAGTCTAAAAGGTACGAAGTAAGGATTATCGGTGCTTCGATCGTACTGTTTGACGTCTTCTTTGACGGAAACCGCTTAACTAAAGTTGGTATGACGAACCGAGAAACCGCTGAAACCTGGATGCGCTCCATGCAGGTGACCATTGCTGCTACAATACATGGTGAAGATGAATTATACAGAATGCTTTTTAATGGGATACGCAAGTCCCTGTATGACTTGGGGATCGATCAGGAGACACACGTTGATACAATAAGCAAGGCGGACACAAAGTACACAGTCGTATAGCTGGCAATCATCAAGATATGCCAACACCGGGTTTCATGGGGCTAAAGCACGTACGTTGATGCGTGCGTTGCGGGTAACAAACTTTGTCCAACTGGTACGGTTTGCTGACTACCCGTTAGCGAAAACACATATTCTAAGGTGAAGCACACCTCCTCAAATATGTGAATTAGATGCAACATGATGTAGTATACTTCGTTTTAGAACTTGGCTCATGCCAGATAGGTTTTGCCACCGACAAAAACGTTTTTGTCGGTGGGAACCATTTCCCAATGCCCGTCGAATTGGGGCGTGCGAACGAAGGGGGGACACTGACAACTAAACAACTTAGCGTGCGAAGGGGGGACACTGACAACTAAACAACTTAGCGTGCGAAGGGGGAACACTGACAACTAAACAACTTAGTGGCAATAGCAGTCCAGCACCTCTAAAAGCTTTAATGCACGGTTAACATATGATATGGGAAATTGGACCAATTGATTCACTAAAGAAAGGAGTCAAGGGGGACAGTTGTTGATATAATATAATTAACGGTATGCCCGGCACCATCGCCGATAGCCATATCCTCAGCGCCAGCCCGATGAGCGCCAATACCATCAAGTTTATTGTTTTTACCTCAGCGGCACCCCTAGGGCAAACGCATGAAATTTTGAATAAAAACAAGTCATTAACACACCTAAACTAAAAAGCGCTAGACAATAGCCAGTGGCTGTTTCAAGATAACGTAGGTCATTACGTCACTTGCAGCAATCATGAAAAACAAAACATCCGGAACCAAACCCCTTCTTGAACACTTATTCGTTATACCCGATCCGCGCATGGAAAATAAATGCGACCCTGCACTGGAAAACATTATGGCTATCGCTATCTGTGCGATCATTGCGGGAGCTGACGATTGGAATGCAATAGCGTCCTTTGGCGAGGCCAAGAGAGCGTGGTTTGAAACCTTTCCGGATTTAAAAAATGGCATCCCATCACATGATACATTCCGTCGCTTTTTCTCGATCCTGTCCGCAAAGACATTCCAGGGGTTTTTTACTGGTTGGGTGAAAGATATCGCGGGGCTTGTAGAAGGTGTCATTGCAATTGATGGCAAGACCGTCAGAAGATCTCATGGCCTTGGGAAGAAGGCCATTCAGGGTCAGTGCCTGGTCTGTGGGAAACAGCCTTGTATTGGGGCAGGTCAAGACGGAGGAAAAGTCCAACGAGATCACCGCCATACCGGAACTGCTCAACGTACTGGACATAAAGGGCTGCATCGTAACGATTGATGCAATGGGATGCCAAAAAGACATCGCCAAAAAAATCATTGATGGGGAGGGTGATTACCTGTTTGCACTAAAGGGAAATCAGGGAAAGCTTTCCGAACAAGTCGAAGAAATATTCGAGAAAGTGGTTCTTTGCGATGACAAAGACGATGATGTTGACTATTACGAAACCGAAGAAAAAAGCAGGAACCGATTCGAAGTCCGTCGTCATTGGGTCCTCGACGTGACTGACACGGAAGTTGATACAAGTGCATGGTGTGGACTAAACACCCTCGGCATGCTTGAAAGCCAGCGAACGATAGGCGATAAGACCCGTATAGAACGCCGGTATTATATTGGCTCGATAAAAACCAACGCCGAACTTTTTGCCAAATCAGTACGCTCACATTAGGGTGTTGAAAATGGTTTGCATTGGCAACTTGATATGAGTTTCAGGGAAGACGAGTCACGAATGCGCAAAGGACATTCACAGGAAAATTTTGTTGTGATGCGACATGTGGTACTGAACCTGTTCAAGAATGACAAGAGTTTTAAGCTCGGCGTGAAGAACAAGCGCTTAAGAGCAGGCTGGGATGAACGCTATCTTGCTAAGTTATTGATGAGTGGTTGAATTTCATGCGTTTGCCCTACATTTGAAGCCGTTTGACCTGTTGCTCGACCTTCTGCCCGTTACTGGCCAGCCAGTGGTTGAACATCGTTGAAGATGCACCAGTGAGTGTGAACACTCCTGTCATTTGCTTTTCTTCATAAGAAACAGTTCTTCAAAATTCTCTCGCGGTGAAAGACCCGCCGGACGTGGGCTTGCTTTCGCACCGGGTA
>JAZFYA010000189.1:0-5268 GCA_036443315.1 Pseudomonadales bacterium
GTGGCTAGACTGTGCAATATCCAGGTACCACCGGAGTAGCTGTTCGCAATGCAAGGCCCGCTAAAGGGCGTGGGGTTTCAATCGATAAGGGTCGATAATGGTCGATAGTGGGCCTTGCATTGCGAACAGCGGGTTCAAAGCGCCTCGGTTATAGCCTTAAGTCAGTGCCATTCACACCTAATTCATATTATTCTGGATAAAACCAGCTAATAGTATCGATCACACAGACGGGGTGATCACCGTCTTCAATCTCAATAAATTAAATAACACCATTAAACAAGAACACTGTTAAATTTTTTGTGAATCCAAACTGAATTTGAGTTAACCCCCCGGTGTTAACGCCGATTCAAATACCCGATTTACCTCTATGTCCCGCATGGCGCTTAGGGCTTGCAAAATAACTTGAGTATCCAGGTGCTCAGTCGCCCACCCAGCAAGGCGCTCGAACGCACGCTTTCTTTAGATGGGAAGTGTCGATATTTCAAGTTCGAGCAACGAAGCTGGGCAGGATGAATGGACAGCCAGATGCTCAAGTTATTTTGGGGCAAACCCTTACTTAAGGCTAAACAACTAAAAAGCCTTGAGCCCGGAGTCATGAACCCACTGTCCGAATATTGCTTTTTCCAGGGTTATGGGGGCCACACATGCGCCAGAGATCGCAAGCAATAGAAGGTAATGAATACAATTAGTCGGATAAGAGCGTGATTGCCTGTTTTACTTCAATATGAGGAGCCAACTGCTCCTAAAACTTAACCATAACGATTTAGCGCTGCTTGCAATCTTTTCTAATCTCTAACAGCCTAAACCTAAATTCCTCAGTAGGCGGCTAGTACGTCTAACAATCTATTGTTAGTGATATGCCCAATCTCCTCTCCCAGCTCAATGTAACCTATCAGTTCACCATTGAGATACCATGGATGCACTGTACGCAAAGTAAGTGTCCCCAGCAGCCCTAACTCTATCCCGGAAAATGGGGAACCAGAATTAAACGCACCCTGCATGGTAATGCGGTCAATGACATCCCCATGTCGAACTACATTATGGACACGCAAAAAATTGATTCTAGCAGGGGTATGAAAGTAGAAATGTGTTACCCGATGCTGAGAATACATCTGCTCAAAGATGGGTGCTGCACATAATAGTAGTGCCGCCCGATCACGTGCTTGAAAATAACGCTGTAGACAAGGGTCTACTTTTAAAAAGTCAATCAAACCACTCATCAAATGGGTATCATTTTTCAGCTCTTCCTTAAACAGCCCAGCAACGCTATTAATCTGCATAGCAGTTTCGCGGTTCATACGTGTTTGGCTATAGTTATAGAAACTGCCGATGATGATGGTTGCCAATATCAGCAATGCTGCTCCCAATGGCACCAGTATCCTCGTTCTTCTAGTGTAGTGTACTAAACAAGTACAGGATATAATGAGAGCTTGTTTAACTAGGTCAGTTGTAGTCTTATTATGCCAGCCCAAAGAAAAATTGTTTTGCCTTGTAGGGTAGAACCCGCCCCACTAAACCACGCACTAAAAACTTATAGGTAAATATGTAATGGCACTTAAAAAAGACAAAGAAAAAATTCTCGACGAAGTCTGGACCATACAACGGGTTAAGGACTTTCTAGAAATCAAACCGGCGGAAGATATAGAAGCGGACTTCCATGTGTTATTAAAAGCCTATCAATCCATGCGACTGGAAAATTTTAACGAGTTTATTGATTTTTTTGTTGCCGAGGGCCGCAACATAAACTCTACTAACCCCAAAGGCAAAACAGTACTATCCATTGTAAAACAGCATCGAAACTCAGGTGATTATGCGGCGGCATTGATTGCAAATGGCGCCAAGAGATAGAGACTTGAACGCAACTGTACGGTAGTGGCATTCGATTCTAGAATGGCTTCCATTTGATCAACGCTGAGCTTAGGTTCGATCGCTTTAAGCAAGGCGAAGGCGCCAGTCACGGGGGGCGGCCATGGATGTTCCCGAGGCTGTAGCGACAAAGGGGCCGGGATAAGCGGCGGTGATACTGCCACCGAGGGCGAGCAGATCAACCAATGTGGCACTGTTAGAAAAACTACTGACAAGGTCGCTACTGTCATCGACACTACCCCAGGGTATCCATATACAACCACAATGTCCAAAAATAACACTAAAAAGACCACCGGGGGCCATCGACATAGCCAGAACTTTCTATCCACCGTTATCAACCCAAAATAGTGCGACCACGACTCAAACGATCTCGATTTTTCTGTTTCTTCCTTGCGCTTTTTCCCAGCAATACATAAGCCGCCCCCAAACCACCATGTTGTGGCTGGGCACTGCAAAAAGCCTGCACCTGATCCATATCCGGCAGCCATTTATTGACATAACTTTTTAATAACGCTTCATCGGATTTGCTGTGGCTGCCCTTGCCATGAATAATGATCAAGGAACGTAAATCATAACTAGCGGAATCCACAATAAATTCGAACACAGCCTCGCGAGCTTTTTCTACCGTCATCCGATGCAGATCAAGCCGGGCTTCCTGAGAATATTTTCCTTGCTTTAGCTTTTTAAAAACGCCGTGCTGAACGCCAGGACGTTTGAACTCTAGGAGGTAATAAGGATCCAATAACTCGACATGGTCACTGACTAAATGGTTACTATCTATGGCAATGTTCCGGGCGGCGGCTTCACGCCGAGCGTTGCGGGCTAACTCCGAATCAGTATTGCGTTTTAACGCAACCTTTTTCTCCACTTGCAAGGGTTTGACATCGCCCATTTCTTGCAGAAAAAAACTATCATCATCGGAGTTGTTCATGAAATTACCGCTAAGACATTTCGAGAAGTAATTACCTTAACTGAGACTTTTATGGTAGGTCAAGACCGAATGGTACTGACTTAAGGCTATAACTGAGGCGCTTTGAACCCGCTGTTCGCAATGCAAGGCCCACTATCGCCCATTATCGGTTGAAACCCCACGCCCTTGAGCGGGCCTTGCATTGCGAACAGCTACGCCGGTGGTACCTGGATACTGCACAGTCTAGCCACCCTCGGTAGTCACTACCCTCACCAGGGCGTGGGGTTCCAACCGAGTGAGGGGTTAGACTACCGAGGGTGGCGGCGGGATACTACAATCGCAAGCCGTTAACAGCGCTGCCCTTAAGCAAGTGCCATTCGGGTCTGGGAAGGAGTAAAGATTATTTCAGCGGTTATGACTGCCATCGCAGAGCGGCTGGTTATCAGTCGACTTACAACCACAGAAAAAAACTTTTTTCGCTTCTGCTGCAGTATATTTTACCGGCGAAAAATCACTTCCCTTATGGGAACCATCACAGAAAGGTTGTGCACTGCTTTGACCACAGGCACACCACCAGTAGCTTTTTCCCGCCTCGACTTCAATACCATAGGGCGTATCACTTGTACGGACTGGATTGTCCATTTTACACTCCTTCCCTTAATCAAACCTAGAAATTAGACAGGGCCTCAGGATGAAGCCCTATTGTAGTGTATAGGTGGAAGATAACAGTTTAAAGCACTTCCATCACTGCATCAGCAGCACTGTGTTCAATACCCTTGGAATCAACACCCAAGTACATCACTTCACCATCATCCACAACCATCGCATAACGCTTGCTACGGATACCCATACCAAAACCACTGGCATCGAGTTCAAGATCGAGGGTTTTGGTGTAATCGCCACTACCATCAGCGGCCATTATGAGGGCTTCAGCATTTTGGGCTTTGCCCCAGGCATCCATAACGAAAACATCATTAACAGCCAAACAAATAATATTATCCACACCCTTTGCCTTGATTTTATCGGCGTTAACCACAAAACCAGGAAGGTGAGTCATGGAACAACCAGGGGTAAAAGCACCGGGTACGGCAAACATCACAACTTTTTTTCCATCGAACAGCTCACTAATGGTTTTTTCTTCAGAATCCTCTGCGCCCATTACTTTCAAGCTACCAACGGGAAGTTTGTCACCGACTTGAATTGTCATGCTATCTCTCCTTAACTTATTGAAGCCCTTAAACAAACGGACACTGAAATAGATCGCGAGATAGTATCAGAAGCACCTTCAAAGACACAGGGTCTGCAAGTCATAAAACGCAGCCATGGGCAAAAAGGGGGTGTGACGTGCATGGATGCACTAATGCCGCAGGCGCATGGATGTGCAGGAGCGGCCTATAACACCTAAATTTCAATCGCTTTGGGTATATAACTGACTAAGCCTGATATTGGCTGGAGACGACTATTGATTCTGTTCTGTCCCCTTTGCAATAACAACAACTGTCGGAATTATTTTCAGGACCAACGACGCAATTACTGGCAATGTCCACATTGTCATCTGGTGTTTGTAGATCCCAGTCAACGTTTAAACAAAACCAGGGAAAAAGCCCAATATGATTTGCACCAAAACTCACCGGATGATGTTGCTTATCGACAATTTCTTTCCCGTTTATATAAGCCCCTGATTGAACGTATAGACAGCCCTGAGCGCATAGACAGCCCTGAGCACATAGACAGCCCTGAGCACATGAATAGCAATGCACAGGGTCTGGATTTTGGCTGCGGTCCGGGACCTACGCTATCAACAATGTTTGAAGAGGCTGGTTATTCGATCACTCTCTATGATATTTTTTATGCGAATAATAGTAGCGCTCTCGAACAACCCTATCACTTTATCACTGCCACTGAAGTGGTAGAACATTTATTCTCGCCAGGAAAAGTTTTTCACAAACTGTGGAAAATACTATTGCCAGGAGGGACTCTTGGATTGATGACCAAACTGAATACTAACCAACGGGCGTTTTCCACCTGGCATTATAAAAACGACCCAAGCCATGTATGTTTTTTCTCGAGAGAAACTTTTTCCTGGCTAGCGAAAGGGTTAGACGCGGAGTTAAACATCATTGGACAGGATGTGATTTTGTTAAGAAAAAAATGCGCATGAACGATCAGGATAATAACCTTAACACCAACTCGGCATTACTATTGCTCTGGGCCTGTACCGCTATACCTGACTGCTGCTGAATCCTACCCTTAATGAGTTCGCTCAGTTCTTTCGCAAAATCCGCGTCCTCGATCCTGCTACGGGCAGATTCAGTATTGACAATATTATTCTGTAAATTGCTAATCGTAGACTCAAACCGGTTTTGCACTGCACCAAAATCCACCCGCTGATCAGCAACCGTTACCAAGGCTGTATCAATGGCAGCCAAAGCATCCTGCGCGCCCACTTGTGTGGAAATATCGATAGCAGCAATCGACGCAAAATCGCTAGT
>JAZFYA010000190.1:0-10655 GCA_036443315.1 Pseudomonadales bacterium
CACAAGCTCAGGGTCATCGTTTTATTGTGTCTGTGTTATAAGACTTAGATAGCCTCTTCCCCTGTTTCACCGGTGCGAATACGGATCACCTGCTCAAGGGTAGAAACAAAGATTTTACCGTCGCCAATTTTGCCGGTATTAGCCGCGTTAGTAATGGCTTCAATAACCTGATCAACTGCAGAATCTGCAATGGCTACTTCGATTTTTACTTTGGGTAAAAAGTCGACAACGTATTCCGCACCACGGTACAACTCAGTGTGGCCTTTCTGGCGTCCGAAACCTTTTACTTCAGACACGGTAATACCCTGCACCCCAATTTCAGACAGCGCTTCACGCACGTCGTCCAACTTAAAGGGTTTGACTACAGCCGTAACCAATTTCATTGGCCTTCTCCTAGATTGGTTATCAAACGGTACGACTACGTCGAACCAGGTTAAATTAAAAATGTCGGCCAGGTCGAAACACGACTGACAACAATAGTGCTATTGAAACGTTACCCAATGAAGAAAACAGGGAGAGACAATAAGCACTACACCTAACAAAAACTTATAGATCGAAGGTTTTGCTGACATCCAAAAGCATGTAACCATCGGTATCGTGTATGTCTATACCACCTACTTCTGTATCAAATGCGGTACCGATAATGGCAGAGATATCAAAACCACTGATCTCACCGGAAGCTGACAGCTCAATATAGCTATACTCAGCGTCAACAACAGTCGTCGTCTTATCAGAGTCGTAGTGACCGACTACCGCAGCAAAAATGTCGCCGCTCCAGCTCAATGAATAAAAGTCGTAGTCGTAATCCGCATGACTAATACCAGCACTATCGTTACTGTCTTCGCCAACAGCGTAATCAAAGCTGAATTGACCGTAACCAACACTTAGATTGATTTCATCTTCCTGATCAGAGGTATACGTATATTGGTAGCTGGTATAACCTATTCCCAACGACACACCGTTGACCTCCAGGCCATAACCGAAATAAATATCGTACTCCATACCGCCGTTACCCGAGACACCATCATCGATGGCCCAAGCACCGACGTAAAAACCGCTTTGCTCATAATCGATACCGGCGTCCATACCGGCATCACCTAAATTAAGACCACGGTAGTAATAGTCGGTAACAAAACCCACATTAGCTGACACATCACCCATCGCAGGAGCAGTAACCCCAGCAAAAGCTGCCGCCGCAATAACACTAGACGCTAATAATTTTTTCATCTCAAACAATCTCCGGATTGTTGCTTGTATTGTTGTTTTTAAAGCAGGATACACAGATCCCCACCTACAAAACGTGTATATAGACCTGAGCCATAGGGGCATACCCCGTGCCAACAATTTAAAATATCGATAAATCAAGAGCTTAAGCCGATAGCCGACAGTTACAGTTACCATACACTCTAAAACAGCGGCTCGAACTGGTGCGTTTCTCAAGCATCGCACTATAATAATGCCCCAATATGATGCCCACTTGAAAAATCGGCGTTATATTTTTCCAGGAGGCTGTCCACGCATAGCGACTGTAGCGAGGGCAAGGCTGGTTGAGTCAGATTTTTTAATCATTGCTATCGAGTTCAGAGGTCACACCAGCAACAAATTGCGCTACACTAGCCCCTCCCATTAACAGCGTGATGATTTATGCAAAGCAACTCTGAACTGATCGATGGTTTAGTCGAAAAAGTATCTGCACTATTCAACAATGTCGCAAACGGTACCGATCTAAAGGGGGAAGCCCAGCGAAATTTACGGGCGGTGATCCAAAGTGCCTTTAGCAAACTGGATATGGTCACCCGAGAGGAGTTCGATGCTCAAGTCACTGTACTCCACCGCTCTCGGCAAAAAATCGACGCGCTAGAACAGCAGCTAGCCGAACTAAACGAGCAGCTTAGCAAGCAATAACCTTTTTCACACCTTAACTTCCAAGGAAGGAAGCCAATGTCACTCTCTATTGTCTACACCCGTGCCAAATATGGCGTTGATGCACCGCTAGTCAGTGTTGAAACCCATCTTTCTAACGGGCTACCAGCACTGCATATTGTTGGTCTGCCAGAAACTGCGGTCAAAGAAAGCAGAGATCGCGTGCGCAGCGCAATTATCAATTCCCACTTTGAATTTCCCAGCCGGCGTATCACTATTAATTTGGCCCCCGCTGATTTACCAAAGGAAGGCGGCCGTTTCGATTTGCCGATAGCACTGGGTATTCTCGCCGCTTCGGGCCAGGTTCCCATTGAGTCTTTACAGCAGTATGAATTTTTAGGGGAGTTAGGCTTAACCGGTGAATTGCGCTCAGTACAGGGAACATTGCCCGCCGCCATAAAAAGTAGTGAAGCGAAGCGATCACTGGTGGTGCCTCCCGCCAACACCGATGAGGCGGCACTGTGCAAGGATGCTAAAATTTTTAGTGCTCATAATTTATTACAGCTGTCAGCACATTTGCATGGCCGCGAGAAACTTTTACCGAAACAAGCGACCACTGAAGATGTTAATGTTATTCATTATCCCGACTTATGTGAAGTTAAAGGTCAACAGCAAGCCAAACGTGCGTTAGAAATTGCGGCATCAGGAAATCACAACTTGATTTTTTGTGGCCCGCCGGGAACCGGTAAGACGATGCTAGCTAGTCGCTTGCCAAGCATTCTCCCTCCCCTAACGCAACATGAAATGCTGGAAGTTGCGATGGTTTTTTCGATTAGCGACCATCGGGGCAGGCACAATTATTTCCAGCGACCCTTTAGACATCCCCACCATACCGCCTCTGCCGTTGCACTGGTTGGCGGCGGCAGTCATCCAAAACCCGGAGAGATTTCCCTGGCTCATAATGGGGTTTTATTTTTAGATGAACTACCGGAATTTCAGCGCCAGGTTTTGGAAGTATTACGCGAGCCTATGGAGTCCGGTGAAATAATGATTTCCCGTGCTAGTCAACGCGTTTTATTTCCTGCCAACTTTCAATTGATCGCGGCAATGAACCCTTGCCCCTGCGGTTACCTTGGTGATTTGCACCGTGGCTGCCGCTGCAACTCCGCTCAATTGCGGCGCTACCACGACAAGATATCTGGGCCGCTACTTGATCGTATCGATCTACAAGTCAATGTTAATCGCCTGCCCCCAGGGGTGATTAGTCAATCCGCAAATAATAGCGAAACCTCTGCACAGGTTCGAGAACGGGTGATACAGGCAAGAATGATTCAACTGAAGCGTAGCGGTAAAACCAATGCGCAGTTAGAAAATAAAGAACTTGAAGCGTTTTGTCGATTGCAGACAAAAGATCAGCAATTGCTGGAACAGGCGATTACAAATTTACATCTATCCTCGAGAGCTTACCACCGTATATTGCGCGTTGCTCGTAGCATCGCAGATTTAGATAATTCAGACACTATAGAAAACAACCATTTAATGGAAGCGATTGGCTATCGGGCACTGGATAAGGAAAATCTTTGAATTGGCAACCTGTCAGTGCGATCAAAACAATGCAATCTCTCACAACACAAACCTTTCACAATATGGCATCAACACAGTACTAACACAATAAGATTGCCGCGCTTCGCTCGCAATAATATTTTGAGCTGGCATTCAGTGTCGTTTACATAACCGCCGTCGCCCGCTGATTAATCATCAACGAGAAATCTTTCGCTGGAACAGCGGGGCTAAAGTAAAAACCCTGCACTTCATCGCAACGATTTTGCCATAGGAATTGTACTTGATCCAAGGTTTCTACACCTTCAGCAATAACCTTTAGTCGTAAACTGTGTGCAAGGCCAATCATTGCTTTAACAATAATGGCATCATCACTATCTTGAACTACATTGCGGATAAAACTGCGATCCACTTTTAACGCAGCAATAGGCAGTCGCTGAATATGGGCAAATGACGAAAATCCCGTACCAAAATCGTCTAAGGAAAAAGTGCTGCCTAATTTGCTTAAGGCCATCATTCCTTCATAAGTTTGTTGGAAGTTGGACATAATCGCTGTTTCAGTTAATTCAAATTCCAAACGACTGGCATCAACACCACTTTGCTTAATAATCCTCGTCGCCGTATCAACAAACATGTTATCCTGCAATTGCTTAAAGGATAAATTGATCGAAATATCCAACTCCGCATTGCTATCCTCATCGAAGATCATTATATCTTCGCAGGCTTGCTGAATCACCCAATAGCCAATCGGCACAATTAATCCGCATTCTTCAGCAACCGGAATAAATTCCTGCGGAGACACCATCCCCCGAGTCGGATGAGGCCAACGAATCAACGCTTCCATACCCACGGTATCACCACTTTCCAGATTAACTCGCGGTTGGTAATACAATTCAAATTCATTATTGCGGATGGCCCGCCGCAAATCGGCTTCCATATTGATACGCCACATGACATCAGCATTAGACGCTTCACTATAAAATTGATACTGACTACCGCGTTCAGCCTTGGCGTCCAGCATGGCTATATTGGCACGTTTTAACAAGCCATCAACAGTGTCCCCCGCTGCTGGGTAAATCGCCACGCCAATGCTGCAACTGATAACGAGGGAATGACCAGCAACTGTAAAAGGTGCTGACAACACATCGATAACTTTTTTTGCAACCAACGCCACATCGTCCTGGTCATGATAGTCATCTAACACCAACGTAAATTCATCACCATCAACTCTAGCCACACTGTCATTCTTGCGCACACAATGCGTCAAACGCTGGGCCATGGTCGTAACCAACCGGTCTCCCGCTTCACTACCATAGCTTTCATTGATTTTTTTAAAGTCATCAAGATTAATCAGTAACAGGGCCAGGGGTATTTGCTGAGTGTTGGCCGCCTCAATCGCCCGCTCCATTGTTTGCAAAAATAACATACGATTGGGAATACCCGTCAGGGGATCATAGAGATTGAGTTGCGAAAGCTTATGATCGACATCGCGCTTATCCATGGCATAGCCAATGCAGCGCTTTAAAATATAAGCGTCTAGGTTCTCAAGTGCTAGAAAATCTGCAGCACCAACGCTGAGAGCCTGCTGGCCAACAATACAATCCACAGAGTCGGCAAGAGCAATGATCGGTAGCTTATAGCCCCCATCAATCACCCTTTGTAACAGATTCAATGCGATATCAGGGCAATACTGACAATCAAGCAGGATGACATCGTAAGAACCCGCCATAACCTCGTCATAGCTGGACCCCCACTGCTCACACCACAACAGCTGATATCTCGACGCCTGGATAGAAGACAGCATCTCCT
The DNA here is from genome assembly GCA_036443315.1 of Pseudomonadales bacterium. Taxonomy (GTDB): domain Bacteria; phylum Pseudomonadota; class Gammaproteobacteria; order Pseudomonadales; family Dasaniaceae; genus Oceanicoccus. The sequence continues at coordinate 5,233 of JAZFYA010000190.1, forward strand.
CCAGTCGGCGGTAATCTGCGAGCTCACTACCTAATAGTAGTATTCGCGTCACAGGCTCATACATCTCAACACCCTTTGGCAAATTTCCAATGGAAAGCCAACTCCTGGAATAGCAACTCCCTGTACCCAAAAGTATCCTTATTTATTTAATATCATGCAGTTATAGACGTTATCTAATAGAATTTCTAGTACTTATACAAGATTTTTTCCCATGTGTTCTTCATAAGCCTCCTCCTAATACCCATCCGCTGCTACAATGCCGGGCCTATGTGTTGTATCCGGTAAGTTTCAGGAGGCTCTATCTACCCTTTATTACGCCGATGCTAAGCCTTGCTGGGCCGAGACCCGGCCTACAAACGACACTATTTCACTCATCATTTTTCCTCACGCCTTACTCTCTATTAATGTGGTTTATCTTTAGTGAGCACTCTCAATCCTAGACAGCGTGAAGCCGTGCATTATATCGACGGCCCGTTGCTGGTACTGGCCGGTGCCGGTAGCGGTAAGACCAGCGTGATCACCCGTAAGATTGCTTATTTGATTGAGCAATGCGGCATCAAAGGCAATCGTATTGCGGCGGTAACCTTTACCAATAAAGCCTCCAGGGAAATGAAAGAGCGCGTGTCGCAACTGGTCTCAGGCCCTGCGGCACGGGGCCTTATCGTTTCCACCTTCCACAATTTAGGGCTCACTATCCTGGGTAAAGAGCACCGGGCACTGGGCTATAAAAGTGGTTTTTCGATTTTTGATCAACAGGATGCCCAGGCGCTAATTCGCGACTTGCTGATTCAGGAGTACGGCAGCGAAACCAACGATGCCAATAAAGCGACTGACCAAACCCACACCATCCAGCAGCAGATTTCTAACTGGAAGAACGATATGGTCAGCCCAGATCAGGCGGTTACCCAGGCCCAGGGGCCCGCTGATATGCTCTGTGCCCAGGCCTATATCCGTTATCAGCGGGCGCTGAAGGCTTATAACGCGATGGATTTTGACGACTTGATTTTACTGCCCGTACAGATCTTTCAGCAATGCCCAGCCATACTGGAAAAATGGCAGCGACGTATACACTATATGCTGGTGGACGAATACCAAGATACCAACATAACTCAGTACTTACTTGTACAGTTACTTATCGGCAATCGCGGCAAGCTGACGGTGGTCGGCGACGACGATCAATCGATTTACGCCTGGCGCGGCGCCAGGCCGGAAAACCTGGAACAATTGCAGCGGGACTACCCCACTCTCAAAGTGGTCAAGCTGGAACAGAACTACCGCTCTACAGCGCGAATTCTGAAGGCCGCCAACCAGGTAATTGGCCACAACCCCCATATATTTGAGAAGTCTCTATGGTGTGAATTGGGTTACGGCGACCCGATACGAGTGATTCGCTGCCGCAATGAAGACGTGGAAGGTGAACGGGTCGCCACCGAAATTCTTGATCGGCGAGTGCGGGGGCAGGGACAGTTTGCCGACTTTGCGGTGCTCTATCGCGGCAATCACCAATCAAGACTGTTGGAACTTAAATTTCAAGCCTACCAGATCCCCTACCGCATCAGCGGCGGCACCTCATTTTTTGCCCGCAATGAAATCAAAGACATGATGGCTTACTTGCGGCTGTTGATTAACCGTGATGACGACAATGCCTTCCTGCGCATTGTGAATGTGCCACGACGCAAGATCGGCGCATCAACGCTAGAAGCCTTAGGCGCTTACGCTACCGAGAGGAACATCGGTATCTATGCAGCCTGTGGCGAAATAGGTATCGAGCAACACCTACCAGAAGCCAGTATCAAACGACTTCGACAGTTTACTGCGTGGATAGATCGTATCAGTTACCGCTGCGAAACCGGCGAAGGTATTGCCGCCATTAAGGAAATGATCAACGACATAGACTACGCAGCCTGGCTGCACCAGAACAGTTCCAGCAGCATTGTTGCCGAGCGCCGCCTGGCTAATGTTTATAGCCTGATCGACTCACTGCAGTCCACCCTTGATAAAGCCGACGATGAGGAAGATGACATTCAATCCGCCGTTGCCAAACTAGTACTGCAAGATTTACTGAACCGGCAGGAGGAAGACGACGCCATCGATAAAGTGCAACTGATGACCTTGCACGCATCAAAGGGTTTGGAATTCCCCCATGTCTATATTATCGGGATGGAAGAAGCGTTACTGCCCCACCGCTCCAGTATTGAAGAAGATACTATCGAAGAGGAACGCCGTCTGTGCTATGTCGGCATCACCCGCGCCAAACGCACTCTCGCCCTAACCTATTGCGGTAAACGCAAACACTATGGAGAAATGGTCGACTGTGCCCCCAGCCGTTTTTTAGATGAGCTGCCCTTTGACGATTTGGTGTGGGAAGGCGAGGAAAAAGATGCCGAACTCAATCAACAGCGGGGGCGGGAAACGTTGTCGGGACTGAAAAATTTATTTGATGACGTGTAATCGTAGCGAAAACCGCTGTTTCGGGCAGGCAAAAAAAAGCCGCATCAATTGCGGCTTTTCGGCGATGACAATATCGAATTTATTGGCTGTTTTCGGCGATGTAATCCACTACCGCTTTAATATCATCATCAGAACAGGTCATGCAAAGCCCCTTGGCTGGCATACCGTTAAAACCACTAATGGCATTGGCGTAAACCTGCTCAATCCCTTTATCCAGACGACCAGACCAGGCAGCTGTATCACCTAATTTGGGAGCACCGGCAGCCCCGGTACTATGACACGCCATACAGTTGCTGTTATAGATGTCCTCTGCAGACTTGGTGCCATCGGCTACCGCCACCGCAACACCACAATTATTATCGCCTTCCAGGCAAACCTGCCCCACCGGCTGAATGCGTTCTTCAATCGCCGCATGCTGCTTGTCGGAAATAGCATTGGCAGACAACGCTACCCCCAATAACAACAGCCCTGACAACTTCATTGCGCTGCGTTTAAATAATTTCATCACACCCAATGTCCTCATTCTAAACCCGCCGGTTAGGGGTTCGATGTTCTCTTAAGCTGACACTAATTTGGCCAGGCACCTCAACAGGCGCGGATTATAGCTAATTTCCGCTATTAGCGGAAATTAGCGTTCAAAGAAGAGCGTATAATTCAGGGCCACCTAGTAATAACTAACCAGCAAATAACATCTCAGCTCGATATTCATCATCAATAGCGGCGGCCATTACCTTATGTTTCATACGCCGCTTGCTGGTGTCTTGCGTTGACAACAGGTTTATGTAAAAGCGCTTCAATGTAGCCATCGTCATTGCGCCTGAGTGAAGCTGGCGAATTTTAGCGGCAATACTGCGCTGACAGCCCATGGCATCTATTGTGATCGTTGCATTTTTCACCGTCATTAATGCTAATAGGTCAGAGAATTAGGGTCCATTTTGTGGTGGTATGCTTGCATCGGTTTTGGTTCTACGGAACTAATCGGAACGACTGTGCAAAGCCCTGGTCTGCCTGGTAATTGAGGTGTAATAACTATAACAGGTCTAACCTTGACCATTTCAGGAGGCTGAAAACCCTTAGAAAAGTCACAGCAGAGCACCGCGCCTTGCTTTGCTTTGGGTGAAATTTAATCATCTAAGCAGTGCCTTACTTTGTTTATTTATATTAACTACCCACCATGCCAAATTAGTTGCAACTATAAAAATAGATTGTCATAGCAAAAAGATATGTGTTATAAACTTGGGCAATAGTAAAAATAAACCATTAAAGTCCGGCCTGGGTTGTGTCTGTGTATAGCTCGGTCGTGTCTGTGTATAGGGAGTTACGCTATTTCTCTTGTCTTCTTAAAATTCAACTTTCCGTTAAGGGTTCGTCCTATGCGTCGCTATTGGGTTAGTGCTGTATGCACTGTGCTAGCTGTTTTTTTGGGGTTCAGCTGCCTGTGCGTCAAATCGGGGTAGGTTTAGTCTGTCCCGGTTTATTGCTAAAATTCTTCCCAAGACTTCGGATTTATCTCGGCATGAGGATGGCCTTGTTAGCTTAGCTCTACTTTCAATAGGCGAACAATTCTTGTAGGCATGCACACAATTCTACTTGAACGCCTTCATTGATTATTCCTAATTTTTTAATAAATCGCGACTTATCTGCCGCTCTGATTTGATCGAGAAGGATCAGTCCACTTTTACCTTTGAACTTACATTTTATCCGACAAGGAAAATCAAATCCCTTTGTTGTCATCGGAGCCACTAATACTGTAGATAGCGCGGCCATCTCGTCTGGTGAGATAACAACACACGGTCTAGTTTTATTGATCTCTCTACCTGTAGTGGGGTTAAGGTCGATAAGCCAGACTTGGAATCGGGTGATCTTCGGCATTACCATTGAAGATCCTTATCAGTGACCAATGGGGCATCTAGCCAGCCCTTATCAACAGGCTCAGAAGCACCACGCGCTGTTAATATAGCCTCAATCGACTCTTTCCAGCCCTCGCGAGCCTTCTTGGCTGGGGTGACCAGGAGACCATTGTTAACTATCTTTAATTTAAGCTCTTTTCCTTCTAAATGAGCCTGGTCTATAAGTGTTTTAGGAATCCTTATTCCTTGGGAATTGCCAATTTTCACTAACTGAGCCATGTTGTTGACCTCATTATATTAACAGCACGCCTGTAATTATAATGTAATTACGCCGGTTTACCCTAACATTTCATAAATTTTTGGCCCAGAACCCCTCCGGTGCTTCTATAGCAGCATTTATAGGGCCGTACTCGATTTTCCTAGACATTACGTAGAGTGACTACGCACAATCTAGAAAAACCTCCATGCGACCCACCCTATAAATACGACCGCCATGGAAGGCGGAAGTGCAGGTTATGCAGGAGCATTAACCTGCCCGCGCTAAAAGCTTCTGAACTCAAAAATTTATGAAATGTTAGGGTTTAGCTAGAAGTAGGAGATGCTTTACAAAGCTAACGCTTGTATTTGGGGCATTTTGGTGTTTTCTGTTTTTCAAGTAAACACCAAAATGTCCATAAGATGCATTGGTTAAATGACTTACCATGATGTTTTACCCTTTCTATTTTACCGGTTCGCCTATCCCTCCGTCATCCCGCGGTTCACCCACTCCTCCGTCATCCCGCGGCTTGACCGCGGGATCCAGTGATCTCGGCATAGAGGTCACGCCATTTTGGATTGTCCTTCTCGACTAATTCTACCTTCCATTGCCTTTTCCGTGCTGTTAATCGCTGCTCCCGCCGAATTGAATAAACCGGGACAGACCACGATTAAATAGAAACAGTATCGGCAATCAACCACAAGGCGGTGTGAGATGCCAAGAAGAGCGAGGTTAGGCCCTGGAGATTATCCGTGGTCAAGTTGCCGAGTGAATGGGCAAGGAGAAGGGTCCGGGTTTATTGTGCCGCATGGCGAATACTACACTCTTCAAACCGTAGAGCGCAAAGGTTGGAGAAATATAGGAAT
>JAZFYA010000191.1:0-28878 GCA_036443315.1 Pseudomonadales bacterium
CATTTTATGGCACTACATTCCATTTTCAGCAATTTTGCCGTTGATTTATAAGGATTTTTTATTAAAAGAGGGACTAAAAAAGTGGTTTTTAGTGTTTATTGAGAGGAAAAGTGACGAACTTGGGCTAGTATTCAACCTGTCATAGAAAAATCAGTTGATACCCAAAGCACTCGTTGTACTCACGGGGCAGGCCCTAGATTCAACTGAATACAGGTTCAAACAAACACCCTTGAGAACCCTATGCATACAAGCCCTACCCTGTTACTGCTGGTACTACTAATTTTTGTCTTTGCCCCTTCTATTCAGGAGTGGGCCACCCAGGGAGGTGCTACTTGGTATAGGCCCTATCAATTATGGTTGGGGACGATAGTATTTGTCTGGTGGAGTATTCAACGACACGAAAAGCGCCCTCACAATAACCACCAGGATGCCGACAGGAAGGAAAACCGCTAACATGAGCTTTGAATTATCACAGCTCTTTCTGATCGGTATCGGTTATTTATTACTACTGTTCGGAATCGCCCACATGGCCGACCGTGGCTGGATTCCCGAGCAGCTGATTCGTCACCCCATCACCTATGTTCTATCGCTAGGCGTCTTTGCCAGCGCCTGGGCAATTTATGGCATAGTGGGTCTCGCCCACGAATACGGCTATGGCTTTTTATCCTACTACTTGGGTATCGCAGGGGCTTTTATTTTTGCGCCGCTGCTGCTACTCCCCCTATTGCGCATTGTCCGAACCTATTTGCACAGCTCCTTGGCTGACCTTTTAACCTTTCGCTACCGCAGCCAGTGGGCGGGATCATTAATTACTATTTTTATGGTATTGGCTGTATGGCCCTTACTGGCCCTACAGATCCAGGCGGTGGCCAATAGCCTGCATATTTTGTCCAACAATGGAAATATTCTTCTCTCCAAGGAAACCCACCATCACCAACTAGCGTTTATTTTCTGTATAGTTATTAGCCTGTTTACGATTTCTTTTGGTTCCAAACCGCTAACCGCCCATGAGCGTCACAACGGCTTGGTGGCAGCCATCGCCTTTGAATCGGTAATAAAACTCTTGGCAATGTTGGTGGTTGGGTTTGCCGCAATCTATCAAGTGTTTGGTGGTTTCAACGGATTGGACGTGTGGCTTAACGCCAACCCGCAAATTGTCTCGCTGTTGAATTACCCTATGCGAGAAGACTCCTCCCGCGCATTGCTGCTGATTTTTTTCTCGGCGTCAGTTGCGATGCCTCATCTGTTTCATATGATTTTTGCCGAGAACCCTAATATCAAGACACTGCAAACCGCCAGCTGGGGCCTCCCTCTATTCTTAATGATGATGAGCCTGCCGATACTACCCATTCTATGGGCTGGCCTTAAGCTGGAAACGGCGATACCTTCAGAGTACTTCACCCTCGCCATTGGTATCGAACTGGAATCCACCCTGTTATCCGTGCTGATTTATATTGGCGGCCTGTCAGCGGCCAGTGGTACCATCATTGTCACAACACTAGCACTGGCCTCTATGTGCCTAAAACACTTAATCCTGCCGATTTATCGCCCCAGCAACAATCGGGATATTTATCGCTGGTTATTGTGGATTCGTCGGATACTGATTGTTTTTATCATCCTCACTGGGTACCTCTTCTACCGCTTTATTGCTGGACGCGAAACGCTATCCACCCTTGGTCTAGCATCATTTATTGCCACGCTGCAATTTTTGCCAGGGGTATTAGCGGCGCTATATTGGCAGGGAGCTAATCGCAAAGGATTCATTGCCGGTTTAATGACGGGATTTGCCATCTGGTTTGTTACGCTGCTGCTACCCATCATCAGTAACTTCGATTTAGCGTTTATTGGCAAACTGCACGTTAATCTCCTCTACGATGATCTGTGGAGCTCGGCTGCGATCATTTCTTTAGGTATGAATATGCTGGTATTTGGCCTTGTCTCCCTACTAACACGCACCTCGGAAGAAGAAAAAGTTGCCGCCGAAGTCTGTTCTACGGACGATCTCAATCGCCCTACTCGCCGCTTGCTTAGCGTCAAAAACCCTGGGCAAATGAAAGAGCAACTAGCCACTGCACTGGGCACCCGCACCGCACAGCGAGAAGTTGATCGCGCCCTCCAGGAAATGCAGATGTCCTCCAACGAGAACCGTCCCTTTGCCCTACGCCGTTTGCGCCATAGGCTGGAGGCGAATTTATCTGGCTTGCTGGGCCCCTCTGTCGCCAACGATATGGTCAATCAATTACTGCCCTATGCCACCACTGATGACGCCAATAGTAGCGAAGATATCAATCTCATTGAGGTACAACTGGAAAACTACAAAGCCCATTTAACGGGGCTCGCCGCCGACCTGGACAACCTGCGCCGCTATCATCGGCAAACCCTGCAGGATTTACCAGTGGGTGTTTGCTCCCTGGGCCAGGATGGCGAAATTCTGATGTGGAACTACGCCATCGCACAGCTCACTGGTATCAGTACGGTTGAAGTGATTGGCTCTAACCTGCGCAGCCTGCCAAAACCCTGGGGGCAGTTACTCAACAATTTTCTCGACATGCCCCAGCCCCATCTCTACAAGCAGCAAATGGATATTAACGGCAGCAACCGCTGGATCAACTTGCACAAAACCACGGTTGATGCCCAGGGCGAACCCAGCGATGGTCGAGTCATTGTGTTGGAAGACACCACTGATGTTCAGTTGCTGGAAGATGAACTAATGCACAGTGAACGGCTGGCCTCAATCGGTCGACTGGCTGCCGGCGTTGCTCATGAGATTGGCAACCCGGTTACCGGTATCGCCTGCCTAGCACAAAATCTGCAATACGATACTGAGAATCCGGAGAGCCTGGAAACCGCCCAGGAAATTCTGGCACAGACTGACCGCATCTCTAAAATCGTGCACACATTGGTGAACTTCGCTCACTCCGGTGTCGAAGGCGCCAATCACAATTTACAGCCGGTATCGATTAAACACTGTGTCGATGAAGCCATCCATTTATTGTGCCTGAATAAAGATGTCAAACGGGTTCAGTTTGAAAATCACTGTCTGGACGGTATCTTTGCGGTGGGTGATAGCCAAAGACTGCTGCAAGTATTTGTTAATCTGCTCAGCAATGCTCGTGATGCCAGCCCTACCGACAGTCTGATCACCGTCTACTCAGAAATTATTGCGAAACAGGTGTATATTTATGTCACCGATCCTGGCATTGGCATTAGCAAGGAACATCAAGAGCAAATTTTTGACCCATTCTTTACCACGAAAGAAGCGGGGGAAGGGACTGGTCTGGGACTGTCACTGGTGTACAGCATTGTCGATGATCTCGATGGCCATATCAGCGTCGAAAGTCCCACCGATGAGGCCTACGGCGGCACACGTTTTACCGTGCGACTTAATCATTATAAGCAAAATACTTCTTAACATCAGACGAGAATGGTCCTTACTTAAGGGCAGCGCTGTTAACGGCTTGCGATGGCAGTATCCCGCCGCCACCCTCGGCAGTCACTACCCTCATTCGGTTGGAACCCCACGCCCTTATGAGGGTAGTGACTACCGAGGGTGGCTAGACTGTGCGATATCCGAGTCGGTTGCACTGGAGTAGCTGTTCGCAAAGCAAGGCCCACTAAATGGCGGGGGGTTACAAACAAAAGTGGGCCTTGCATTGCGAACAGCGGGTTCAAAGCGCCTCGGTTATAGCCTTAAGTCAGTACCATTCACATCAGACGACATTCATCGCCGATAGCTAGACCTTTGACATTGTTGTAGCTGGTGACGTTACTGGGGCTGACACAGGGTATGCCCACCCGTAAACTGATACGGGTACAACGCACACATTACCCTGCGCCATCAATAACAACTACCAGCGACAAAAGGATCTATTTATTATCAATCTACCACTGGCAAAAAACAATCAGACACGTTATGTTACTTTGATACACAGAAGTTGATACCGCAGTCAGCAAACCGCTCATTTCAACAACCGGAAAGCAACTGATCCATGGCACATATTCTAATAGTCGAGGACGAAATCGTTATCCGCAGCGCCCTGCGCAAGCTATTAGAACGCCATGAATATCGGGTCAGCGAAGCCGGCGCAGTCAAAGAAGCACTGAACAAATTCGACCTTAATCGATTTGACCTGATTATCAGTGACCTGCGCCTACCCGGATCACCAGGTACCGACCTGATCAAACACGCCAATGATGTGCCGGTACTGATTATGACCAGCTACGCAAGCCTGCGTTCAGCGGTTGACTCCATGAAGAACGGCGCGGTAGATTATATAGCCAAACCCTTTGACCACGACGAAATGCTCGACACTGTCGCGGCCATCATCACCAACGACTCCCCTCAAAGTATGTCTGGCAAGCATACCACTAGCAGCAAGCGTGACATGTCCCACCTTGGGAAAATGATTGGTAGCTGCCAACCCATGCTGAAGCTCTACGAATATATACATAAAGTAGCCCCAACCGCCGCATCCGTATTGGTACAGGGTGAAACAGGCACGGGTAAAGAGCTGGTAGCCAAGTCCATCCACGCCTATAGCAAGCGAGCAGGAAAACCCTTTATCAGCGTCAACTGTGCTGCCATTCCGGAAACCCTGATCGAATCCGAATTATTCGGTTATGAAAAAGGCGCATTTACGGGCGCTCACACTAACCGCATGGGATTAATTGAAGCAGCCGATGGCGGCACCCTGTTTCTCGATGAAATTGGCGAATTACCACTGGAGGCCCAAGCCCGCTTGTTGCGTTTTATTCAGGAAAAAGAAATTCGCCGTATTGGCTCAGTAGAATCACGCAAGGTGGATGTGCGGCTGGTGTGCGCCACCCATCGCGACTTGAAAACCCTAGCCAGGGAAGGGCAGTTTCGCCCCGACCTGTTTTACCGGATCGATGTAATGCAACTGAAGCTACCTCCTCTACGTGACCGGGGCAAGGATATCCTGGAGCTGGCCGAAACCATTCTTGAGCACCGTCGTACTGAAAACAACAAATCAGCGATGACCTTTTCACCTAAGGCGATTCAGGCAATTACCACCTACACCTGGCCTGGGAATGTTCGTGAGCTGGAAAATGTTATTGAACGAGCGGTGATTCTGGCGGACGGCGATAGCATTGATAACGACCTTCTGAATATCGATTTGGAATTGGTCAATGTCACCCAGATTCGAAGCAGAAAACCACTCCTAGGGAGCTATACCGTAGCAGCAACAGCTCCCACTCCTGCTACATATTCCGCCGACGACCTATCACTGGAAGACTACTTTCAACGCTTTGTACTGGAACACCAGGACTCTATGAGTGAGACCGAGCTAGCCAGAAAGCTGGGGGTCAGCCGCAAATGCCTGTGGGAACGCCGCCAACGATTGGGCATTCCCCGTAAAAAAGGCGCGAAAACCACCAACTAAAACATGACACGAGGAAACTGCCCTACTTGCTTCCAATAATCAGAAAAAGCAGTTGAATCCTAGGGCCTGCCCCGCAGCGCGCTTTTCGCGGAGTGTTTTGGGTACTACGGACGGCTAATGCATTGACTTCTTTATAGATGAAAAGAGAACTTTTTTTGGTAGTTTGACCTTATTGGCATGGATGCCAGGGATGCAAAAAATGCAGGAGCAATTTTCTGTCACCGTATGAATGTTACTGCTTTCGCCCAAAATTTCCAAAAAAAGCTCTACCTTAGACACCCTCGCTACGATGGCCCGCCCCGTGAATACAACGAGTGCTTTGGGTATCAACTGATTTTTCTGATATGTATTAACTTGCAACTCATTATTTCAGAAGGCTTTTTTTCTGGAATAATGATTGTCTAATACCCTCAGACATTATGGTTTTACTTGCCAACAGAACGATATAGTGAGATTAACAAAATGTTGGCAAGTTAATACATGATGTCTAGGATAAAACCTATTGTGAATGTAAATTTTACGCAAAAAATGACAGTATTATGGCGGCTTGGATTTTTTTCCACAATTTCAATAACGTTATATAGCAACGAGATATTAAAAAACTATTAACCACTCCAACTTCGTTACTTATATCAAGATTTCGTAACGAACCACGAGTGAAATAGTAACAAACAGTTAACTAATCGCTGCTAGCACGCCGATGTTGGCCAGCAACTCATTGATTTATATAGAAATTTAAAATTGGCATGAAGAGTGCTGTAGTCTGATATGCAGAATAAATATAACATATAAAAATAATAATTATCGAAAGAATAAAAGCAAATGAGGCCTGGATGGGGAAGAGAAATCTTCCCTCATCAATTCTCTTCCTCACGCGCCCCTGATCAAACAGCTCCTATTAGCATCCCGACCTTAATTAATCGCGCCGCGCATCCACTGCCATCTTCCAACACAGCGATCAATCAGCCCACAAAACCCCCTGACTCAACGTCCTGGCTGTCCGAGAATAGACTGTGACCTGCTGCGGACAAGCCTGATTGGTCTCGCTACGGTGCGCTCGGACAGCCTCCTAATACTCTATATTGTAATTAATTTGGACAATAAATCCTTTCATTGCGAAGAGTTTCAACAGAAAAAAACGCTCAAAATATTGTTACTAAATCTATATAAACGTAACTAAGTCCGGGGTAATAGGTAACAAGATGGCAATATTCCATCATTGCGCTTAATTGGTTTATTAATAAGTCATTATTCTAACGGGAAATTATTTCTTGGCACAATAACTGCTAATACTTTATACTACTAATACTAATAACGATAATAAACCCTAATAAAAATAAAGAATATGAGACCTGGATGGGGGAAAGCCTAGTTTTCCCTTCATCATTCTCTGCTTCCCTATTAATAGCCAACCTAACCCTACTGGCTTAAAACTCAACGTCTATCTATGTTACTATCCGCGGCTTTGCTAGGGAGACTCCGAATAAACCGATAGTATCTCTGGTGTCAATAAATAGACAATAGATTTTTATCCCCTGCAAGGTCGAGTTTAATTTCACATGCCAAATTCGTTTTCCCAAGCCATCAAGCGAGTTAAAAGGGTACTAGGGAGAGACTCCACATTCACTGACCCCCATATTATCCCCCGCAACCAGCACTCTATTTCTCGCAAACATATTAGCGATGCGGCATTGAGGGTGATGAGCACATTGCACAAGGCTGACTTTAACGGTTTTCTAGTAGGTGGTGGTGTCCGCGACCTACTCTTGGGTGGTCATCCCAAGGACTTTGATGTCGCCACTGACGCCACCCCGGAACAAGTCCGCAGCCTGTTTCGCAATGCCCGGATTATTGGTCGGCGATTCAAAATCGTTCACGTACGCTTTGGGCGGGAAGTCATTGAAGTCACCACCTTTCGAGGCAGCCACCAAGCCGCGGAAAAATGCAATCGCAGCAAGCGGCCCAATAACCAACATTCTGCCCGATCTAAAAAAGGCATGCTGCTGCGGGACAATGTCTTTGGCACTGTAGAAGAAGACGCCGTCCGCCGTGATCTCACTATCAACGCACTCTATTACACCCCCGAAGATTTTACCGTTTACGATTACACCAACGGTCGGCAGGACTTAAAGGATAAAATCATCCGTATTATCGGCGACCCGGAGACCCGCTATCGGGAAGATCCAGTGCGAATGCTGCGAGTAGTGCGCTTTGCCGCCAAACTGGGTTTTAGTATCGAAGCGAAAACTGCCGAACCAATCCAAAGCCTGGCTCCATCACTGAGAGATATTCCCCCCGCCCGTATGTTTGACGAAATCCTCAAGCTCTTTATGTCAGGCTATGGTGTTGATACTTACCAACTGATGCAGCAGTACCAACTATTTCAGCCACTCTTTCCACAGACTGAACAGTGCCTGGACGATGACAAGACCCACAATTTACTGCTGCAGGCCATGCGTAATACCGACATCCGTATTAAGCAAAGCAAATCGGTGACCCCAGCCTTTATTTTCGCCGCCTTGCTATGGCCTGCAGTGCAAAAACGCCAGCAGCAGCTCAACAAGGGGGGGATGCCAGAAATCTCCGCCATGCATCAGGCGGCACAAGAGGTGACCAGTATCCAGCAACAACACACGTCTATCCCAAAACGTTTTGGAATGCCGATGCGGGAAATTTGGGAGATGCAACTAAGATTACCCAATCGTGGTGGTCGGCGGGCCGAACAGCTTATCGAAAACCGCCGCTTCCGCGCCGCCTATGATTTCCTGTTATTGCGAGAACAAGCCGGGGAGGAGATCGGTGAATTGGGCCAATGGTGGACCGACTACCAAAATCGGAGCCCGGATCAGCGCGAAGCCATGAGCAAAGCCGTCCAGGATAATAGTAACAGCCGTCGTCGTCGCAGACCTCACAAGAGATAATAGCCACTAATGGTACGTTGCTTTATCTCCCTGGGAAGCAATCTCGAGCAGCCCTTGGCACAGGTTAACCGTGCGGCAGAGGAATTAGCCTCGTTACCCGAATCGGCATTAATATCCCTCTCGCCCTGGTATCAGAGTGCTGCCATCGGTCCCGGTGAACAACCGGATTATATTAACGGTGTCGCTGAACTCCACAGCATAAAAAAACCGTTAGAGCTCTTAGTCCTGCTACAAGACATTGAAACCAAGCACCAGCGCCAACGGCTGGAGCGCTGGGGACCCCGCACGCTGGATCTGGATTTATTACTATATGGCAATGAGATTATCACCGAGCCAACATTAACCATCCCCCATCCCCGTATGCTGGAGCGCAACTTTGTGCTACTGCCACTGTTTGATATAGCACCAGAACTGAAATTGCCTGACGGCACCTCACTCAAGCTTCGACGGGATCAGTGCTCACCAGACGGTTTACGCTTGGTCGATCCGCATTCTTCCCCTACAATAGCACCAACGCGGTCACCACAATCGTAACTGGCAAAACAATAACAGCTGGAGAGAAATATTGAATCAGGACGCTGTTCAGCCTGTGATTGATCTTAAAAGCAGAACTCCCCCGCGATTTATTACCATTGAAGGTGCCATTGGTGTCGGCAAAACAACCCTCGCCCGCCAGTTGGCGGAAACCTTTAACTATCAGATGCTATTGGAGAACGCCGAGGAAAACCCCTTCCTCGAGCGCTTTTACCAAAACCAAAAGAATGCCGCCCTGGCTACCCAGCTGTTCTTTTTGTTCCAGCGCAGCCAACAAATTCAGGATTTGCGCCAAGGGGATATCTTTGAGCCAGTGCGGGTCTCTGACTTCTTAATTGACAAGGACCGGTTGTTTGCTCGCCTTAATCTTGACCAGAATGAGTACCAGCTTTACGACAAGGTCTACCGGCAGTTGACGATCAACGCCCCCAAGCCTGATCTGGTGATCTATTTACAGGCGTCGGTAGACGTACTAACCTCTCGCATCCAGAACCGTGGTGTCGATTATGAACAGCATATATCTAGAGACTACCTGGAGTCGATTAACGAGGCATACAGCGAGTTCTTCCTCTATTACGACGACGCACCACTGCTGATTGTGAATGCCGATGAGCTGGATGTGATCAACCGCCACACCGACTATGCCCAACTTGTGGACTACCTGCTCACTATCCGCAGTGGCCGTCACTATTTTAATCCGACGTTTTTTTAGTCGGAAACTGACCACACTTTTGTAGAGGCCAGACCATGTCCAAAGCAAGCATGACCAAAGTGACCGTCACCACCCTTCAGGCCCATAAAAGTGCTGGAGAAAAGTTTTCCGTCATCACCGCCTACGATGCTACCTTTGCCAAACTAATCGAACAAGCCGGAGTGGAGGTGATTCTGGTGGGAGACTCATTAGGGATGGTGCTGCAAGGTAACGACAGCACGCTGCCTGTCACCACTGAAGAAATGGCCTACCATATCCGCTGCGTAAGCCGTGGCTGCAGCAAACCATTGATTATTGGTGACCTGCCGTTCGGCAGCTACAGCACCCAAGAGCGAACACTTACTAACTCCGCAATACTTATGCGCGCTGGCGCCCATATGGTAAAACTGGAAGGTGGTGAATGGCTGCTGGAGAGTATTAAGGCCATGACAGAACGCGGAATTCCAGTGTGCACCCACCTCGGTCTTACCCCTCAGTCTGTGCATGCCCTAGGTGGCTTTAAGGTACAGGGGCGAGATTCCTCCCAGGCCACCACCATCCTGGAAGACGCAAAAAAGGTAGAGGCAGCAGGTGCCAGCTTGCTAGTACTGGAATGTATCCCTTCAACTCTGGCCGCCGAGATCAGCCAAGTCCTGACCATCCCGGTGATTGGCATTGGTGCCGGTGCCGCTACCGACGCCCAGGTACTGGTACTACACGATATGCTAGGTCTATCCGCTCACAGTCCTAAGTTCGTACACAACTTCCTAGCCGATAATTGTGACGTACAAAGCGCTCTCAGTGCCTATAATGAGGCAGTAAAGGGGGGAATATTCCCTGAGGAAAAGCATAGTTTCAGCTAGGAGAACTCGCCCCGCTCGCGGTGCGAGCACTCTTAGGGTGCAATGGGCCCAGTGGATCTTGATCTATCATGCCCTCAACCGCAGATATTAATGACAGGGCAAAGCCCATCCTAGCTAGACTTGTTACCTTTAGCACTGCTTCTTTTAGTAACAAACTTGTAACATTTTCCCCTGTCGAGCATTGATCCTCCGTATCGATTGGGGCATACTTGTCGGCTTCAGACATCATGGTCAGCAAATAACCCGTTTATTGACTGACCACCCAGGAGTAATTTTGGCGGTGTCTTCAAGCAATGCTAATATAGCAAAAGGCACCCACAGCAACCTGCAGCCTATGTCGCTAACATTTTTCAGGCCACACAACATCAGCGAGACAAACTAGTAGGACGTTGGGCGAGATGAAAACTTTCAGCACAAGTACACAATTACGCGCTGCCATTGGCAAAGACAAGAGTAAAAGCAAGACTATTGCTTTCGTCCCGACCATGGGCAATCTGCATGAAGGGCATATCCAGTTGGTACGCAAAGCCAAGCAGGTCGCCGATGTAGTAGTGGTCAGTATTTTTATTAACCCTCTGCAATTTGGCGCCAACGAGGATCTGGATAACTACCCACACACACTAGCGGCAGACAAAGAAAAATTGTTTGCCGAAGGCATCAACTACCTGCTCTATCCCAACGTTGAAGAAATTTATCCAGAAGGAATGGACAAACAAACGTTGGTGGTTGTGCCCGACCTGTCCGATACCCTCTGTGGCGCCAGCCGCCCCGGCCATTTTGCAGGCGTTGCTACCGTAGTTAACAAGCTGTTCCAGATCGTCCAACCCGATATCGCTATTTTCGGCAAAAAGGATTTCCAACAACTAACCATTATCGAGAAAATGGTTAAAGACCTCTGTATGCCAATTGACGTGCTCGGTGTTGAAACTGTTCGCGATGTTGATGGACTGGCACTGAGTTCCCGCAATGGTTACCTGACCGAGGAAGAGCGCTCCATTGCGCCTGCCCTGCATCGCACCTTACTCGAGTGCCGCGAAGCCATCGCCTGCGGTTTTGATAGCTATCAGGAGCTGGAGGATTACTGTATTCAGGCCCTGAGAACCGCCGGCTTCCAGCCCGACTATTTCTCCGTACGCGATGCCGAAACCCTACGAGAAGTCACCCACGCAACCGAGCAAATTGTGATTCTGGCCGCAGCCAGACTGGGCAAACCTCGCCTGATCGATAACGTCACACTAATCCTCAATCCCCACAAGGATTGGGGTATGCTCGCCACTCACTAGGAGCCTGACCGAGAATAGGAACCGTAGCGAGGGCAAGACTGATTGAGTCAAATTTTTCGATCAGCTGAGGAGGGGAGCCTGCCCCACGACACGCTTTTTGTGGAGTGCTTTGGGTACAGTGGGTATATTTGACAAAAAGGGGCGGAAAATCTGCCCAATCAGACTTGTCCGCAGTAGGTCAGTCTATTCTCAGACAGCCTCCTAGCGCGTCGGAATATCCCAAGCCGAATGCTATTGCCAAGCTTCGTTTTAACCACGTTGTTTTAAGTACTGAGATCTACACCATGCAATCAATTATGTTAAAAGCCAAGTTCCATAAGGCCCGAGTCACCCACACCGAGCTCAACTACGAAGGCTCCTGTGCCATCGATGGCAACCTACTGGATATGGCAGGTATGCACGAGTATGAACAAATCCAGATTTATAACATTAGCAATGGTGAACGCTTTACCACCTACGCCATTCGCGGTGAAGAGGGCTCAGCCATGTTTTCCATAAACGGTGCCGCCGCCTATAAAGCGAGTGTTGGCGACACCGTAATTATCTGCGCCTATGCCAATTACACACAGGCAGAATTGGCCAGTTTTAAACCATGCATGATTTATATGAACGAAGACAACAGCGTCAGCCATACCAGCAACGCGATTCCGATTCAGTTAGCCAGTTGACACCGGGCACAAGACAAAGTGGCAGGGCGAGCCTTAACCCACCATTACCGTCAAGCCCACTAAATTTTGCGCCGCAGGTGTCCCGTCCAGTATCTAGGAGGCTCCTATTCTCGGTCAGGCTCCTAGCACCACCCTATTTCCCCTCTCTTCCATTTCCGCTATTCTGTTCCAACTATTTTTACCCTCTATGTCCAGATGGACTATGTCTGACCATGTGAAGTGATATGTGACCACGTAAAGTGCAGTAACATCTGCTGTAGTGATGAACATCTAATCAATACTAAAACAGGGATTACACCATGAGCGAAACCAAAACCTATCCTGTTCCCACATCATTTGCCGCCAAGGCTCATATCAATCAGCAACAATATCAGGCCATGTACCAGGCTTCGATTGATAACCCTAATCAGTTTTGGGCGCAACAGGCGGAAGAATTCCTCAGCTGGGAGCAGCCCTGGAACAAAGTTTGCGCCTATAATTTCAACGAGGGCGAGGCAGCTTGGTTTATCGACGGTAAACTCAATCTCACCAGCAACTGTATCGACCGCCACCTGGAAACCCGCGGTGGGCAAACCGCCATTATCTGGGAAGGGGACGACCCGGAAGATTCCACAACGATCACCTATAACGAACTGCACCAACAAGTGTGCAAGCTAGCCAACGCACTCAAGAACCGCGGTGTTAAAAAAGGTGATCGCGTTTGTATTTATATGCCAATGATTGTCGAAGCCGCCTATGCCATGTTGGCTTGTGCCCGCATCGGTGCGATTCATTCGGTAGTGTTCGGTGGCTTTTCTCCGGAGGCCTTAAAAGACCGCATTCTCGACTCCGACTGTCAAATGCTTATCACCGCCGATGAGGGCGTGCGTGGCGGAAAAACTATTCCATTAAAAGCCAATGCCGATATCGCGCTGGCCTCCTGCCCTAATGTTCACACGGTACTCACTGTTAAACGAACGGGTGGTGATATTGCCTGGGATGCAGCACGTGACGTTTGGTATCACGAATTAATAGCCGACGTGGCAGCGGAATGCGAGCCCGAATTAATGGATAGTGAAGATCCGCTGTTTATTCTTTATACCTCAGGCTCCACCGGCAAACCAAAAGGGGTTTTGCACACCACCGCCGGTTATTTATTACAGGCGGCAATGACGTTTAAATACACCTTCGATTACCACGATGGCGAAGTGTTTTGGTGTACCGCCGACGTGGGCTGGATCACCGGCCATTCCTACTGCCTTTACGGCCCACTGGCTAACGGTGCCACTACCTTGTTTTTTGAGGGTGTACCCACCTACCCCGATGCATCCCGCTGCTGGCAGGTTTGCGATAAGCACCAGGTCAATATTTTCTACACCGCCCCTACTGCCATTCGTGCGTTAATGGCAGTAGGCGACGAATTTGTAACCCGCACCTCACGCAGCTCAATCACTCTGTTAGGAACAGTCGGCGAACCTATTAATCCAGAAGCCTGGGAGTGGTATTACCGAGTGGTGGGTGAATCTCGCTGCCCCATTGTCGATACTTGGTGGCAAACCGAGACTGGAAGCCAAATGCTAATGCCTCTACCTGGCGCCACTGCCTTGAAACCCGGTTCCGCCACCCTACCTTTCTTCGGTGTACAGCCAGTCCTGCTCGATACTGAAGGCAATGAAATCGATGGCGCAGGCGCAGGCAATCTTGCCATCAAAGCGTCATGGCCCAGTCAAATTCGCAGTATCTACGGCGATCATCAACGCATGATCGATACCTATTTTAGTACCTACCCCGGTTACTACTTTACGGGTGACGGTGCCCGACGCGATGAAGAGGGTTACTACTGGATTACTGGCAGAGTGGATGATGTGCTCAATGTTTCTGGTCACCGTATGGGCACTGCTGAAGTGGAAAGCGCACTAGTACTGCACGATGCGGTTGCAGAAGCTGCAGTGGTCGGTTATCCACACAAGATAAAAGGCCAGGGCATTTACGCCTACGTCACCTTAATGAGCAGGCTGGAACCCTCGGATGATTTAAAAGCGGAGCTGGTAGCTATGTGCATCCAGGAAATCGGTTCTATCGCCAAACCGGATTTAATCCAGTGGGCACCGGCATTACCCAAAACCCGTTCTGGTAAAATCATGCGGCGAATTTTAAGAAAATTGGCCGCCAATGAATTGGACAATCTCGGGGATACCTCCACTCTAGCCGATCCGTCAGTGGTCGAGCAATTGATTGGAAATCGTTTGAATCGCTAATTATTTTTTTGGTGAATCTTCTCAAGCTATACCCAAAGCGATTGAAATTTAGGGCCCGCCCCGTAAGTACAACGAATGCTTTGGGTACCAACTGCTTTTTCCAGGATTATTGCGAGCGCTTCGCGAGGAATGTTGATCACATGGATACGCAATAAAAAATTTGATATGGATTTTGAAAAAACCTCCCCCCTACTACATACACATCAGGGGGGAGGGAGGGGAGAACAGTCAGTGCCTACTGCACATATATCAATAACTACAAACAACTATTGATCAAAGATGACGACTACCGGCACTGACCTAGACGACACTTGTAAACTCGACCATTTCTGGTGTAGTACTTGCCGTTGTAACGTTTATTATTTCGAAATTCACCTTCAAAACGATTGCCATTAGACCAGGTAAAAACACCTTTACCATGGCGCTTATCATCAACCCATTCACCTATATAAGAACTACCACGCGCCCAGGTATAAGCGCCCCAACCATGACGCTGGCCATTTTCCCAGCCGCCCTTATAATGACTTCCATCTGATAATATATGGGTGCCATTGCCTTCTAACACCCCCCCCTTAAATACTCCTGCCAACTTATCACCATTGTGATAAGTGACCGTGCCTGAACCATGGGGCTTTTCATCATTACATTGCCCACGATACGTACCTAAACGGCCATCCATTTTATCGATGTAAGGCACCTTGCAATAATCCGCATTGATCGAAACTGCGTCTATCGAATCTACTGCATGAGCCAGTGATGAAATGAAAAACAGTAATGCAACTTTCGCTTTCATTTTATTCATCCTCTCTCTTTTACGCTTTTGATTTCTCAATTTCAAGCTCAGACTAGATCAGCTAGCAATAACCTTCAACCTGTAAAAGTGACGCGTTTCACGGTAACTATTCCACATTTTTTATTTCGATTTTTTTATATCTATTTCTTTAAAAAAATTATGCTTTTGGTGTAAATTTTTTGTCACTTATCGAGAAAAAATATTAGTACAAATAAAAAATCGTCAAATAATTTTCTTATTTTAAAAAACCACCAATACATACCTAGCTAAACAGCAAAATAATGGCGCAGGAAAAAATCTTCTATTCAAGCCACCACCGCCTGCCAAAAAAAATGTGACAAACTGCACAAAACCATCACCCATTTTTCTTTTTTAACACCAAAAAATCGAATCAAAACTATTCTCTAACACTTAAAAATCAAGTAGTTAGCAATACCCTTGCAAGCACTTAACCGAAAAAACAAGTTATTGTCAGTGCACAAAACAGCAGTTTTAATAGCCGGCTTGAGTGATTTATTTAAATACCATAAATAAACAATCTAACCATTTGCGGTCTTCTTGGCGCTGCAGAGGAAAAACTTCCCGCTTCCTATTCCAGGTTTCTGCCTAGTTGACTCATTAATCATCTATCCAGGCTACTGACAGACCCTGGGGTAATGGGCATAATACGCATCCTAGGCATTCACATGACCACCCCACCAAGGATAAGAAGATGCACCGTCTCGACCATCAACTACAAACTACCAACACCTCCGCTGACCTGACCAGCCTGATTAGCACCATTGCTACTGCCTGTAAGGACATTGCATTTCGCCTGCAGCAGGGTGCTATATCTGGCGTCTTGGGTTCAGCAGAAGAAGTCAATGTACAAGGGGAAACCCAGAAGAAACTCGATGTGATTTCCAACGACCTACTAAAGAATTACCTGCTGCAATCCAGTAACGTACGAGCACTGGCCTCTGAAGAGGAAGAAGACATCGTCATAGGCAACCCCGACGGTAACTATCTGGTCGCTTTCGACCCACTAGATGGCTCTTCCAATATCGATATCAACAGTATGGTTGGCACTATTTTCTCCATCTTTAAGGCTCCCGCTATCTTTAAGACGCCTGCTACGAATACGTCCTCCACCCACTTCGTCAGCGAACAGGATTTCCTCCAACCCGGTCGCAACCAGGCCGCGGCAGGCTATATCCTCTATGGCCCTTCAGTAATGTTGGTACTCACCACAGGCAACGGTGTACAGATGTATACCCTCGACCAGCACAGTGGCGAATTTGTGCTTACTGTAGACAAAATCAGCATTCCCGCCGACACCAAGGAATTTGCCATCAATATGTCCAATCAACGCTTCTGGGCCGATCCCATGCAGCGCTATATCGGCGATCTGTTGGCCGGTAGCGACGGGCCTAGAGAGAAGAACTTTAATATGCGCTGGGTTGCTGCGATGGTTGCTGACGTTCACCGCATTCTTTGTCGAGGTGGTTTGTTCACTTATCCTTGGGATAGTCGCGATCCCAATAAACCCGGCAAGTTGCGCTTGATGTATGAGGCAAATCCTATGGGGATGTTGGTTGAGCAGGCTGGCGGGGCGGCTTATACCGATACTGGGCCGATTTTAGATATTCAACCAGAGAAAATTCATCAACGGGTGCCAGTAATTTTGGGGGCCGCTAGCGAGGTTGCCATTTGTGTGGATTATCATAAGAGATAATTTTCGGTTTTTGGGGGCGGAAGTTTTATTCGCACGATATATTACACCTCTATATAAATAGACATGATGTGGTCCAGCATTTCTTTACAACCCCGTTAAGGGCACCTCTATGCATTGCTTACGGCCCGGTCCATTGGATTCATCGCTATGAAATTAAATCCAATAACACTTGACGCAGATGTGCATGTACCTACTATTGCCCTACTTATTGCCACAATATGACTTAACAAGAAAAAGCCTGGATATGCAGATCTTTACATGGCAGCCCATAAATAACGGTGCAGAACAATGAAGGTCACCATTAAATCAGGGATGCCGACATGATTATGGGGCAGCACCTGCTAATCGAGTGCCGCGGTCAGCATGCCATGCTGGACAGCGATGGTCTTAAAGCGTTGATGACACGCGCCGCAGCGGCTGGTGGTGCGACGGTTTTGGTTCACCATTTTCACGAATTCGGTGGCCACGGCGGTATCACCGGTGTTCTCGTCCTTGCCGAATCACATATCACGGTCCATACCTGGCCCGAATATCAGTACGCAGCATTCGATATCTTTATGTGTGGTGATGCACAGCCAATGCAAGCCGCGAGTATCATTGCCAACCACTTTCCGGATGCCGATGTTTGTATTAAGGCCGCTGCTCGGGGTTATCCCTCTAACACAGATGCCGATTTCACTGTTTTAACCCCCGATGTTACTCCGACACGGTTGGGTGCCTTATTTGATGCATAGCCCGATCAATTGCCAACACCAACAAATAATTAAGGGAGTCTTCATGGAAAAAGCTAAATGGTTCTTAGTCTTGCTGCTATTCCAAAGCCTATTGCTGATCGGTTGCTCATCAGAGCAGGATAAATGGCAACAACAATTGGATCAGCAGGTTTTGGCTACGCAAACAAAGCTCAGTCGTCTCAAGAAACATATTGAATCGGATCATATTGCAAACGTTGGCGTGCTAAAACAATACGCAGCAATGATTAAGAAAAGTAAGCCGGATGTTGGCCAGTTGACCGCTGCGCTAGCACAAGATGCTACGCCGCATGGCCCAATTTTCAGATCGCTTGAATCACGGTTATCAGATGCAAAATCGGATATTCCTAACGCGGTTTCACTAGGTTATAAATCCGTCAATAAAGTTTATCAAGAACTATCCGCTATTGAGACTGCGGCTAATCCAGACACCTACGGTATGATACTAAGCGATCCCATTAATGTGCTGGCCGATATGTCGGAGGGACAATTGGCGCGTGTCGCCGCGATGAGCCGAGACGCTAGCGCACGAATTAATAATGCCGACGATTTTGGTGCCGGCAGTCAATTGGTTGGCAATCCCCATTACGGCAGTTGGCACTCTGGAAGTTCGGGAGGATCGTTCTGGCAGTGGTATGGACAATATGCCTTCTTTTCGAGTCTGCTCCATCGCCCCATCTATTACAATAATTGGGGAAGACACCGTGATTACAGTTACTACCATGACTACGGTCGTTCCGCCTACACTTCACCAGCCCAGCGTCGCGGCCAAGCGTCAATTGAGCGGCGTACAAAAGATAAATTTAAGCGTAGCGGCAAGACCTTCAATAGTCCCTATGCAAAAACTAAACACACCACCTCGCAAGTGGCGAGGACGCAATCGAGGTTCAAGCCTAAAACCATGGCTAGATCATCTAAGACAACGACCTCCAGTTACCGCAGTTCCAGTTATCAATCATCGCGCAGTTCTTTTGGCGGCAAGTAAGGCGGAGAAAACTCAATGATTAATGAATTATCAGTTTGGACAATCACTATTGTTGTCATCGATCTAGCTATCGCAGTCGCTGCAATTTGCAGTTTTCGCGTTCTCTTTGGATTACTTGCTGGCGTCAGTACCACCGTCGAGCTGGCGGAAAAGGACAACTACGCCTTTGGGATTTCCTTTGCCGGTGGTGCGGGCGCACTGGCCTTGGTGCTATCAGCCGCAGTCAGCGGCGATGCTGCCGTAGACTTCCTCGTTGAAGCGCTGAATGTGGTGACCTATGCCATTGTGGGTATCGTGTTACTCAAGATCGGCTCTATCGTTAATGATCTGGTTATTTTTCACAAGCTGTCACTCAAAGACGCAGTGACTCAACACAATGTCGGTGCCGGAGTGATCCAAGCCGCAAATTTTTTGGCACTAGGGATCATTATTAGCTCGGCAGTTAACTGGGTTGAGTCCGAGAACTGGGAAGGATTGCTGCCCGTTTTACTGGTCTTCGTTGCAGCACAGCTGGTGTTGTTAGTCGTGACACGCTTACGCGCGCAAATATTCAGTCGTCGCCATGACGGCGAGAGTTTTCAAAAAGCAATTGAGGCCGGTAATACAGCGCTAGCGATTCGCTACGCGGGACATATTTTGGGCACATCATTAGTGGTAAGTGCCGGTGGTAGTATGGTGGAGTATTTACACGTTGAGCCGTTAATATCAGCCGTAAGTTGGGCCGCGATTGCCGTTGGCTTGACACTTGTGTTGTCGGTGCTCGCGCTGATCGCTCGCTCTGCCATTCTCGCTAAAATCGATGTCGTGGAAGAAGTGGATAATCAACAAAATGTCGGTATCGCATTTGTTGAAGCGGTCATTTTCATTGCCGTCGGTTTACTTTTAAGTGGTGTGCTTGCTTAGCCCCATATTACTAACAAGAGCACTAACAAGAGGATTAACAAAAGTACTAACATGGCCACTAACATCCTCAGCCCTTCACGTCAGGGACTCTTGCTACAAGACGCTTTTCTCATTTTCATCATGGGAACGCTGGCGGCCTGTGGACTGATTTATGAATACCTAATGGCGCATTACGCCGGTCGAGTGCTGGGTGCACTTGAATCTACTATCTACACAATGATTGGCATTATGATTGTCTCCATGGGCGTGGGTGCATTTGTTGCTAAATGGGTGCGCTGTGCATTCAATGGTTTTGTTTGGTTAGAGCTAGCCATTGGTTTTGTCGGCGCCACTGCTGTCATTGTTATCTCGATGAGTGTTTCCTTGGCGTTCTCGTTTCCTGCCTACCTGCAAGAAATCTATGGTTTACATGCCAGCATTACCACGGACGGAGACGTTGTTCGCGCATTGTCACGCATCGCTAAAATCATTCCCTTTTTCGCAGGCGCGGTGCTGGGCTTGATGATTGGTATGGAAATACCGTTAATCGCGAGAATTCGCGAACACCTACACGGACGGCATCTCAAAAACAATGTGGGAACGATTTATGGCGCCGACTATATCGGTGCCGGAGTGGGGGCCGCCATATGGGTATTGCTGTGTTTGAAATTGCCTATTGTTGTCGCCGCGCTAGGCACTGCACTGGTGAATACACTCGTCGGTGTGGCGTTTCTTGTTAACTATCGACAGCATTTATCGGGGCGCGTAAAGCTTTGGATCGCACACGGCGTGCTATTGGTATTGATCGGTTCGCTGGCCGCGGGTGGCGCAACATGGATAGATAACATGCACAATGCCTTGTTCAAAGACCAAGTCATCTATACCAAAATTACGCCCTACCAACATTTAACCATTACCGAGCGGCTGATCGGCAAAGGGTTGCCCAAGATCACCAGCCTTTATATTAACGGTCGCTTGCAATTCTCCAGTAACGATGAAGTTATTTATCACAGCTTTTTAACTTACCCGCCACTGCTCGCCTCGGCGAGACAGGAACATGTTTTGGTGATCGGCGGGGGTGATGGTTTGGCGTTAAGAGAAATACTGCACTGGAACCCCAAATCAGTCACGCTGATTGATCTCGATCCCGATATGGTGGCACTGTTTAGTGGCCGCGATCCGTTGGCACCGACAGCGGTTAATCAGCGCCTCACCGACCTTAACGAAAATGCATTTAACGATGATAGAGTGCAAGTGATTTTCGGTGATGCCTTCGTTGAAGTCGAAAAACTGGTAAGCGCCAGACGACACTTTGATGCCATTATTGTTGACTTGCCGGACCCAAGCCATCCAGATATCAACAAAGTTTATTCTGATTTCTTTTATGCACGACTCAAACAACTGCTTAGCGGTGATGGCGCCATCGGTATTCAATCAACGTCGCCCTTCCATACCAAGGATGCCTTTATCTCCATCGGCAAAACCTTGCACGCAGCAGGTTTCACCACCGAACAATACCATAGCAATGTGCCAACTTTTGGCGAATGGGGATGGACCATCGGCACCGTAAGGGGCAGCCCGGCATCGGCTAGAATCGCCAACGCCAGGCCACTAACAGTTCCTTCCCAATGGCTATCCAAAGAGCAAATACTCGCAGCATTTGTATTTGCACCCTATTATTTCAACGCGTCAGACACGATCAAAGCCAATACCTTAGGATCCCATACGCTGTACCAGTATCACCAACACGCCTGGAAACAGCGGGACGGGGTATTTTTTACAAGCGATAATACAGACAATAAAAAACTTGCCACAAGCCATAATATGGCTTACATTGAACCTCGAAAGCCATAATATGGCATTTCATGACTCTAAAGGAGCTATTCATGTCACTTAATGACCTCGCGTTCAAACTGAACGCTCACATGACTGATGAAGGTACCCGTTTCGATGCTGTGCTTTCAGAAAGCGGTGTATTGGAAGTTATTTGTTCTAATAATGAGGAATTTCCCATCAATATTGTGAAAACCGACACTCAGCTGTTGGCCATTACGCCACTCTTTACGGTAGCGGAAGTCCAAGCCGATAAATTGGCTGAGCTTAACCAAGAACTGTTGTTTATCAGCCCAGCTATCCCCTTGAGTTCCATCGGTCGCCAAGGAGAAACCTATATTTTATTTGGTGCCATGGCCCTCAATACAGTATTTGACAATATCGTGCATGAGCTGGAGGTCCAGGCTGAAAATACCCTGGATGTGCTTCAAGTCATCGAACCTTTATTGGCCTAAACCCTATTAGTACAGCGGAGCAAACATATGAGCATTTTGAGAAACATTTTAACGGCGGTGCGTGGTGGTGTCAGTGAAGCGGGAGAGGCCGTTGTCGACGCCAATGCCATGCGTATTTTAGGACAAGAAATTCGCGATGCCGAGGATGCCATTGGCAAGGCAAAACAATCACTCACCAATCTGAAAGCGACCGAAATTAAACTCAAACGTGAAGTGAATACTTTGCAGCAAGATATTGCCGACTATGAGTCTAAGGCGCTGCAGGCATTGGAGGCCAATAATGAAGCTCTCGCCATTGAAGTGGCCGATCGAATCGCGGAACTGGAAGCTGATGCGGAGGATAAAAACACCGAACATCTAGATTTAAGTGCGCAGGTCAACAAGATCAACAGCATGATTCGTCAGCGCGAAAAAACGATTCAGAAAAATAAGCGTGAATTAGAAAAGATCCAGACAGTTGAACAGTTACAGAAAGCCACATCGTCAATGTCCACTAACTTTGCAGCGACTAGTGCCAAGGAACATCGCGTCTCGAAGGCCCTGGAGCGTGTAAAAAAGAAACAGACGAATTGGGAAGATCGCATGGAAGCCGGTGAATGGATGACATCGACAGCACAGGGCGATGAACTGGACTCCAAGCTCAAGGCTGCAGGTATTGGTGCATCAAGTGCCGGTAGTGCGAGCGGAGCGAGTGTGCTGGAACGATTAAAACAGAAGAAGGCTAGTTAGTTATTGGCTTCTTTAATTAATCACCTTTAAAAATAATGCAGCGGTTCTATAAATAGCACCGCTGCAGCGCATTTATAATACCGGCAATGGCACCTTTATAACCATACAGCGAGACTACCTGCAAAGTAACCGTGGTGTGTCGCTACTTATTTGGCTAAGCGTATGTTTAAAAAGTTTTTCTCGGGCAAAAAAGACCGGCAGCGGCAGCTTGAAACACCGGACCAGCTTGAGGTCGGTGATATTGTATCGCTCAAGTATCGCGAGTCACTGCCAGTGGAGCTGCAAGAAAAGCAATTCGAAGTCAGCAAAATTGGTACCTACGAATACTCCTCGGGCACCAGTAAGGAAATTGTTCTTAAGGATGAGAATAATCAGGTATTCTTTATGTCGCTGGAAGATAATGATGGCGATATTAGCTTATGCTTTGCTAAAAAGATCTCCAGGCAACAAGTGTATGCGTTATTTGACGAGCAGGCTTTCTCTCAGCTGTGGGCAGCTAACTGGGTTGAGCTAGACGTGCAAGAGCAACCCGAATCCTTAAAGGGCTGGCTGACCGATAGCTATGTGCAGACGATTAAAGATCAAGTAGCTTATTACTATCCCCGTGATTGCCAGCAAGAGAATTTATCTGAGGCCAGCGATGGCGAAGAATTGCGCTTCCATGAATGCGAGGGAAATGATGATCACTACGGACTAAACATTGAGATCGGCGATGATGGATCGACCGATGTTTTTCTACAAGTCTTTTGCCCAACAGACGTGATTGCAGAGATGTGGCCTCATGGGAATTAAACATGACGATAAATGGTCAGATGAAAAACACGCATTAAGAAAAATACAAATGCATTTTGTATTCAAAGAGCAACTCAATAAACGTATTCGTTATGAAGCTGCTGATGAAAACCTCAATCCTAGCGATGTGATTCGAAAAATTGCCGGACTTCCCTACCAACGTATTCAACGGCCACGGATTGGATTATCATTTAACCATGAAGACCTGAAATACTTGGCACAGCGTTACGCTATGGATGGCTCGGATGAAAAGAGCATCAAACAACGCGTTCTGGAAGAAGTTAATCTCTATTATCAAAAAAAGGATCAAGAAAAACAGCAGATAAAGGCAAAGAATAAGGATACAACAGACGGATGATTCAACCATTTATTGTCCTTCAGTTCTGGAAGCGACGGCGTTACTTGAAATACACCCAACAACGCAATCGGCGGGTGCTGTTCAAACTAAGCCGTTTGCTATTGTTACTCCTAGCTTTGATCGTTATCCATTCCTTAGCGATGGTGTATTTTGAGAAGCTGGCCTGGGGCGATGCATTTTGGCTGTCAATAACTACGGCAACAACGGTTGGATACGGCGATCTTTCCGCCGCTAGCTGGCAGGGACGACTGTTCACTATCGTGTGCATGTATATGTTTGCCATATCCTTGTTAGCACAGTTAGCAGCAGAGTTTTTTGAATACCGAATTCAAACTCGTGAGGATAAACTAAAAGGTAATTGGATGTGGGACGATATGAAAAACCATCTGTTGATTATCAACACACCAGATGAAAATACTGATGCTTATCTGGACCGATTGATCGGACAAATTCGAGCGACCCCCGAATTTGAAGCATTGCCGATACAGATTTTAACGCGAAAATATCCCCAGGGGCTGCCCCATGCGATTAGCCAACACGGTGTTGTACACTACACTGGCGTGGCAGAAGACAACGCGAACTTGACGGCTGTTAGTGTCACCAGTGCTAAATACATCGTGATATTAGCCAAGAATGCCGGTGATCCAATGTCTGATAGCCTCACCTTTGATGTCTTGAATCGACTTCAAGAGCTGGGCACGCAGGCAATCATTGCAGCTGAATGTTCCCTCGACTCAAATCGCCAACGTTTAAAAAAAGCAGGGGCCACGATCGTGCTTCGACCCATACGCGCCTACCCTGAACTATTGGTACGCTCGCTTGTTGCGCCAGGAACAGAAGCGGTTATGGAAAACCTCTTTACGCATGAAGAAAGTCATATGCTGCGCATCGATGTTTCCTTCTCCAGCCTGAAATGGAAAGACATTGTCTTTACTTTTTTGAATAACGATTTCGGCATGCCAATGGCCTACATTGATAAAACTGGCGTGCACAGCAATCCTGCGCCTAACAATAGCTGTTCTGGAACGAGCATTATTTCTTTGATCCGGGAAGAGCAGGAAATATCGATAGACCAAGTCACTCAATGTCTCTCGGCACAAGGTTTTACGACCCAGGATTTCACAACATAATGCCAATAGAAGATCGCAGCAGGGTAAGATTTCCCGATGTTATTTATCTGCTAGGCATTATGTGGGGTGTGCATGCCGCGCAGTGGTTGGTGCCTGGCAACCTGCACCAATACGGCATTCTACCGAGAACATTGTCTGGCTTGTTGCAGATTCCCTTGGCGCCGTTTATTCATGGCAACCTGTTACATCTCATCGCCAACAGTCTGCCTTTATTCGGGCTGGGGTTTCTCATTCAGCTCAAGCAGCGTGCGTTATTCTGGGAATTGACAGCAATCACAATTATTTTAGCGGGCCTTGGCACCTGGCTGATCGGTAGCCAAGCGTACCACATCGGTGCGAGCGGACTCGTTTTGGGCTTATGGGCCTTTATTCTTGCCGATGCATATTATCGGCGCTCGATCAAAGCCATTTTAATCGCTGTTATCACCCTAGTCCTTTATGGCGGTCTGCTGCTCACCGTCTTTGATCTTCGTCCCAGTATATCCTGGGCAGGCCATATGTCCGGTATTGCTGCCGGTATTGTGATTGCCTGGCTAAACGTTAGAGGGGAAGTCTTATCCTCTAACAATACTTCCCTATGATAGACATCTCAGTGTTTAATCACTTCTGACTGGATTGCCCTAGAAAAGCAGTTGAATAATCTACTGCTTTTTCCAGGGCAATAAAACCAAAAAGGTCAAGCCTCTGCACGACGAGAATCTGCTGGTTAGCGGTGTAGGACTACGTTATCGTTTTTCGACATCAGACAAACGTTATACCCAACAAACGGCTATAGAAAAACACCACCTCTCCAAAACGCTCTATAAATAATGCCACGTGATGCGGGTTTGGGACAGCTAGTAAAACTTGGCGCGCCTGCGCAATATTTATATCAGTCATCCAACTCGATCATCTCGACACTGTGGGTGACCTCCACACCGGCTGCTTCCATCATTATAGAAGCTGAACAATACTTCTCCGCCGACAGGCTAACCGCACGTTTCACCTGGGATTCTTTCAACTGACGACCAGTAACGATAAACCTGAGGTGGATTTTGGTGAATACCGCTGGCACGGCATCGGCCCGCTCCGCCGTAAGCTCAGCCACACAGCCTTCTATTTGCTGACGGGATTTCTTCAACATGCTCAGCACATCAAAGGAAGCACACACCCCCATACCCATTAACAACATCTCCATAGGACGCGGCCCCAAATTACGGCCACCATAGTCTGGCGGACCATCCATGACTACCGCGTGTCCGGTCTCGGATTCTGCAGAAAAACTGACGCCATCGACCCACTTAACTGTCGCTTTCATTCTTTAACTTCACTTTTCAATAACGGGCCTATAAACAGGCAGGCAAGCTTAGCATAATTAGTCGACCATTTATTATCCACTTTTTTATTCAGGCTGTTTTTTTCACCGCCATTATGCGCGTTAAATCCTATCCACAGGAAACGCCAACACATCAGCAATTGATCGCGCGCCCTGCGCCAGCATCACCAATCGATCTACTCCCAGTGCAACACCCGCACAAGATGGCAGCCCTGACTCCATTGCCGATAATAGATAGGCATCACTTTCAATTTCAGTTTGCCCTAGTGATTTTCTTTGTTTCTGATCCTGCTGAAACCGCTTTTTCTGCTCGGCTGTATTTGTTAATTCAAAATAACCATTAGCCAACTCAATACCGCTAACATATAACTCAAACCGCTGCGCAACCAACGCGTTGTTTTTATCGGTTGATATTTTTGCCAGAGCCGCTTGACTGGCGGGATAGTTATAAATAAACGTGGGTGCATCAACACCTAGTTTCGGCTCAATAATTTCTGCCAATAACACGTTCAACCAGTCGTCGCGGTTGTCACTCTCCAGTTGTATATCAGTATGACTGCGGGCAATTTTTTGTAGCTGCTCACAATCGACAAGCAGAGGGTCAATGTCTAGATAGTGTTGAAAGACTTCCCGATAACTTAAGCGCTGAAATTTTTCGTTGCAGTCTAAAACTGTAACAACTAATTCCGCCACTTCATCCATTAATTCAAAATGATCAAAGCCGGGACGATACCATTCCAGAAGGGTAAATTCTGGATTGTGACGACTACCCTGTTCACCGCGACGAAAAGCTTTACTGATTTGATAGATTGCCCCAGACCCCGCCGCTAACAATCGTTTCATGGCGTACTCGGGTGAGGTCTGTAAATAAAATCGCTGCGCTTCTGCCAAGGGATTGTCGGCGGTCAGCACATCCATATGAGGATCAGTGACCGAGTAACGGGCCAGCAGCGGCGTTTCTACTTCCAGTACATTGCGCTCGGAAAAAAAATGGCGAACGGTAGCAAGTATTATGGCTCGATTTTTTAAGCGTTCAATAGATGCGGAGGGACGCCAGTTGTCTTTATTCATGACAGGATTCTTTATCTCAGAACTGAATAGCGCTTACTTAAGGGCAACGCTGTTAACAGCTTGCGACGGTAGTATCCCGCCGCCACCCTCGGTAGTCACTACCTTCACTCGGTTGGAACCCCACGCCCTGGTGAGGGTAGTGACTACCGAGGCTGGCTAGACTGTGCGGTATCCGGGTACCACTGGAGTAGCTGTTCTACGCTGAGCCCACTTAAGGGCGTGGGGTTCCAACCGAAAGTGGGCTCAGCGTAGAACAGCGGATTCAAGGCTCTTTACTCGTTGTTCGGCCTTAAGTCAGTGCCATTCATCTCAGAACTTTTTATCTCAGAACAAGTGTGCCCTGCTAGTACAACATCCGTGTGTGACCTGCTAGTACAACATCCGTGCCTACAGATTACAACACGTTTAGCCCTTGGCACGACTAACGTATTCGCCGCTACGGGTATCAATCCGCAGCACCTCACCGATATTAATAAACAGCGGCACACGCACTACAGCGCCAGTTGATAACGTAGCGGGCTTGCTGCCGCCCTGGGCAGTATCCCCTTTTAGGCCGGGGTCGGTTTCAGTCACTTCCAGCTCTACAAAATTGGGCACCGCAATTGACAACGGCGCATCGTTGAATAAAGTGACTTCACAACGATCCTGTTCTTTTAACCACTTGGCCGCTTCGCCCACCGCATTTTTATCGGCCTGGTGTTGCTCGAAGGTCTCCGGCTCCATAAAATGCCAGAACTCACCATCGTTATAAAGGTATTCCATCTCGATATCCATCACGTCGGCGCCTTCCAGGGTCTCACCAGATTTGAGTGATCGCTCCCACACACGACCTGTTTTCAGATTGCGGAATTTAACTCGGCTAAAAGCCTGGCCTTTACCAGGGCGGACGAATTCATTTTCTAGAATGGTACAGGGATCCCCTTCCAACATTAACTTAAGACCATTTTTGAATTCGTTGGTAGAATAGGTAGCCATTAATATCCTCTCGATGCGTGATTGTTACTTGAGTACTATTGACCCTAACTAACAACAGCATTGCTATTGATAAATTTTTAAGGCGCTAATGATACCTCAAACTAAAGCCCTTCGTCAGGCGGAACACTCTCATACTCAGCCTGACCGCATCCAAACAGGCCAGCACCATACGGCAAGCTGGCAACAGCTACTAGCCGGGGTAATCCGTAAGCCAGAACAATTGTTTGCACTGCTGGAATTGGATAAAGCCCACTTGCCTGCAGCGCTAACGGCCGCTATAGATTTTCCCCTGCGCGCGCCCCTGCCCTTTATTCAGCGTATAACCAAGGGGGACTGGAACGACCCATTACTACGGCAGCTACTTCCGATGGGACAGGAGCTGGATAAACAACCCGGTTTTTCCCACGATCCCCTGCAGGAAGCGGCCAGTAACCCTACTCCCGGCTTAATCCATAAATATCGAGGCCGGGTGTTATTAGTGGTCAGTGGTGG
>JAZFYA010000192.1:0-2585 GCA_036443315.1 Pseudomonadales bacterium
ACCTACCTAGCCATAAGAACAAAACTTACCCGCTCGCAGGTTTAACACAATCCCTATAGAGTGTTAAATATTCCTAATCCCCTGTTTTTATAGGCTGTATGTCCAGCCTCTACGGAGAATAAGGGTGATACAGCCATAACACCCGCCCCGTTGCTTAATAGTCCTATAATTGTGTTAAATGGCAGAGGGATTTTGAACGCCGACAGCGAGAAAAAAATGAAAAGTACTTAAGCTCGCACTATAATAATAACATAACATCCATTTTTATTAAGGTTCATAAGATGCCTCAAACAGCAAAGGTTGCGCAGACGGTAGAACCAGCGGCGCCACAGACCCGTGTTACTGATACTGCGCAGGAAAATGCATCGTTGTTAGAGCATGCTCAGTTTCAAGCACGTATGTCATCTTTGAACATACCCCTTGATGGCACGCCGCACTCGATTAATACCGTAGTGCAACGGATAGAGGCAGGCGGACAACATCCTCTTCAGAAACATGAAGATTTTATGTACTTGCAGCGAACGATTGGCAATCAGGCAGTGATACAGTTGCTTGACAGGATGGAAAACACAGGGAATGAAAAACAAGAAGACCACACCTGCGCTAAAGATAACGTACAAACGAAGCCTTTAAAGGGATATAACGCTACAAGACTTATACAACAACAGCAAAGCAACCACAACACGCTTTCTGGAACGTCGCAATATAAACCAACCCCGACAGCAATAACCCTCTCTCCGATAACATTATCCACCACAAGAAAAAATCCAGTGGATAAACAAGCCAAAAATATCAATAGTGACTTGAACAATGAAGCTCAGATTGAAGTAATTACCGCGCCCGTACAAAAAATGGCTACTGCCAACAATCAGGATGGTAACAATGATGGTGATGGCAATGATGATAATAAGCCCTCACATAATAATTCTGCTTCTGTACAACGTTTAAGTCACTCATCCACTGAGCAAACCGCTGCCATTCATAAAACCGCTGCTGCCGAAGTACAAGGTGCGGGAATCTACTTACCTGTTCAAGGAAAGTGCAGTGGCAGTTGTGGTGTTTGCGAAACATGCAAGAGTCAGGCAAATAGCAAGATGAAACCTGAGGCAATACCAGATGATATCCAAGCAAAATTGACATCCACATGGCCTCACGATGTTGGCCTTAGCCAACGCAAAGTCACCATTCCTGTGAAAGCAAAAGAACCGTCGAAGCAGCGTGGGCAAGAAGTTCTTCAAGGGTATCGGATGAACGTTCCTGATATGCCACTATGTGGAAAAACACTTACCCACGTTGATATAGAAGCCCCACGTTGGCGTGATCTCGTACCTTGTGTGGCGGAGGGTGTGCCTGTTTTTCGCACCAATATTGTGGGTAGGCAAGTGACTCCTGGGGTTACAACTGGCAAAGGTAAACAAATTTTTAACTTGCATATCGGTGTCTATCGTGATCCAAACACTCAGCGTTGGTGTGGAATAATTGATGATTCCAAGCAGTGTATTACTCCTACGCGCTGTCAACCGAAAGTATGTTTACCTACACCGAAAGAAGTGCTCGATAAAGTTTTAGAATTTTTGAAAATTCTTTTGATTGCCGCGGGCATTACGATAGTCATTGTACTTCTTATTATTGCAATCATTAAAAGCGGGGGGTTGGTGCTTGCTCCATTATTAGCGATATGAAATATTTGCTCAATACCGTAGAGTTAGAACCTGCGGATGAAAAAATAATTTTTCAAATAATAGTAGAATGGTTTGTTAGCCATAATGCCATATTTGAAGCGATTCTGGAATCAGGATTTTATGCCTCATCGCAGCTGCAAAATCTTGGGCACTACTGCCACATTAAAGAAATTGACAAAATAGCCATCAACTTTCCCTATGAAAAGGGATTGCTTGCAGCAAACGGTAAATTAACTAAAACGGTTGTAAACTGGCTGTTAAATACACCAGTACCCGCATCAGTAATAGCCGGAGAATTATCTCCTGTAATGAAATTAGAAATTACTCTGCATAATCAAACTTCTTATCTCGTGCAAGACTATGGTCGTACCAGTATTCTAGATTTAACAAAGAAGGAAGCCAACGAATTGTGCTTGGCCTTTGTCAGGAAAGGAGCCGATTTTGCCAATTTTGTTCCCTGGGATGACCTGGATAGTACTTCGGGGTAAGTCTTGGTGCGTGCGTAATTGGTTATTTCTGCCCCATTTTTACCCCAGAAATACGTTAAAAAAATCACTCACATTTAACCCAATGACTAACTGTGTTAAATGCAATAGGGGGACATGAACGCCATCTCACTATAATAATAAGAGCATTTGTTTAGATAATATAGGAATTCTATGACAAAAAAAATAACAGCTAGCGTTGGGCGAAAAGGTATAAATAAACGAGAAGACACGATTATCGTCCAGGGGTTGCTCAAGAAGGCAGGATATAAACTCGGAAAATCTGGGCCGAAGAAAGACGGCGTCGATGGCGGCTATGTGGGTTTAGGGGGACACTGACAATTAAACAACTTAGTAGCAATGCATAAAGCCTTCGGTTAGACTGTGCCTTATGCCAAGAACAGGACGATTACATATT
>JAZFYA010000193.1:0-8936 GCA_036443315.1 Pseudomonadales bacterium
CCGGAAGCTTGGCGTGTCGTTTTGGCAGTATTTGCTTGATCGCCTCTCGACTGACGAGCAGATGATTCCACCACTAGCGGACCTCGTACGCGAGAAGGCTGCTGCCACAGGTTATTGAGAAGTTACGTTTTCTGCACGTTAAAACATTTGCAAACACCATATTTCCCCTGTTTTAGTATTTCAGCGATCGATAAATCTCTGCTTGATGATGAAGATGTGATTAAAATCGTTAAAATTGCCCGGTTGTTTGTGTTATCCTTGTAGTCACAGCCACTCGGCGTGGAAAGTCTACGTACCTCAACCTCCGTGGTCGCTTAAAGGTTAGCGAGCGGCTGTATTACTCTTCTTTTGACCTTTATTCGCCCCTATTTGCCAGATCAACCAAAAATCCCCCTATTTTTGTTGTTAAACATTGTTTCAACGGTATGACTATCTATGTGTGGTTCTTCTTGCTTGTTTGAAGAATTAACCACAACGCTAATGATCGGTCGTGTCGAAAATCAATCGAGATTTAGGGTCGAAACGGGAGGTTCCGGCCACTGTCCTTGCGTGCTAATCATGGAGATGTGGGATTAATGGCACTTATCATTTGCGAATTGATCATTCATCAAAAGGGATTCAATGCCACCGGGCATCAATTTTTTGATGGAAACAGAGCGGGTGACCCTTACCGGTCTATCCGCCGTATTAACAACAGACTAAATAATGATATCCACAAAAGGGGTTAACGATGAACGATAAAGCTGCAACGTCAATACGGGCGAACGTAAACCCTGGTTGGCGACTTAAAAGCCAGAGTGATTGGCTGCCTGATTTAGAAATACCCATAGATAAGTCCGGTATACTCGGTCGTGATAAAAACTGCACGATTGTAATTCCGAGTGGATATGTATCTCGGCAACACGCACGTCTTCGCATTGTCGGCAAGCAATTAGAAGTCATCGATTTAAACTCGGAGAACGGGACTTTTCTCAACGACGTACCAATCGATAAATGTATGGCTAAACCCGGTGATATATTACGTTTTGACGCTCTTAAACTGAAAGTGATTGGCCCAGAATTTGATCCACAAGCAACTCAGCTTCGTCAGCCGGCGAACCTGAGCGACCCCTCCCCAGAATCTCAACCCGCAGAGTGGACAGGCGCCACACAAGCATCGGATGGGAATACCTGGACTGAAAAAAAATGGGTTTTAAAGCCGACTTGTGAAGGTAATCGTCATAATACGATGCAAAATATGAGGAGGAATATGAAAAAAAAATGTACTGGTTTTTCTGAATGGTTGTATTGGGTATTAGCCGTCCCGGTGGTTACTGGTGTTTTTTTATCGCTTTATCTTTTTGCAAAGGGATAACGCATGCAGACCGATATGCACTTCCCAGGTTTCGAGATCATTAAAAAACTTGATGAAGGTGGAATGGCTCGTGTCTATCTAGCAAAACAAGTCAGTGTCGATCGTCTGGTCGCGTTAAAGATTATCGATGCACCGCCTGAATCCAGTGGCAGTGAGTTTGAGCAGCGTTTTAATGTTGAAGCAAAGATTGTCGCAGGATTAGCGCACCCTCATATTGGACCAGTGCATGAGTTTGGCCGTTCAGGGAATTACTTTTTTTTGTCAATGGAATATGTGCCAGGTGGAACGTTATCGGATCGAATTTCAAAGGGTATTACGCCGAAACAGGCAGATAAAATAGTGGTTGAGATTGCTGCCGCATTGTGCTTTGCACACCAGAAAGGAATCGTGCATCGCGATATAAAGCCCGACAACATCATGTTCCGTGAAGATGGCTCTACAGTATTGATGGATTTTGGTATCGCAAGGGCCGTAAGAACTAAGGCAAGTCTGACACAAAAAGGCATGGTATTGGGCACCCCTCTCTACATGAGTCCTCAGCAAGCAGCCGGTCAAAATACAGGGTCTGATGT
Organism: Pseudomonadales bacterium; assembly: GCA_036443315.1. Classification (GTDB taxonomy): domain Bacteria; phylum Pseudomonadota; class Gammaproteobacteria; order Pseudomonadales; family Dasaniaceae; genus Oceanicoccus. Next base: position 1,927 of record JAZFYA010000193.1, read on the forward strand.
GGATGTTTACGCATTAGGCATTATCTACTATGAAATGCTGACGGGTAAGAGGCCGTATGAACATGACGATCCTCAGCAACTTGCTCGACTGCATTACCATGCGCCACTGCCCGTATTACCTCAACCACTAAAGTATCTTCAGCCGATGCTGGATATAATGCTCGCCAAAGAAATAAAAGATCGTATTCGTAATGGTGCCGACCTTATAAAAGTGCTTGAATCCTATCGCTCTGATTTGGGTTTTGTTCTTGATGTGGAGAATGATGAACAATGGACCATGATTACCGATACGGGAAGTACTGATAACGCCAAGTCAATGATTATTGCTGAGCGACCATACCGTGATCGCTGGTTCCGCCGTCGTTATTGTTGTTTTTCATCGATAACAGCGAGTGATGCGAATCACTTCAGTGTGATATTTTCAACCGTCACAAGCCATTTTGTTCGCTGGGCATCAGAACGCAAAAAAAGCGCTAAGAAAATCGAGTTGCAATGTTGTATTGATCTGTCTCTGGCAACAGCGGTAAAAAAAAGAATAAACTTTTTTTTTGAAAACGACCCTCATGACTGCCTTAAAAATATCGAAGTCAAAGTATCTCTTGCGCTACCGTCTGGAAAAATTTTCGCTCGTCTTTGACGCAGACTGGTGAAACGGCGTTCGATTTCTGTTCATAGCATCGGCCAACTGGCCCCCTCTACTCATAAACTTGATTTTATTGTGGTTAATTTTTGTATCAGTCAGTGACGATCAAAACAACTACGATGGAATATGGTGATCCTGATGAAACACTACAAAAAGAGACTTGTGCTGTTTTTGATAATATTGCTCGGACAACTGAGTGGGTGTAGTGGCGGTGGGTCGGATGCTGAAGACTCTGACGTTAATGTCAATTCAAATCCCGGTATGATCGTTTCCGATACCGTTATCACGTCTGAGTCACTTCCGGAAAATCCTGAGCCAATTATCGCACCGCCAATTACACTTCCGGGAAATCTTGACCCGGTTCTCCCTCCGTCCATCAACGATGTATCAATAAAGTGGAAAGCGCCCACCGAGCGTGAGGATGGAGCCCCTTGACCCTATCAGAAATCGCAGGCTATGAGCTATTCTATTTTCTGAACGGTGATTTCAACAACGGAGTACAGCTTGAGTTCACCGACCCCACTATCTCCTCGGCGACGGTGGGGCCACTGGCATCCGGTAGTTGGGAATTCCAGTTATTGGCGTACGATACAGCTGGTCGTTACAGCACTGTGCCCAACTCCGTTACTGTCGTAATCCCTTAAAACGCATCTTAACTGCCAGCCTTTGCGATGTCTTTTTGAACGCTGGTAGCTTGCGGCCCTGCTGAACGGCTGTCAAAGTGACAAAAAATGGGCTTTCTTGGTTAAAAAACACCCAAATATCCCCTGAAACTTCAATTTATGAATGTTAATTGACCAATCATCTGTCAATCCAAAGTAGAAATGTCCTCTTTTCTCCAAAGTTAAAATGTCCTCTTTTGGATACCATTCAGCTAGCCAGTTGTTTAGGCTGGACGTGGAGCAAAGCGACACAAGAGGTAGGCGAAGCCGTAGGACGTGAGTCCTGGGGGTTGTGGACATTATACTCATCTCTCCATGTTATTGTAAATTAAGACATTTTTGTTTCGTACTGCTGGTTAACGGGCGATTAGTACCGCCTGAAACCGCTTGTATTACAGACGCCGACTGCAATACTTGTTGTTTAATAATCCAGGGCGCACCCTTACAAACTTGTTCAGCAGGGATAATACCCTGTTTTAAAAACCTTCTCACCTGGCTCACGGTTATATTGAGTTCAGTGCTCACCTCATAGACTGTCATTTCGTTACGAGCCTCTCGTTCTCCTACTGTATAAACAGGAATCTGATAATCTTTACGAAAAGAACAAACTCGTTGTGATGTCCAAGTCAGTCCAGTAGCAGTGCGCGTGCTTCGACGATTGAGAAAACAGGCAATCTCTTTATCGGGCATCATTCTTGCCAATACGACAATAATATTCCTGACTTCTTTATCAATTATTTTATTGGTTTCACCTCGGTTATTTTTTTTCACTTTAACTTGGGAGTGATCACCACCGTACCAATGTATTTTTAACTCAATGGTAGAGTTTACAATATTGACCATTATTTCTTTTATCAAAGTACGAACAATACTTTTTTTTATGGCAGGAGAACTCTTTGGGTGAAACCAAACAAAAGGAAGGTCGTTAGCCAGTGATAATATTTCTCGACGGTCATTTTCTGACAGTAGTTTAATCTGCGATTCCCATTGAGAAATTTCATTTTCTAAATCTGATACTTTCTTAAGTGCCTCGTTCCAGTTGCTCTCTAATGTGGCCGCGACTAAACGGTTTTCAGGATCTACAGAATTGTATTGTCGTTTCGCTCTTTGCGCCTCATATTGGGCTTGTTCTAAAGCTAGCAAGCGTTGCCGCTGTACTTGGGATTGATTATTGCAAAGTAGTTCTATCGCTTGTTCAGCCGCTTTCAAACCATCGTCTGAGATAATTTCTAATAGGTTATTAGATACAGCCTGATCTACTCGACCACCACCAAAATTAATACAGGTTTTTCTACCTTGTTGAGTATCCCTACCGGGACATTGATAGTTAATAATACGCCCAGAATTTCCTTGATATCGCGTTATCAATTTGGCGCCACAATGCCCACATCTTAACAAGCCTGATAACAGCGCATCACCAGAACCTGTAGATGAACCTCTCACAATAGGTCGTTTTCTATTGGTATTTTGTGCTATTTTTTCTTGATTGCTTTCAAACTCCAGCCTGCTGATGTAACCTTCGTGATGATCTGGGATATATACACCCCAGTTTTTTTTACTTTGTCTTACTCCCTTTCGTATATGCTTTCTTCCATCTTTTATTTCTACAATACTTTTTGTTCGACCGTAGACGTAAGTGCCTGCATAAACAGGGTTATTAAGTATGTTAGAAAATGTGTTCCAGCTTGCAATTTTCCATATGATTTTTCTCTCACCTTCCTGATGTTTTGCCACAGGTATTTCTACGTTATTTTCAACAAACCATCTTTGTGTCTGACGAATACTACCGATTTGCTGAAATTTCTCAAAAACTAAAGCTATAGCCTTCTGTATTCGCTGGTCTGGATCCTTTATGAGAGAAGCGTTTGGTCCTTTTACGTACCCAGCGCTGATCATGACATAAAGCTCCCCACGTTGTGCCTTTGATTTAATGGCCGCTTGAGAGCGCTCTTGTGAGGTGCGTAACTCCATTACGCTAAATTCCCCCTTGAAACCCAGTAAAAGACGATCATTTGACAGATTAAGATCATAGACCATTCCCGGATCGATCAGTAGGGTATTGACGATACCGCAAAATTCAAGCAACGTGTGCCACTCTCTTCCGTTACGAGCCAAACGTGAAGAAGCGTCTATGGATAATATAGCACCTACTTTATTGGCACTGACGTCAGCTAGTAACTGGTCAAAGCCAGATCTGATTGTTCCTCCTGCACTATGGCCTAGGTCTTCATCAATAATATGAATATTACTTTTTGGCCAACCTAATTTTTGTGCACGATCTAATAATCCATATTGCAGATGTTGACTTTCTGTTTTTGTTATCACTTGAGCGGTTGTACTTTGGCGAATGTATATAACCGCTTTACGTTGTAGATGCTCGAGCGTTATCTTGTTTTCCATGATTTGATCCTTCTTGATTGCTTAGATCCTGTCTATTGAATTTGAAGTGATGAACCATTAATTCAGCGAATTTTTGTGCTGCTTCATGTAGCTTTTTATCTGGAATATCTAGGCTTTGGTTTGGCGGATGTAATATTAGGGGTAGCTGACGATCTGGATTTTTGTTCATTTTTGCTTCTCCGCATTGACGTATCGTTCTTGTCAGAGAAGAGTACGGTGATTTGTTTTAAGTACACAGACAAATTGTGCAGAGCACGCCATGGAAGTCTTGGTAATGCCATCAAACACATTTCATCTGCCTGCTCTTCGGTCATCCAGGCAGGCACATGTATTTGTCCTTGGGAGGGGATTTTGACAACGAAGTGAGTTTGACTATGGCAGGTGTGTTCACCCACAACCTCTAAGCGCTGTCTGTAAAGGTGGTGAAAAGGATACTTAATGACTACGAATTGATTCGTGCAATGGGCATCATGCAGTTGATCTCTGGGCGGTGGATAAGTCGAGTCTTTTTTCGACTTATCCAGGGCCTGGGGTTTTCATCTAAAGTAGGGATAGATCGGCGTTTGCTTGTTTCCGGTAGTGCTGATTTATGCGCTTATTTATCCCGTTGCCGTTTGTTGAGGCTTGAATCCTTTTCTCCAAGGATGATGAGCAGGCGGCTTCCTGGGTTTGTGTACCGCTTGCTTTATCAATGCCTGATCGATACGTTGATTCAGCGTTTTTTCATCGGCTAAAGGCGAAGGTTTTTGCCCGTTTTTGAGGATCTTGTAAGGCAGTATTTTATTGTCTTTGAGCAGTCTGACGGTACCATCAAACGCTTCGCAAACCGTCACGCCGGTTTTCTTCAGTCGGTGGCCCTGACCGGCGACTTGTATTTGATAAACTTGATTATCGTATTGTACTTCAAGGTTCTTGGAGATCCTTCGTTGGTAATGGCGGGTAAAGAGTAATGCTAGCTCTTCGGTGGTGTGCTGAACATCGCGATGCGCATTATTGTCGTGTCGAGGTTCAACGGCAAATCGGCGATTAAAATCCACCCTATACTCATCAAGAAAGGCGTTGGCGGTTTCCCAATCGCTGATATTGCGTAAGCGCATTTCCTTGACCAAGCGATCCTGTAAGGTGCTGTTGGCCCGCTCTACACGCCCTTTAGCCTGAGGGCATGTATAGCCTCAATGTCCAAGCTATCAAGTACTCGGCCAAATTGCGTTTTGCCGTTCCCGGAAACGGGTTCTTCCAGGTTAATGCGAAACACGCTGTGTTTATCACTGTAGAAAGCCACAGGGCGTCCATAGCGCGTTAAATAAATTTGTAGGGCATCCATGTAGGCTTCTGTCGTTTCTGCTACAACAAAGCGCAAATACATCAATTTGCCCGTCGCATCGTCAATGAATACCAGCAATGTACAACGGGGTGCACGGCCTTCAAACCAATCGTGGTCTGAACCGTCTATCTGAATCAATTCGCCATTGCAGGCGCGGCGCTGACGTCGTTGATAGACGCGTTTCACTTGCCTTGATTGCTTCGGTTGCCATAATCCTTCCTGGATCAATAGTTGGCGAACTGATTCGACAGAGAGGGAAAGCAGATGCTTCTCTGTCAATTTCTGGTGAGCAAATGTGGGGCCAAAATCGGCATAATGGGTATGCAGGAGATTAACGGTTTGTTGCCGAATGGCTTCTGATAGGCGGTTGTTGCTGGGTTGCCCTCGACGAGAAGAGATCAGTCCTGCTTCGCCTTCTGCATGGTAACGCTTGACTAAATCGAACTTGCCGAGTGGTGACGCCAAGCTGTTTGGCTGCCTGGCTTTGTTTGAACCTTTTGTTAACCACTTGCGTGATAACGGCAACGCGATCCAGCTCTTTCTTGCTCATTGTATATGTTCTCTCTGCCATTTATACCTCTCATGCCACATGCAAAAGAGGACATTTTAACTTTGGAGAAAGAGGACATTACAACTTTGGACCTACATAATTGACCAATCATCTTGCATTTAAGGTGCGTATCGCTTAACTTTTCTTTCCGAAAATGACGATTGACTGGAGAACCCAAATTGGGGCTTAAGGGCTTAGGTTTTTGTTAAAGATTTGATAATTAAAAAAAAGATCAGTAGGGGATTAAATAGGGGATATGGATGTGTTGTTGTAATGGGTATAAACGTACAAAGGAGCTACAAGCCTTTTTGCTGCTACTGGGCGGGGAAAGTGTCCAGGAGACTATGGAAAATCTGTCAGAATTTATGACGGGTAGTTGCCAAGATAGTTTGGATGAAGGGTTCGATGACATCCGGGGTGATTGGGGTATCCTACCGCCAGATATTCAGTGCAGCTTTAGCTGGTCAGCTGGATGTATCGCGACGGGAGTTCGACTCCGGCCGGCGGATGTGACGGTTGATGTCTCAGAGTACATTGCGGCACTGAATCAATCTTTTGTCAATTATAAGGGTGATGTGCATTGGGTTGAATCACAAACGCACCCTGGTGACTGGGAGCTGATGTCGGATTTCGCGTCACTAGCAGACCTGATCGAAGATCTGGCGTTGCCGGCCAGGCAAAAGGTTGATGACCGCGTGGTGTATCTATCCAAAAAATCCGGGTGTAGCACATGCCTGTGTAAACAGTTTAATGCTAGTCAGACGATTGTTGATTTGTTGATTCCTCAGAGTTTTTTTGCCGCAGCTCTAACGTTTTAGAAGCTTTGCCTCGGGGCTTAAGCTTGTCGGCAAGGGGTTGTGGCAAGCCAGGCCGGTAGGGTAGTTCCACTTTAGGGCGGATCAGAGCAATATCCCGTTTGAAGACCAACATATGGCGTTTGCCGTTCGGGCTGCTAAACAAGATATTGCCACGCTCGAACCATAAGATAACACCTTCAAAGCGGGTGCCGTTTCCTAAATACATATCACACAGTAGCCCGTGCTCTGAGAGGTACCGTAGGTACGGGCCCTCTTCTTGGATTTGGCTTCGCGCATAACACTTCTTTTTTCTCACAAGATGCCGTCTTTTTTATACCTAAGTGGTTGTCATTAACGGTATAATCGCGTTATGACGCCTTTCCGTAGTAAAAGTTGAAAATTCGGTTCATCTCCGACTCGTTGACGAAGACGGCAGGAGAATAAGATCGAGTAAATACGGCGCGTGGATACTAAAAGAAAAGTAGCTCAAATTCAATAATTAAATTTAAGGACAGACCTCCTGATCTAGAGGAATTTCAATTGATACCAAATTTAAAAATCATCTGCAGTTTTGTCCCCGGATATACGGTGTTAGTCTCGTTTAACTCCCTGCAAAGATTTTGGATCGCCTGTT
>JAZFYA010000194.1:0-2570 GCA_036443315.1 Pseudomonadales bacterium
AAAATCAATCGTATTGCCTTGCTTATCAACCGCGCGATAGAAATACTTCCACTGTCCTTTCACTTCGATGTAGGTTTCATCCAAGCGCCATCGGTCACCAGGCCGTTTCTTTTTCTTATGGAATACCGGCTCCAGTTTTGGTGCATAATGAACCACCCAGCGATTGATAGTGCTGTGGTCGACTTTAAAACCACGTTCGGTCATCATCTCTTCAATGTTCCGATAACTTAGCGAGTAAGCTAGATACCAACGGACGCTTTGGAGTATCATATCCCGTTCAAAATGGCGGCCTTTAAAGCTAATCATCTAATGTCCAGTGTGGGTGAGCCTGGAGATTGTACCATGGCGCAAGAGAAGCGCCCTATTTGCGACAGAACCCTCAAAATAATGACCGGCGTATTGATCTTGTTTTTCCTCACCTTATCAATGATGGATAAACCATCAAGCCTCGGCAACATCAAAGATTTCATTCATTGCCAAGTCCAGGCCATCCATGCCATCGCCCGTATGGGTAACAGTAAATCCGGCTTCACTCATTCCTTTTTTGATGAAGTCAGCAATGACCGGGTCATCTTCAATTACTCAACGACTATGGACTAAAAAGTCCATAGGTTGCTTTTGGGACTGAAAGTCCCGACATCTTTACTCAAGAATCATATTTCCCGTATCTCCATTTGATGGATTTCGGTGGTGCTCCAAATATTCCTGAACCATTTCGTCCGTTATATTGCCTGTCGACCATGCACCATACCCAATTGCCCAGAAATGCCTTCCCCAATAGCGTTTCTTCAGGTCGGGAAATTCATCTTGTAATCTTCTAGAGCTTCTCCCCTTAAGACGTTTTACAAAATCACTTATCGACAACTTCGCAGGATATTCCACGTGCATATGTACGTGATCTTTGCTTACAACCCCTTTCAATATTCGCACATCTTCGGCATCACAAATTTGTATGATCAATTCGCGACATCGCCTTTGGATATCGCCCTTTAATACCGGGTATCTATATTTTGTTACCCAGACTATATGCACCGTCAAGATGCTTACCATATGACCACTTCGTCTATGCTCTTGCATCGCCATAGACTACCATAAATGTGTAGCAGCTAAAGCCTTGCACTAAAGTGCATAGTTTTGACTAGCGTACTGAGACAATAAAATTTTCATCTTATGTTTTGTACAGTTCTGCGCCGATAGTGTTTACTGCGATAGGTATATAATAGTTTTTCAATCAAAAGAAGTAACCTACTTTTATAGAACATTACCATATGGTGAACTTCAGGAAACAGACTAACACCATGCGGCGCCTTTTTGTCCATGCTTGGGTGTTTTTAGTGTCTTCGTTTGTATTTCCAGTTTTGGCGGCGGATCTTGGGCAAGAGCCTGAAAAGGACAGTAGCGACAGTAGCAAGGTTAAATTTTATAGCAACCCAGAAGAATGCAGAGAAGCCGGACTTGGCATCCAGCTAACGGACACAATTAAACTTTCTGGCCTGATCGAATATGAAGAAGAATATAATATTCAGCAATATGCCAATAGCATTAATGTAAGGGAGAGCGAGCATCCCTCTGTTACGGTGCAATTAGGCCTTTTCTTCGAGTTATCAGCCAATATTAATGCTGAGCTGATCATTGAGGCAGAACAGGCAGAAAAAAATACCGAGAAAGTCGAAGAGGCTTTCATTGAAATAAAAGTAGAAGACGTTGGATTGACCCTGGGTCGAATCAGTTTACCTTTTGGGGAGTACTACAGCCACTTTGTCACCGGACCACTCCTTGAATTTGGCGAGGCTAAGGGTGATGCTTTAGTCGTTGATTACTCCCCTTTTGATGCGATGGAGTTCGGCCTATTTGCCTCACAAGGTAATATCGATGATATCCATGGAGGTAATGATATTGACTGGGGCGCTTTCCTGGAACTGCAATCCGCAGATGAATCCATTCGATTCGGAATCAGTTTCTTTGCTGATTTATCTGAATCCGATGGGGAACTTCTCGGACAGGCTAATTATTACTCCCATCGTGTTTCCGCCTGGAGTAGCTATCTTCTGCTCGGCTATGAACACTACGAAATATTCTTGGAGATGGTTCTAGCTAATGGCGGCTTTGATGAGCTTGAAGCTGAAATAAACCAACCCAAAGCCTGGAATATCGAACTAGCCTATTTCCTTTCTCCAAACATACAGCTTTCCTTTAGATTCGAGGCTAGCGATGAGATAGAAGAAGAGCCTGAAAAACAACGGGGTATTTCAGTGGCCTGGAGTCCAATCCAGCACGTGCCCATTTCTTTTGATTACCTTCACGGAAGATTTAAAAACAATGCCTTTTATGATGATAGTGGTAATGAATTAGAAGAACGAGATCAACTGGTATTACAGATAGGGTGGAAATTTTAAAACCAATAAGGTGTTGAGCATCGGAAACTACAATATGTGACAAAGCCCGTAACTTCTCAATAACCTGTGGCAGCAGCCTTCTCGCGTACGAGGTCCGCTAGTGGTGGAATCATCTGCTCGTCAGTCGAGAGGCGATCAAGCAAATACTGCCAAAACGACACGCCAAGCTTCCGG
>JAZFYA010000195.1:0-3738 GCA_036443315.1 Pseudomonadales bacterium
TGGAACAATTCTGCGTTTTAATGGAGGGAACCCTCCTGCCGTACAGGTAACAGAAGAGCTAAAGGATGTATTGAAGCGAATGGCCAAGATCACTGGATAACGGAAATCTGTATGAGGTTAAGCAATCTTATTTAATACTCTTTACCCATTCACAGGCTGAGTTACTCAACTATCTCCACGCATAGCAATGTTGTTTGCTATGCCCCTCATATCTGAAGACCTCCTTCCAAATCCCTCTCAAATTCATAAAGAGAAAATCGGCTCTATTGAGTAAATGCGGTTATAAACTGGTTACATTTCATGGAAATAAGAAAGCATAAATATGGTCCATGTCCCATAAAAGTTTATGGATGTTGGCTCCCTGAGTAGGGCTCGAACCTACGGCCTGCGGATTAACAGTACGAACGCCCTAGTCTTTTATATAATTAACTGGCTTTAACCTGCTTTCCAGCACTAGCACATAATGCTGACTTGCTCTAATGTTCAAAATTGGTATGAGGTATATCTGGACTCTAGGTCGTACATAAAAAAACAAGAACTTTGGTACCTAAAATAACTAGCAAAGACTTATAAATGAAAACATTAATTATTCTAGCTTTTGGATTACTTATAACAAACAACGTTTACGCCAGTGGAATTTATGGAAATTTCTTTGACAGTTCAGACTTATTGACTCCAAAAGGTTAGTTTGAGCAAGAGCGAAAAGAAGATACGAGTAGAATCGACGAAGAGAAAGAACAATGATTTAAGCGTCAATACGAGCAACAGAAGCGCGAGGAACAGGATGAAGAAGAAATGAAAAAACTTCGCAGATAAGACAAGTCACCATGTATAAAGCTATTTTGATGCTGCTATTGGCTGTTGTAAGTAGTAGTGCGATGGCGGAGTGGGTTTATGTTACCGCGACTGAAACAAAAGCAGAAGCAGAAGCCTTTACCGCCTACGCTGACCCTGCCACAATTCGAAAAACAGGCAACAGAGTGAAAATGTGGAGTCTGTATGACTACAAGATGGTTCAGGAACCCGGTGTCATATCAGCAAAGCAAAAAAATGAATACAATTGCAAGAAAAAGCAGAGTCGACAACTTTTTCTATCTGCCTACTCTGGACACATGACCGATGGTGAAACAGTCTTGATCCATAATGAACCGGACGACCACTGGAAACGAGCTCCGCTAGGTAGCGTACTCGAAGCTGTTTTGGAATTTGCTTGTGGTTGGCACCCCAAATTGCCACCACGAAACTTCCCTAGTATGACTGTGGCAAAGGCAATACAAGGAGTTGATGGACACTACTCTTCTTTCACTAGATGAGCTAATAAAGACCTAGCGTCCTCGCCAAGCGCTAACGTTCTGGAGGGTACAATTTATACCTGCCCGATGCATCCGGAGGTGCAGCAATCTACCCTCGGAATTTGTCCGAAGTGCGGCATGGCGCTGGAGCCGATGATGCCGTCACACGAGGAAGAGGAAAATCCAGAGCTTATTAATTTCCGTCGCCGATTCTGGTGGACGTTGCCGTTGACAGTTGTTGTGGCAGTTCTGGCAATGGCTGGACATCGATTGTTCTCTGGTGGATTACCTTTTCAAAGTTGGATTGAACTTGTGCTTAGCACGCCTGTTGTTCTCTGGTCTGGCTGGCCTTTTCTCCAGCGTGGGGCAAAGTCAATTGTGCATCGCAGCCCGAACATGTGGACCTTGATCGGGCTGGGTGTGTCTGCCGCATACGGTTACAGTGTGGTAGCAACTCTAGCACCGGGAATCTTTCCAGCGACTTTCATGGAACATGGTCGAATTGGTGTGTATTTTGAAGCGGCAGCAGTAATTATTTCGCTGACATTATTTGGGCAGATTTTGGAGTTAAGAGCGCGCTCACAAACATCGGCGGCTATCAAATCCTTGTTAGGCCTTGCTCCAAAGTCAGCACGTCGCATCAAAGATGACGGAAGTGAGGAAGACGTGCCACTGACCCATGTCCGTATTGGCGATATGTTGCGCGTACGCCCGGGTGAAAAAGTGCCAGTCGATGGCGTCGTTTTGGAAGGTGAAAGTGCGATCGATGAATCAATGTTAACAGGCGAGCCAGTCCCTGTCACAAAGCGCCCAGGCGAAAAAGTAATTGGAGCAACTATTAATTCCAGCGGCAGCCTAGTCATGCGCTCGGAAAAGGTAGGTTCAGAAACTATACTGTCGCAAATCGTGCAAATGGTTGTGCAGGCGCAGCGCTCGCGTGCACCGATGCAACGTCTGGCAGATGTCGTTGCCGGCTACTTCGTGGTAGTGGTAGTGGGGATCGCGATACTGACCTTGTTGGGTTGGGGCTTTCTCGGCCCTGAACCACGTTGGGTATTCGGCTTTGTCAATGCAGTGGCAGTCTTGATCATCGCCTGTCCCTGTGCGTTGGGACTGGCCACACCCATGTCGATCATGGCAGCCACTGGCCGTGCAGCAACCCAGGGCATCCTATTTCGCGATGCTGCAGCAATTGAGGTGATGCGCAAGATTAATACGCTGATCGTTGATAAAACCGGTACCCTGACAGAAGGTAAGCCTACATTCGACCGCGTGGTAGCTGCACCTGGTTTCATCGAGCAACAGGTACTTCAGATTGCGGCAAGCATCGACCAGGGTAGCGAACACCCGCTCGCGCATGCGATTGTGGCAGAAGCCCATAACCGTGGCCTCGCATTAGACAAGCCAGATTCGTTTGAATCTTCCAGCGGTATTGGCGTACGTGGCGTGGTGTCGGGGCAGTGCATCGTGCTGGGCAATACGGTGCTGATGGACACAGAAAATGTTGACTGGCATATCCTGGCAAACCAAGCAGAAATGCTACGTAGCGAAGGTGCTTCTGTTATGTACCTAGCAGCGGATAAGCAGTTGGTTGGCTTGGTTGCGGTATCCGATCCAGTGAAGGCAACCACATTGGAAGCGCTTAAAACACTTAAACAGGCGGGGCTAAAGGTGGTGATGGCCACCGGAGACGGCTTCACAACAGCGAAGTCAGTTGCAGCAAGACTGGGCATCGATGAAGTATATGGCGAGGTCAAGCCGCAGGATAAACTGTTATTGGTAGAACGTTTTCAAGCACAGGGCAAGGTGGTTGCCATGGCAGGTGACGGCATCAATGATGCGCCAGCTCTGGCTATGGCAGATGTTGGCATTGCGATGGGTACTGGAACCGATGTGGCTATCAACAGCGCGCATCTAACGTTAGTGAAAGGGGACTTGCGCGCGATTGCACAGGCCCAGAGCATTTCGGTCGACACGGTTCGCAACATGCGCCAGAACTTGGGTTTTGCATTTGTCTATAACGCATTCGGTATTCCATTGGCCGCGGGCTTACTTTATCCGTTAACAGGGCATCTGTTATCGCCAATGATTGCGGCACTCGCAATGAGTCTCAGCTCCGTGTCAGTGATTACCAATGCGTTACGCTTGAGAGGAACATCTAGATAGAAAACCATACGCCTCAGCCTAACCAACCATACGTATTTTGAAGAAACATATTCCCAAGTTTAGAAGCCGTTCTTGTTCCTTCCTATATTTAGTTTCCTGAACGTCTACTTTGGGACAAAAGCAGTAATTTGCCGATTTTCCTTTTAAAAAAATATTTTTGCCAAAATTGGGGAAAGGAAAGAGGGGTAGGTACTACATTGACAGGGGGTGGGTTAATCCAAGACTAGGTGTAGCCCTTTCCTAACATGAAATTGTCATAGGGCACTGGTGGACTGGCAGA
>JAZFYA010000196.1:0-35707 GCA_036443315.1 Pseudomonadales bacterium
CTTCACACACGCGGCATGGCTGCGTCAGGCTTTCGCCCATTGCGCAATATTCCCCACTGCTGCCTCCCGTAGGAGTCTGGGCCGTGTCTCAGTCCCAGTGTGGCTGATCATCCTCTCAGACCAGCTAAAGATCGTCGCCTTGGTAGGCCTTTACCCCACCAACTAGCTAATCTTACGCAGGCTCATCCAATAGCAAGAGGTCCCCTCTCCGAAAAGAACGGATCCCCCCCTTTCCCCCATAGGGCGTATGCGGTATTAGCATGCGTTTCCACATGTTGTCCCCCACTACTAGGTAGATTCCTACGCGTTACTCACCCGTCCGCCACTCTACTCACTCCGAAGAGCTTTCACGTTCGACTTGCATGTGTTAGGCCTGCCGCCAGCGTTCAATCTGAGCCATTATCAAACTCTTCAGTTTAATCTTTTACATCAGCGTTTCTCTCGCTAGATCGATTTGCATGATGGGGCAGTTACGTGATTGCTTCACTTCACTACCCAAAATCCAAGCTCAGGAATTAGTTCATAATCGCTTCATAAATGAATCGATGAGTCACTTACTTCCTGATAATTGTAATACCATTATCAATCTCATAAGCGCCCACACGAATTACTTGATCCAATCTGTTAAAGAGCTGCCTCAGTCGCCAGGACCCAGAGGCTTTGTCATCGCAAGCTGTTTGTGCTCGTCTTGTCTTGACAGGGAGGCGAATTATACAGAGTTGACTCACCGTAGCAACTATTATTTCCAAATAAATTTTTAAGAATTTATTGACCACTTTTTAACCGTTACCAGCCCTCAAATCGAGCATTACCCAACAAGGACGCGCGCATTATAGGAATCCGCTCTGTACTGTCAACGACTACTTGAAATTAATTCAATAACGCCTAATAAACCATCAAAGCGTCTAAAAAAACGCTACGGCTTAGTAACATTTGCTTTATTAAATTCAAGCCAAACACATGAAACAAGCAACCAGGAAAAGGCCGCACTTTTGAAATTATTTTTAAGCTGTCTACTAAAAAGGCCTTCCGAACCCCTGATTCAGGCAGCATACTTAATGATCAATGTTTAAACCACTTCAAACAGGTGGTACTTTTTCTTACCCAGCCTCACGATAAAAAAACGACTGTAAAGTGCCTTGGCCCTATCGAAACATTCTAGCGCCTTATTGTTATCCTCCATTCCCTTGGCAAAACCATTAATCAGGACCGCATTACGACCCAGAGCATCTTTCACTTCGCGGCCCGCTCTCGCCATTCCGCACTCAGACAACAACGTCGTCAACGGCGTTTCTGCAAGATCTCCTACCACCAAGTCACTTGCAGGCAAGCCATCAAGTCGCAACTGCCTAAGATCATCTTCATCCAAGCACGAGACATCACTAGTGAACAGAGCTTGCGTTATCCGCTGTGCTGCTAGCAGTCCATCTTTGCCGTGTATCAATTGGGTCAACTCACTAGCAAGCACAGCTTGCGCTTGAGGCCTGCCTTGGGCTCCTTTATCCTCCTCCTCAATCGCATCAATCTCAGTCGTAGTCAGAAACGTAAAGTAACGGAGGAATTTATAGACATCCACATCAGCGGTATTTAGCCAAAACTGATAAAACGCATAGGGTGACGTTTTCGAGGAGTCCAACCAAATGGTTCCACTCTCAGTTTTACCAAACTTGGTCCCATCGGCTTTGGTTACCAAGGGCAGAGTCAAACCGTAAACCTGGCCACTATAGCGACAGCGAGCCAGCTCCACCCCACCAGTGATATTGCCCCACTGGTCAGAGCCACCTATTTGTACGGTACAGTTATTAGATTTATAGAGCTCGGCAAAATCCAACGACTGCAAAATCATGTAGCTGAACTCGGTAAAGGAGATACCCTCACCGGTACGCTCGATCCGCTGCTTAACCGACTCTTTCTTAATCATCTGGTTAACGGGAAAGTGCTTGCCAATATCCCGCAGGAAACTGAGCACATCCATGCCACCGATCCAGTCGAGGTTATTGACCACTTCGGCGGAGTTCTCACCGCAGTCAAAGTCAATAAAACGACCAACCTGGGCTTGCAGTTTATCAACCCAACTTGCCACCACATCCGGAGTGTTGAGCTTGCGCTCTTCTGCTTTAAAAGAAGGGTCACCAATCAGACCCGTAGCACCGCCCACTAAAGCCAGCGGCTTATGGCCCGCCAGCTGAAAACGCCTTAAGGTTAATAAGGGAACAAGACTACCGATATGCAAACTATCCGCAGTCGGATCAAAGCCACAATAAAGGCTACGACACGCTCCGGTCAGATGCTCTACCAACGCTTGGTCAGCCGTGGTTTGCGCAATCAGCCCACGAGCTCGCAAATCTTCAATTAACCCTTTTCCATCTATCGACATAATGCTTGTCTTGTCCCAATCTATCTACTTTTAGAATACAAATGACTTGATTTTACCTAATTAACTACGGCAAACCCCGATTGATTAATAGCTCGAAAACCCTCAGTATGCGCCCCCGAAGAGCGCGCACGATACCGCAACATGCTGCAAATGCAAGTGACGGGGTTCTCATTATTTGTAAATACCCCTTGCCAAATTTAGGGATTTAACTACTTTTTGTTATACTTTCAATAGTTAACACATATTACTGGAATCGGTACAAGCTTTCATGCAAGTGACAAAACATCAACAAAAACCGAGATTTAGCCAGATAGTGGCCGAGTTTCCCCGCAAACACTTGGCAATCACCAGCTCGATTATTGCAACAATATTTGTCTGCCTACTCTTAATGCCTGGCCAAGATGCCCAAGCCAAGCGCACCAGCCAACCTTTAGATTTACAACTGGAAGCCAAAGTAACCACCACACCGCACTCCAAAGCAGATCTTGAGCTACCTTGGATCGAAATGGCGATTCGCAAAGGCGATAACCTTTCCACGATGTTCCAACAAGCATCACTGACCAGCACCGATGTGTATGACATTATCAATAACAGTAAGAACTCCAAAAACCTGCTAAAACTATACCCCGAACAAAAGCTGGCCTTCCAGATTGACAATAATGGCAGGCTGCTGGCCCTACAACATATACAAAGCCACCTGAAATCCACCCTATTCAAACGCGAAGGCGAAAAGTTCACCGTTACTCATATACAACGAGAGCTGGAAGTTCGGCAAAACTATAGCAGCGCCATCATTACTTCTTCTTTATATAGGGCTGCGCAAAGTTCAGGACTGTCGCAAAACCTGATTATGGAACTAGCCAATATTTTCGGTGGCGTTATCGATTTTGTCTATGATGTACGCGCAGGGGATAACTTCACCATCCTTTATGAAGAACACTATCTAGATGACGCAAAAACCGGTAACGGCCCAATTCTCGCAGCACAATTTACCAACCGAGGAGAAACCTATACGGCCTATCGTTATGTTTATCCCAATGGCAGTGCGGGCTACTACAATGAAAATGGCGTCAGTATGCGCAAAGCATTTTTGCGCGCACCACTAGATTTTTCCCGAATCAGCTCCAGCTTTAATTTAAAGCGCCTGCACCCTATTTTCAAAACAACCAAGCCCCACCGTGGTATCGACTACGCCGCTTCAAAAGGAACTCCAGTCTATGCCGCCGGCGATGGTCGCGTTATTAAAGCAGGTTACACCAAAGCTAATGGTAACTACGTTATTATCAACCACGGCACTGAATACCAAACAAAGTATCTACACCTGCACAAGCACGGCGTCCGCAAAGGACAGAAAGTTAAACAACAACAAATTATTGGCTGGGTTGGCTCCACCGGCTACGCCACTGGCCCACATTTACATTATGAATTTTTGGTGAACGGCACACATCGTAACCCGCGCACCATTCTAAAAAAACTACCCAAAGCAAAAAGCATTGATGATAGCGACAAGGAAAAATTCCTGGCGCAAATTAACGGCATACAATTACAATTAGCCACATACAACAATAATCGCAGCCTGGCTAAAGCCGAACAACTGACAGGCAGCTCCACGCTCTAATGAGCGCCCCAGCCAGCTCTATACTCCCTAATTTTTATATTGGCTTAATGTCCGGCACTAGCCTCGACAGCATTGATGCTGTAATAGTACGCATTGAAGACAAGCAGTTCAAACTCGTCAGCTCACTCGAATACACCATCCCCGAAATACTCAGACAACAACTTATTGATCTCTGCCAACCTGGCAACAACGAAATTGATCGCATGGGAGCTGCCGATAGAGCACTCGGGAAAGAGTTTGCCAAAGCAGTTAAGGCGTTATTAGAACAAAGCGGGAGAACAAAAAGTAATATCATGGCCATTGGCAGTCACGGTCAAACCATCAGACATCGACCCTATGGAGATAAACCCAGTGGAGAAAGCAACTTTACGTTACAAATTGCTGACCCCAACACCATTGCCTTTGAAACGGGTATTAACACTGTAGCCGATTTTCGTCGTCGAGATATCGCTGCCGGTGGTCAAGGCGCGCCTCTAGCCCCCGCTTTTCATAAAGCTGCGTTTAGTTCCAGCAAACATAATCGGGCCATCATCAACATTGGCGGCATGGCAAATATTACTTACCTGGGCAGCGATGGCAGTTCTTTAGGTTTCGATACTGGCCCAGGAAATATTTTAATGGACAGCTGGATTCAAAAAATTCTAAACAAAAAATATGATCACCATGGCAACTGGGCAGCGTCCGGGATGGTTAACAAAGCGTTATTATCACAATTACTTAACCACCCCTATTTTGAAAAATCCGTACCCAAAAGTACGGGCAGGGAAGATTTTAATGATGAATGGCTAGAAAAAACGCTTAGCGGGAAAAACCTGAAAACTGAAGATATTCAGGCCACACTATTGGAGTTCACCGCAAAAACCATTAGCAACACAATAGGCACTCTGCCGCAAACAGTGAATGAAGTTTACATCTGCGGCGGCGGCGCATACAACACACAACTTATATTGCGACTTGGCAAACTATTGTCCCCGCGACTAGTTGCCAATACGGAGCAATTAGGCATTCCCGCACAATGGGTCGAAGGAGTAGCGTTTGCCTGGCTCGCTAAGCAAACAATGGAAAGAAAACCGGGAAATTTAACCAGCGTAACCGGTGCCAGCGAAGCGGTGATTTTAGGTGCTATTTATCAGGCTTGAGATCAAAAATAAACGTAATGCTGTTTTTGCATCAATCGCCTTTCTTCCGCGGGACCAAAGGGAACCGTGGCAATAAATGGTGGCAATAGTTCCTCATCCAAGCTCTGGCCTTCCATCCAAGTTTTGCAGACCTTAATCTCCACCACCTTAAAAGCACTCAACCGTGCAGCCAAATCTACTAATTCTTTATTCTGCAGGTAATGGGGCGTTAGCAATGACCTGGCTTCGGAGCCATGCAGAATAAAGGCGACCGGCGTATCAATTCCGGGGTTAAAATTTCCTGAATTAAATAACTGCTCAGCACGTGTTAACAGTTTATTTAACTCAGCAATTGTATGGACTTCAATACGGGCAAGATAACGTGGAGGGGGTTGTTCCTGAGCAGGTATCAGCATTTGCGCCTGCAGCTTAAAAGCAATCGAGACAAGGAATAAAAACAGAAAAGACCGACTGACCAATTTATTATTCCTTAAAAACACATTGATATAGGATTAGTTATACAGAGAAGGAAGAGCCACAACCGCATGTAGTCTCGGCATTGGGATTACTCACCACAAAACGTGAGCCCTCCAAGCCTTCGATATAATCCACTTCAGCACCTACCAGATATTGGTAACTCATTGGGTCAATCAACGCGATAACACCATCTTTTTCAACCGCAGTATCATCCTCGGCAACAATTTCATCAAAGGTAAACCCATAGGAAAAGCCAGAACAGCCGCCGCCAGTTACAAAAACCCGCAACTTCAATGCATTATTAGCTTCTTCCTCCACCAGGTTTTTAACCCGGGCAACAGCCTTGTCCGTTAAGCTCAGCGCCTGGGGGGTAAATTGCTCTGCAGCTGACATATTCATACCTCAATTAACTACTCAGTACCCGACCACTGGCACCCTACCATTATGTTACCTATTGACAATTATGCTAAAACCCGACCACTTCAGTCAACTTATATCTAACCAGCCAGTTGACTATTACCAGTAACCGCCTCAACTTTAGCAACTTTCTTGACCGTTCCGGCATAAACTAGATTACCATTAACCTGTGCGCCCTTAACCATCTCAATCAGGTTGTAATAAACATTGCCCACAACATTGGCTTTGGCCGCCAACTCGACATGCTCACCAGAGTGCACATCCCCCTGCACCTGACCATTAATAATAATTTTAGGGCAGTGAATTTCACCCTCAACTCTACCCCCGTCAACAACGCGCACCACCGCACTGTTATCCGCCGTAGCAACAATATTGCCATGCACCAAACCCTGGATCTCCAGATCGCCACTAAATTTAATATCTCCACTAATCTCCGAACCCTTGGAAATTAGGGTTGTTGAATTACTGCTGTGAAATGCCATATTTCCCCCTTTATGCCCATCATAATCCTAGAAAAAGCAGTTGAACCCAGGGCCTGCCCCACGACGCGCTTTTCGCGGAGTGTTTTGGGTACTGCTGACGCCTAATACATTGACTTCTTACTAGATGACTTTTTAATGTGAAAATAAGGGCGCTTTTTCTAGGATAAGTTACCGTCAATCTAACCGCAGCAGCCTACACACCAATTTTTTGCACTATCCAGCCATAATGCTTTTCAACCCGAACTGCTTTAGGAACGGTGGCCCTGGCAACAATATCAACCCGCTGAACCACAAAACCCTCGGGCAACTTGAGCTCGCCATCAATATATTGAAAATACTTGAAGCGCAACTTGATATTTCCCCCTTCAACTTGCTCAGATAAAATATCCAGTGAAAAGCTCAGCTCTTGCTCGGCTTGTCTGCCCACCAGCTCAACGGTCACATCACCTTTTAACACGGTATGTTTAAGCGCCAGCTGCTGCATCACCAACTTAAATTGGAAACGCTGTGGATCACCGGTTGGATAGACTTCCCAACTCCGAATCCCCAAGCCCCGTTCCCGTTCCGTCGGCGCCATCAAGCCTTTATAGAAGCTAATTTTCTCATTCAACCCGGTGATGGTTTGCTTATGCTCACGAACCACTGCCCTCACGTTGTCCACCGCCTGTCGATCTATGTCTGCACCCAGGGTGATATTAGCCAACTGCTGACTGACATCCTCGTATTTAACCTCAGCGATTTCCAGTTGTTGAATGCTTTCTTGATATCTATTAGATAATGTCTGATAGTTACCTCTGATCGACTTTCCACCGAACCAATAAGCTGACAGCGCAAGCACCACCATCAGCGCAACAAGACTCACAATGATTAGCAAGCGCTGGCCTGGACGATCCTGGACGACTATCGAGCGATACTGTTTGCTACCGATAACTTCATCCATACCTGACCCACTATTTATGATCACTAGCCCACTGATTAGGGCATCAAAGCCACTATCTCGAGACCAGCCTTTTCATCCAGCCCCAACATAATATTCATATTCTGGATCGCCTGCCCGGAGGCGCCCTTCACCAAATTATCAATCACTGACAACACCACGATAGTGTCCCGATCCTGTGGCCTATGTACCGCCAACCGGCAATGGTTGGAACCCTTAACACTGCGCGTTTGCGGATGGTGACCTGCAGGCAATACATCGACAAAAGGCTCATCGGCATAACGCTCCTCAAACAGATTCTGGATTTCATCCAGTGACACTGCACTATCAATTAACTCAGCGTATAGAGTGGATTGAATTCCCCGAATAATCGGCAGCAAATGGGGCACAAACGTGAGGGCTACCTCTTCACCAGCCATGTCCGTTAGACCCTGTTCAATTTCCGGCAAATGCCGATGTCCAGCAACAGCGTAAGCTTTAAAATTGTCGCCAACTTCAGTATAGAGATGATCGATCTTGGCCTGACGACCCGCACCGCTCACACCGGAAGCTGAATTGGAAATTAAGCGCTGGGTGTCTACTAGTTTATTTTCCAGCAGTGGCAACAAACCTAACTGCACCGAAGTAGGATAACAACCCGGACAAGCCACCAACTGCGCCTCCCGAATCGCCTCCCGATTAAATTCTGGCAAACCATACACCGCCTCTACCAGCAACTCCTGACAGACGTGGCGCTCACCGTACCACTGCGACCACAGCCCGGCATCGCGAATCCGAAAATCGGCGGACAGGTCAATCACCCGTGTATCTAATGCCAACAGTTCCGGCACCATCTTCATGGCCACATTATGGGGTGTAGCAAAAAAGACAACATCACACTGGGCCAGCATGTTGGGATCCGGGTGGGAAAAGCGAATATCTAAATGGCCACGCAAATTGGGGTACAACTCATCAACACGCATCCCCTCTTCGGCACGAGAGGTAATAACCACCACCTCTGCATGAGGGTGATTGACCAACATCCGCAATAATTCGACACCGGTGTAACCCGTGCCTCCTACAATCCCAACTTTAATCACTTTACCGTCCTAACATAATGGCATGAATGAACTCGGAGCCTGCCGAAGTTAACACAGCTCTACTGCGGTTTACTAGAAGCAGCCATTTTTCACACTCGAATGCATTAAATAACGCCGCTATACCCAATATATTCCGCAGAAAACGCGTCACGGAGCAGGCTCTTCGCCTCAATCGATTGCAAAAATTGACTAATTTCTGCTTGCCCTCGCTACGAACGGTTAAGTCCGACAGGGCTCCCAAGGTTAAGCGCCCAGGATACGCTATAATAAATCAATAAGAATGTAATCGTAAGCTATTGATGCACGAAGAATATCACTACCCGAATAATCCTGAAAAAAGCAGTTGATACCCAAAGCACTTGTTATACTCACGGGGCAGGCCCATCGTAACAAGGTCATCTAAGGTGCTGAAGGTAGGGTGTTGTTGTGAATTTTGGCCGAAAGCATTCAGGCACCCACTACGCGCAGTGTGCCCTGTGAAGCGCAGTCGGTACCGCAGGACACGCTGAACATTGTGGCCATTGAGTGTCACCCTAACGGTGAGGTCAAACTACCCCAAAAAGCGCCCTTATTTTCACATTAAAAAGTCATCTAGTAAGAAGTCAATGTATTAGGCCTCCGCAGAACCCAAAACACTCCGCGAAAAGCGCGTCGCGGGGCAGGCCCTAGATTCAACTGCTTTTCTAGGAAAATAGCTGCCACCACCAAATATGGATGGAACGTTCTCACAGATCATGCAAAAGCAGATAAGTCATTTTCGCCACCGACTGGCCAACGCCAATTCGCTACTGCATCTATCTGCGCTGGGCGTACTATCCGGATTCTGCTGCGCGTTGGTTATGCTCGCCTTTCGTTTCGCCATTGAGACACCCTCAGCATTATGGCTGCCCGGTAATAACCCGGAAAATTTCGAAGCCCTACCGGCCTGGCTCCACTTTGTTCTGCCCATTGCGGGTGCGCTGATGATTGGCCTGCTATTAAAACCCTTGCTTACTGCTGATACTCGCACCGGTGTTCCCCACGTTATCACCCATCTGCACGCACATCACGGCCATATGCCCACAAAAAATGCGCTAGTACAATTTTTTGGTGGAGCACTCGCTTTTGCCACAGGCCAGTCCGGAGGCCGTGAAGGCCCAGCCATTCATTTGGGGGCCGCTGCCAATAGTTTGCTGGGGCAAAAATTACTATTGCCCAATAACAGCATTCGGACGCTGGTAGGTTGTGGTGCCGCTGCCGCTATAGCCGCCTCCTTTAACACCCCCATTGCCGGTGTTATCTTCGCCATGGAAGTCATCATGATGGAGTACACTGTCACTGGCTTTATTCCGGTTATGCTAGCAGCCATTACCGGCACCGCCGTCAGCAGAGCGGTATACGGTAGCGAAGTAATTTTCACCATCCCGCCGATTGAAATGGCTTCGCTACTGGAGTTGCCATTTATTGCCTTTCTTGGGTTGGTCATTGGTGCATGCGCGGCCCTATTTATGGGAATACTGAAAGCAGCACTACGCTTATCTGCCCAACCAGTCCTCAACCGAATGCTGCTAGCCGGATTACTTACTGGTAGCTGCGCGTTCCTGGTTCCTGAAATCATGGGCATCGGCTATGATAGCTTAAACGCCGCCCTCTCTAACCAACTCTCAATATCGCTACTACTCGCGCTAATCGCAGCAAAGATTATTGCCACTGCCGCCAGTACCGGATTGGGTATGCCGATCGGCTTAATCGGGCCCAACCTATTGATAGGCGCCTGCATTGGTAGTGCCCTCAGTGGCTTAAGTGTCTACCTGTTTCCGGAGCTGACGTCTCACCGCAGTTTTTATGTTTTGCTCGGCATGGGAGCGATGATGGGGGCTGTACTCAACGCCCCTTTGGCAGCGTTAATGACGCTACTGGAACTGAGTAATAACACGGCGATGATTTTTCCCGGTATGTTGGCAATTACTATCGCCACATTGACCAATAGCGAAATTTTCAAGCAGTATTCCGCCCATCAAACCATACTGAAACACCTGAAACAAACGCTTCCAACGGACCCGGTTAGCCTTGCCTTACAACGCACCGGTGTCGCCAGTGTGATGCAGCGTAGCATCACCACAACTGCCGAACAGGTTTCTGTAGAGGACGTTCACCAGCTAATTGCCGGCAATTACGACTGGTATATTATCGGCACGGACAGCAACTCCAATTTACAACTGATCAACAAGGAAGATTTACGCGGCCCGCTAGAAACCACCCTGATCGATACTACAGTTACAGTAGTCGACCTACTGGAGATTGCTTCACATTCATATCCAATTGCCGAGTTACATATTCAAGCTACCCTGCGTGAAGCACTGACCACTATGGATGCCAATAATGTCGACGCCCTTTATATATCTGGGCCCTACCCCGATAACGGGATAGTCACTCGCAGCGATATCGAACGCTACTACCATACGCCGCAATAAAATTAGGATAACTGATTACCACTATGCTCTGGATAAAGTCCTTTCACATCATCGCTATCGTTTGCTGGTTCGCCGGAGTCTTTTATTTACCGCGCTTATTTGTTTATCACGCCATAGCCAAAGACCAAGCCACCCGCAACCATCTAAAAATCATGGAGGGCAAGTTATTCCGCTTTATGTCAATATTCGCAGTGTTGAGTATTGTCTTTGGGGTCTGGCTGGCAGGCTATAATTGGGACTATTATTGGCAGTCCAACTGGTTCATTATCAAACTTATACTAGTCGCGGCTCTACTTATTTACCATTTAGTTTGTGGCCACTTCGTAAAGCAGCTACAGCAGGATCACAACCGCAGCCAGGTGTTTTATCGTTGGTTTAATGAGTTGCCAGTATTGGTTTTATTTGCAGTCGTTATACTAGTGGTGGTAAAACCTTTTAGTTAGCGTTATTTATACCCAAAGCGATTGAAATTTAGGTGTTATAGGCCGCTCCTGCGCATCCATGCGCCTGCGGCATTAGTGCATCCATGCACGTCACACCCCCTTTTTGCCCGTGGCTGCGTTGTTTGAACTTGAAATATTGACAGTTTCCTGCGTTCAAACGCCTTGCCATGAACAAAAATGGACGCACTCTAAAACCTAAATTTCAATCGCTTTGGGTATATTTAACATTGTTTGTTGGAGCTCCTGAAAAAGTCAGGAGTATGTTTTCAAAATCACCCCGTTACAAAGAGCAACTTCTATGCCTGAGCCAATGACCAACACACCGGTGGTAATGAGTATTTCCAACCACGACCCCAGCGGCGGCGGCGGTATTTCTGCGGCCATTGAAACTCTCGCCAGCCTCGGCTGCCACTGCACCCCCATCATCACCAAACTGGCTGCCCGCGATACCGCCACCCTGAAAGACAGCCAAATAACCGATACCAGCCTATTGATCCAACAAATCCGTGCAGTGCTGGAAGACATCACCATTAACCTGTTTTGCATCAGTGATCTGGCCAGTATTGGCAATGTCGAAGCCGTACATACCATCTTGAGTGACTACCCCGACATCCCAGTAGTATTACACCCATCCATATCAGCGCATGATGGCGAACACGGGCTGGACACCGCCATCCGTACACTACTGCTACCCCAAACCGATATTACTATACTCAACAAAGCCGATGCCTTAACGCTAGCGCCAGGGGCGGATACCCTATCCGCCTGTGCCCAGGAATTAATGGAATATGGCTGCGACAATATCCTGATTACCGGTGACAATAACAGTAACACACAGCTTAGCAATCACTGGTTTGCACACCGAGGCTCTAGTCAGAAATATGCTTGGGAACGTCTACCCTACAGTTACCACGGCGCAGGCAGCACATTAGCCGCCGCACTCAGCGGTTATCTAGCCCACGGCCTCAGCATGGCGGAATCCATCCAGCAAGCGCAACAGTTCACCTGGCAAGCGCTACTAAAAGGACGACGGATTGGTATGGGTGAGCTGCTGCCAGACCGGATGCATTGGTGTCAGAAATAGCAACAAGCGAGGACAGTTGCCTGGCAGCCTCCGAGTAACAAGTAACGGCTGCTGTTGAGTTTTTCTCGCTCCTTGTACATGGCCTCCCGTTTCTTCTGCTCTAGTAATTTCTCAACATTCACAGGATAATCCCCGCTAATTATTCCTACCCATTAGTCAGACAACCAACGCCCAGAAACATTAACAGCAGAAACATGGCAACCCTAACGATATGACATCATCCGAACAACTTTTTGAACAAGCCAAACACTATATTCCCGGCGGCGTTAACTCCCCGGTGCGGGCCTTTCGTGCTGTCGGCGGTACCCCGGTTTTTATCGACCACGCAAAGGGCGCCTATCTCTACGACAGTGAAGACAAACGGTATATCGATTACGTGTTGTCATGGGGTCCAATGATTCTCGGACACGCCCACCCGGATATTCTTCACGCAGTTACAGAAAAATTAAAGTCCGGCTTGAGCTTTGGCGCACCTACAGAAATTGAAACAGAACTGGCGAAAGAACTATGCAATATTGTGCCCAACATAGATTTGGTCAGAATGGTAAACTCCGGTACCGAAGCCACCATGAGTGCTATTCGTTTGGCCCGCGGTTATACCAGCCGCGATAAAATCATTAAATTTGAGGGCTGCTACCACGGCCACTGTGATTCGCTATTAATCAAAGCGGGTTCTGGCGCATTGACCATGGGTGTACCCAGTTCACCCGGCGTTCCCGCAGCCCTTGCCGAGCACACGATTACCTTAACTTACAACGATATCGAAGGACTTAAACAAGCCTTTAGTGAACTTGGTGAGCAGGTGGCAGCTGTTATCATTGAACCGGTTGCCGGCAATATGAATTGCGTGCCACCGGTCGTTGGATTTTTGGAAACGCTACGCGAGCAATGCGATCAATACGGCAGCGTATTAATTATTGATGAAGTCATGACTGGCTTTCGCTTAGGCCTAACCGGCGCCCAGGGTTATTATAATATTAAAGCGGATATAATCACACTCGGTAAAGTGATCGGTGGCGGTATGCCCGTAGGTGCTTTCGGTGGCAAGCGAGAAATCATGGAAAAGATTGCGCCACTGGGGCCTGTTTATCAAGCGGGCACTTTGTCAGGCAACCCCGTGGCAATGGCAGCCGGGCTTGCTCAACTGGCGGCTATTCAACAACAAAACTTTTATCAACCGCTGTTTGACAAAACCACTGCGCTGGTTAAAGGTCTGGAAAAAGCAGCGTGGGATGCTGGCATTCCCTTTACCACTAATCATGTAGGCACTATGTTCGGCGCATTTTTTGTCGGAGAGAATTTCACTGCAGAAGACACAATCACAAACTACCAGCAAGTAATGAATTGCAATAACGAGCGTTTTAACCAATTTTTTCATGGCATGCTAGATGCGGGCATTTATTTAGCGCCGGCACCTTATGAGGCGGGCTTTATGTCAGCTGCACACACTGACAGTGATATTCAATACACGCTGGAAGCTGCAAAAAAAGTTTTTTCGACGTTTTAAATTCACTATTTAAATCCACTAGTCAAAACTACTTAATCAAAACCACTTAATCAAAACAATGGGGTTTAGACAATGTCAAAATCTTTAAGTAGGGGCTCTTTTCCCAATACCCGTATGCGCAGAATGCGTAGTGATGACTTTTCCCGTCGCATGATGCGGGAAACGATTTTAACCATAAACGACTTAATCTTTCCGGTGTTCGTTTTGGAAGGAAAAAATCAACAAGAAACCATCAGCTCTATGCCGGGCATTGAGCGCATTAGTATTGACCTGTTAGTGGAAGAAGCTAAATTACTAAACAACCTTGGCGTTCCCGCCATCGCCATTTTCCCTGTCACGCCACAGCAAGCAAAATCAGAATTTGCTGAAGAAGCCTTCAACCCAGATGGACTAGCGCAGCGAGCTGTAAAAGCTATCAAAGATGCAGTACCCGAAATTGGCGTAATCACTGATATTGCTCTTGACCCTTTTACCCTACACGGTCAAGACGGCATTCTCGATGCCAACGGTTATGTCTTGAATGATCGCACCGTTGAAACGCTGGTAAAACAAGCGGTTTCCCACGCCGAAGCGGGTGTCGATATTGTTGCCCCCTCTGACATGATGGACGGCCGCATCAGCGCAATCCGTACAGCGTTGGAACAGGCCAATCACGTCAATACAAAAATTCTCGCCTACTCCGCCAAATATGCCTCCAGTTATTACGGCCCCTTCAGAGATGCTATTGGCTCGACCGGGAATTTAAAAGGCGCCGACAAATATAGCTACCAGATGGATCCAGCGAATAGCGACGAAGCGTTGCATGAATGCGCCCTCGATCTGCAGGAAGGGGCAGATATGATTATGGTAAAACCAGGCATGCCCTATCTGGATATTGTGCGCCGGGTTAAGGATGAACTAGCCGTGCCGACTTTTGTATATCAAGTGAGCGGTGAATACGCTATGCATATGGCCGCCTTTGAAAATGGCTGGCTAGATAAAGAACAAGTGATGATAGAGTCACTACTATCTATTAAACGCGCTGGTGCCGATGGTATTCTTAGCTACTTTGCCAAGGACGTCGCAAAAATATTATACAATTAAAGGGCAATCTCCCAGCATCTGCTAGACCCCAAAGTGAATCTTACCACCCAAACTAGCATTCACAATCTGGTCGCTTAAGATAAATTTTTGAACACCGGGGGCACACTATGCGACGCGCTTTTCGCGGAGTGTTTTGTAGATGCCCCCGCTACGATGGGCCTGCCCCGTGAGTATAACGAGTGCTTTGGGTATCAACTGCTTCTTCTAGGATTATCTTGCACACTTGACCGATGTCGGAGTGAGATCTACGCTGGTTCGTAGCAAAGGTGTTTATAGGGTTTATATTCATTACTTCTTATTCAACGGATGAGGGAGCCAACGATTAGTAGGGAGAATCAAGCAGCCCATCGGCGAATCTTGTATTGTGTTGCAATAGTCGCTGGCACTGTGTTGGCAAGCCCATCCAACCTCTTCGCTATGGCAAGTTTGGCAAAAAGCACTTGTGCCGAAACCCAGCAAAAGGTTCCTCCGCAGTCCCTCTCTGCAACCTGCCTGTATTCAAGCATATCGTCATATAACGTATCCAATGAACTGAATGCCTTCACACCCAACTACCCATTGTGGAGTGATAGTGCTGACAAATCACGCTGGATCCACTTACCCCCTGGTACGAAAATCAACACTAACGATCCAGATCGTTGGGTGTTTCCTGTAGGCACACAATTTTTCAAAGAATTTCGGAAAAAAGTCACTCATCCAGACGGCACTGTGGGTGAAATTCGAGTTGAAACACGTCATTTAATGAAAATTAAATCGGCTGAAGGTCTGGAGAACGCCTGGTCAATAGCCAGCTACGCCTGGCAAGCAGACCAGAAAGATGCAACGCTCAATGAGGGAGAGCGTAATGTCCTGGACACAAGTCATCATATACCCAGTAAGGAAGACTGCATTAAGTGCCATAAAGGAAATATAGATGGAATACTGGGATTCGATATCATTCAACTGAGTGACCGACAAGCTAAATATGCTTTTGGCCACGGCCCTCAACGCGGTGAAAACGAATGGAGTCTACAAACATTGATCAACAGGCAGTTAACCAGCAAAGTCCTCGAACAAGCCGTACTACCGGGTACAGCAATGGAACAAAAGGTGCTCGGTTATCTTCATGCCAATTGCGGGAATTGTCATAATCCAATGGGGCATGCGGCAGAGGAAGAGGCAGGCCATCTTAAATTTCGTCATAAATTGGCATTCCAATCCGTCGAAGAAACGGATGTCTACCGAACGGCAGTGAACCAAACCACACGGAATTTTACCATTGTTCCCTATATTGTGATGGGCGCGGCTCATGAAGAAATGGCTTTATACAAAAGTGCGTTATTCCTGCGGATGAATAGTCTAGACGAGGAGTACCGTATGCCCATGATTGCCCGAGAAGAGATTGATTATGACGCCTTATCACTGATGCACCAGTGGATATTAACGTTGCCGACACCCGAAGAATACAATTTCGCATTTAATAAAAAGCGGATACCACTTAATCGAAGAAACACTAAACAAAACGAGCCGATGCTGATATCTGAAGACGAATTGAATGGCGCGGGGCTATATGTAAAGGTTCGTTTTAATCATCTGGATTCTGTGCCGGCAGTTATGATCGTTTACTGGCCGGAAGATGAAGATCTCAGGGCACAAGCTGTGATGGATCATAAAGAGGGAGACTTTACCGAAGAGCTTATCGTTGGCAATCCGGGTAGCATCATAAGTCTACGAAACTCGGATGAAGTCGGCCATACAATTTATGTAAAGGACAAGCGCCGTGATATACGCTGGCAGCTTAATTATATGCCACCCGGCTCACGTTTTAAGCAAGCACTGTTCTGGGATGAAGATGTCTTTGTGGAGATGCGATGTCGCCTGCACCTCTATATGAGCGCATGGGTTGGCGCTATTTCCAGCCGTTACTATACTGTTGTGGAATTCGAAGAAGGTGAAACGGAAAAAATAATCAAGATTACTGATTTTCCACCGGGTTTTTCGCAAGTAAAAGTATGGCTGCCAAAAATGAAGCCTATTCACACCCATATGCTAGATGGGGAAACAAAGTATTTTGATCTCGCACGAGGGCAGTTGACGATAACGAGGTTGCCCTGATATTGTATTTTATATATTGAAAGCATTGATCTTTTTTGATCCCGTATTACCAAAAACAAAAACTAGTTAAATACTGCACGGGTAAAAGGGGAGACCAATGAATATTTTAAAAATGCGCGTCGCACTGTTTTGTCTGGCTGCAGTGACGCAGGGCACAATTAACACTGCTTATGCAGTATGCGGAAAACCCCCAATTTGTAACTCATTGTGTCTGTAGTATTATGTGAACTTTGCCTAATAACCGCAATGGTTGTAGCCTGACTAACAAATATGATAATTAGGCCAACCAGTCCAGGGTATAAACCGGCCTTATGGGTTACACTTCTTATCAGACTAATAAACAGAATAAACCAGAGGGACAGTATGCACATCGACGGAAGACACTTTAACAAACCACTCCTTTGTCTCGCTGCCCAGTTGATGATATATCTTTGGGGTAGCCCGCAACCCGTTTATGCCGCTGGGCCGTATTTACCCGAAATTGCCTCAACCACCAGTGTCGGTACGGCTGGAGCGGCCAACCCTACCAATACCTATGATGCCTCAGCCGCTGTCTCAAACCCTGCAGCCATGGCATTTCTACAGGATAATGAAACAGCTTCGGTGGGCGCTCAAGTGCTGGCAGGTTATTTTAAGTGGCACTCCGACATTGCCACGGGCGGTGGTAGTGATAGCGGTAACACCGGCCCAATCAATTTAATACCCGGACTATTTTATAGTGGTACGGTGAGCGAAGATTGGCGTATTGGCTTTGGTCTGGCTCAAGCTTTCGGTGTTGGCGCAGAATACGGCGACAATTTTGTCGGTCGCTATCAAGCCATCACTAGCGATTTGCAAGGCAAAGGGTTTACCACATCGCTCAGCTATCAATTAAATAAACAATGGTCTATTGGCCTGGGGTTAGCCGCTGTTTACACTACCCTAGAACTTTCTACTGCGATATCCACAACGCCAACTAAGCCATCACCGACCACCGATGGCAAAATAAAACTGGATAGTATTGATGGCTGGTCACCGCAGGGCACCTTAGGTGTATTCTATTCACCAATAAATAGTCCATGGACTGTTGGTTTTGTCTATCGAACTGAAACCAGAGTAAATTTAAAAGGCGATTTTATTGTCAGCAACTTACCGTTGCCATCAGGTACCGCTAAAGTCAAATTTGAAATGCCCGAACGGTTTGAAATGGGTGCCTCTTATCAGCACACCGACGCATTGCGTTTGTTTGTGGAAGCAGATTATGAGCGCTGGTCACAAGGGTCACTGGTAACTCGTGACTTGGGCTTTGCACCACCAGAAACCATCGATAGACGTTGGCGAGACACCTACCGAATTGCCCTAGGTTCATCCTACCAACTATCACCGCATAGCTACCTTTTTACCGGCGCCAGCTACGACATGGCTCCTGCAACTGATAAAAACCGCACGTTTGATGCGCCCGTCGACGCACAAACTCGCTTAAACGGCGCTTATAAATATAAAACCAAAACATCAGATTATTCTGTTGGAATGAGTATTGTCCATATGGGTGAAGGCGTCATTGATCAAATGATACCGATAGACCTTAATAGAACCCAAACTGTGCACGTCAAAGGCGAATTAAGCAGTTACTATGTGTTATTTGTCTATGCATCGTTGAACTATCACTTTTAAAAAACAAAAAAACCGTTAAGAACTGACTCCTGCCAACGAGCAAGATTTTTCGGACGGGGAGCAAGCTGAGCATAGCGAACAACAGCTTTAAACCGTGCAATACTATTAAGATATCCACACCATCCTGTTACAACCAAAAAATACGCATGCCTTTGTATCCGCTACCCAAATCGCTGGTGCACCACCTCTTTACTTGAGGGGGGGGGGCACACTGAGCACTCTGTGGGGTAGGCTCATTTAAAAATTTGTGCCAGTTTATTGGTGATGAGAACTTTTTAAATGAGCCTGCTCCGTGCAACGTTTTGGGTATTTTCCTGGTGCGCCAATAGGTTACGTAGGATTTCGTGAACCAACAGCAGCTTCCTGGATAATTAACTGTTGTTTTCCCATTCTGAGTCAATGCTCATTTCAATAGACTAAAGTAACGTGAACTTGTTGTTTACCAGGATAAATTTCGTTTTTTGGTGTTTTAGTGCTATGTTTCTTAAAGAGGTGCAGGAAGGTCCTTATGTCAATTGATGATAAGAATTTCAGAGCATTGTATGAGTTAAGTTGTGACGCCATCATGATGCTTGATGAGTCAACTTTTCTACATTGTAATGAGGCTACGTTACAGATTTTTAATTGTTCGAGTCAAGAGGTTTACTGTAGTAAGCACCCATCTGAGATTTCTCCGGAGTACCAACCTTGTGGAACTTCATCCTATGACCTTGCGCAGCAGCACATCATGACCGCATTGAAAAATGGACATGATCGTTTTGAGTGGATGCATAAGCGCCTGACTGGAGAAAATTTTTGGGCTGAAGTTTTGCTGAGCCCGGCAAAATGGGAGGGCAAGGAAGTATTGCAAGCTGTGGTTAGAGATATTTCTGAACAAAAAAAACTACAACGCAACCTTCAAATATCTAAAGAAAAAGCTGAGATGGCAGTCGTAGCAAAATCAGAATTTCTCGCCGTGATGAGTCATGAAATTCGTACTCCCATACATGGCATTATTGGTGCGCAAGAGTTGTTGTTGAATTCTAAGCTTAATAAAGATCAACGAGAAAATGTTTCGTTGGCATATAATTCTGCTAAATCTTTGCTCAGCATTGTTAATGATGTGCTGGATTTCTCCAAGATAGAATCAGGCAAATTTAATATTGAGTATGTAGCATTCAACGCCAAACAAATTGTTGAAGATGTTCGTGATATTCTTCTTACTAAAGCCAATGAAAAATCCATCAATATCGAGTGTATCTTTTCTGATAATGCATCTGTATATGTGATGGGCGATCAAACCCGGTTGCGGCAAATACTGCTCAATCTAGTGTCTAACGCGATTAAATTTTCTCATGAAGGTGACAGTGTAAAGCTAGTTTCAAAATTTCAGCCATGCGGCACGGAGAAAGTTAACTGGAAAATTCAGGTTATTGATAGTGGTATTGGTATTGAAGCCGAGAAACAGGAAAAAATATTTGAGGTATTTTCTCAGGCGGATTCCTCAACGACCCGGAAATATGGTGGAACAGGTCTTGGTCTGGCTATTTGTAAAGCTTTGGCTAATATAATGGGGGGAGATATCATTGTTTCGAGCCAAACTGATCAAGGGTCAGTGTTTGAACTAAGCATAGATATCGATGTATGCAATAAGGACACAATAACTCAGGTTAATAAACCTTTAGTTATTCGACGTAATTATCAGAAACGTATTCTTGTTGCTGAAGATAATCCGGTTAACCAGACAATTATTAGAAAACAGCTAAAACGACTGGGGCTAGAGTCAAATATAGTTGGTACTGGACATGATGCGTTAGCATTTTATGAGAATTCCCTTAAGGACAAGTCACTATCCGTTGATCTTGTATTAATGGATATTCAAATGCCAGAAATGAATGGTATCGATGCTACAATATTACTCAGAGAGTCTGGTTGTTCACTGCCTATCATAATTTTAACCGCCGATGCACTTAAGGAAAGAAAGGAAGAATGCATTAAAGCAGGTGCTAATACATTTTTGGTTAAACCATTTGAAATAAATGAGCTGGTTAGCACACTGGATGAATATCTATAAATGAAACTGTAAATTATAATTTTTTTAATAATACAAACTATCGTCCCAAAGCGGGCTGTTGAATATTTGACTCTGACCCGAATGGCACTTACTTAAGGGCAGCGCTGTTAACGGCTTGCGACCGTAGTATTCCGCCGCCACCCTTTGTTGCCGTAAACATGATTTTATTGTTAGTTTCGGATCGACTCAGATGGACACTATCGAAGTCTATATGTTGGCGGCTACCAAGCTGGGAATCAACCTTTCGGCAATCGACATCGCCACCGCCTGTTTAACAACATCACCCTCCATGGTAATTGTTTTTTAGCTAAACGACATATCAACTTATCAGCGCAACAAACTGCGATCAACCTGCTTATCCGCGTGATAGGAAGAGCGCACAAGCGGACCACTGGCGACGGATTTAAACCCTAAACCCTCGGCGATTTTCCCAAATTCGTCGAACTCTTCAGGGGTGACAAAACGCTCCACCGCCAAGTGATCGCGACTCGGCTGCAGGTACTGTCCCAGAGTGATCATATCGATATTGTGTTTGCGCATATCATGCATCACCTGAATGAGTTCATCGCGAGTCTCACCCAGCCCCAGCATTAAGCCAGATTTGGTTAGTACATCGGGGCGGCGCTGTTTGTAGTTGTTCAGTATATCCAGCGACCATTGGTAATCGGCACCGGGACGAATTTTTTTGTACAGACTGGGCACCGATTCCAGATTGTGATTGAACACGTCTGGCGCCTCATCGGCGAGTATATCCAGCGCGACATCCATACGACCACGAAAATCCGGTACTAGTACTTCAATTTTAATCGCAGGGTTGAGGGCTCGGATTTCACGAATGCAGTTGGCAAAATGCTGGGCACCCCCATCCTTCAGATCATCGCGATCAACGGACGTCACTACCACATACTTCAAGCCCAAATCGGCGATGGCAACTGCAAGTTCCTTAGGCTCCTGCTCATCCAACGGGTTGGGCTTACCGTGGGCAACATCGCAGAAGGGACAGCGGCGGGTGCAGATCTCTCCCATAATCATAAAGGTGGCGGTACCATTGCTAAAACACTCTCCTAGATTAGGACACTGAGCCTCTTCGCAGACTGAGGCCAGTTTGTGTTTACGCAGTAGGTTTTTAACACGGGTTATTTCCGGGCTAATCGGCAGCTTTACTCGAATCCAGTCGGGTTTTTTGGGTAGCTCAACAGTAGGAATCACCTTCACCGGAATACGGGCAACTTTTTCAGCACCGCGCAGCTTTTCGCCTTGAATCATTTTTTTGCGCTTTAGCCTTTTGGCAGGGGCCCGATTGGTAGTGGTGGTAGCGGGGGTATCACTCATGAATCGTATCTCTTGGCGCTAGTATTAACTAGATGGGTGGATCTACAGGGTGGGTCAAGACCCAAATGGCACTTACTTAAGGGTAGTGCTGTTAACGGCTTGCGACCATAGTATCCCGCCGCTACCCTCGGTAGTCTAACCCCTCACTCAGTGGAACCCCACGCCCTGGTGAGGGGTTAGACTACCGAGGGTGGCTAGACTGTGCAGTATCCGGGTACCACCGGAGTAGCTGTTCGCAATGCAAGGCTCGCTAAAGGGCGTGGGGTTCCAACCGATAGTGGGCCTTGCATTGCGAACAGCGGGTTCAAAGCTCCTCAGTTATAGCCTTAGGTAAGTGGCATTCGGTTAAAACCCTACTAGTATAACGGCAACTGGCCACCATGGAATTCTTGGCGGGCAGTATATTCGAAGTCAGTCATAAAATGTTCGATCAAGACGGTAGAGACTTCATCCATTGAGGGTGGCGCTGCAGGCCTCTGCAATTGAATACTGGTCACTTCCATACCAATATGGCCACAAGGGTTGATTCGCAGGAAAGGCTCCATATCCATGTCGATATTCAAGCTCAGGCCGTGAAAACTGCAACCACGTCGCACCCGCAAACCCAACTGTGCTATTTTGGCTCCTGCCACTCCAGGTTGAGAACCCTCTACATACACGCCGGGAGCATCCGGGCGGGGACTGGCTAAAATTTGATAATGTGCCAACACATTGACCAGTGCACTTTCTATGGTGGTGATTAAATCTCTCACCCCCAGTTTGCGCCGCTTTAGGTCAATCAATAAGTAAGCCACTAACTGACCGGGACCGTGGTAAGTTACCTGGCCACCGCGATCTACCTGGACAACAGGAATATCATCGGGAGCCAATATATGCTCTGCTTTGCCTGCCTGTCCCTGAGTAAAAACCGGGGAATGCTGCAGCAACCAGATTTCGTCGGCAACGGCTTGATCGCGATGATTAGTAAAGGCCTGCATCGCCTCCCACACCGGCATGTAATCGGCAAGGCCAAGATGGCGAATAGTCAATTGTTGTTGAACAGGTATAAACAAGGTTACAACACCATTTGCACGCGGCCGGTGGCTTTTAAATCTTCAAAGATAGCATCCAGCTGTGATTTGCCGGTGGCAGTAATAGTGATGGTCACCGAGACGAAGCTGCCTTTGCCGCTAAGGCGTTCTTTTACCTGCGAATTTTTAATCTCACCAGCGTGCTTACGCATTACTTCAAGCACAATAGCGCGAAAGTCATCACTCTGGCGACCCATTATTTTGATGGGGTAGTCGCAGGGAAATTTAATTTTGGGGGGATCTTGTTGGGCCATAGCTTAGCGGTGCATATTAAATAGCAAGAGTGAGTGCCGCCCAATCCCGGGCTAGAATTGGATAAGTTGACTGAAGAACAACGCAATAGCATCCCACAAGCGCTTAAACCAACCACCCTCTTCTACAGACTGGATAGCAATCAGCGGCTCACGTAACAGCTCTTCTCCATCAAGACTGATAACCAACTCACCGTATTCCTTACCTTTGGTAATCGGCGCCTTGATCACTTCATCGATATTCATCACCGCTTGCAAGTCCTCGTGCTTGCCGCGAGGAATGGTCAAGCTAATTTCACGCTCCACTCCCAGCTTAAAGCTGTCAGCCTCACCTGCCCAAAGTTTACTTTCAGTTAGCTCATCACCCGCGGAATACAGCTGATGGGTTTCAAAATAGCGAAAACCATAGGCCAACAGTTTTTGTGTTTCTACCTCGCGGGCTGACTTACTGCTGGTGCCCATTACCACGGAAATCAGTCGCATGTCATTTTTTTTAGCCGACGCCACCAGGCACCACTGAGCCGCTTCGGTATGACCGGTTTTCAAACCATCGATGCTGTCGTCTTTCCACAACAAACGATTGCGATTAAAGGTATTGGGTTGTTTCTTATGTTGATAGGACTTCTGACTGTAGAGCGCATACTCTTCCGGGTACTGTAAAATAGCCTTTGCCACCAAGGATATGTCTCGAGCTGTCATATAATGGTCAGGATGAGTCAGACCATGGGAATTAGCAAAATGCGTATTGGTCATCCCTAACAGTTGTGCATGCTGATTCATTATATCAACGAAGGCGCTTTCACTGCCGGCCAGATGCTCAGCCACCGCAACACTGGCATCATTACCCGAGGAAATCACCACACCTTTGTGCAATTCACCCAGGGTGACCTTTTCGCCAACCTCAAGCCACATTTTTGATGAATCAGGAAAATTTTTGGCCCAGGCTTTTTCACTAATGGTGACGATATCATCATTGGCAACATTACCCTGCTCTAACTCATAAGACAGCACGTAACTGGTCATCAGTTTAGTTAAGCTGGCGGGAGGAAGCTTTTCGTCAGCATTGTTTTCAACGATCACTTTGCCACTCTGAGCATCGACCAGTATATAGCCGCTGGCGGCTATCTTTGGCGGAGCAGGGATTATCGCCGAGGCGGCAAAAGTGCTGTTGATGGTTGTCAGAACTAAACTAAGAAGCAGGATAAATTTGCGCATACACCAAGGCTAGTTGTTATCAATTGATCGATGGTTAAAAGTGAGGCTGATGGTAACGGATATAGCGCGGAAAACATAGGGCTGGAGCATCCATCTCATCATTGACTACAGGGGGCTAATCTTGCTCGGCAATCAGCTGGGGCTGCCCCATATTTAACGCCATCAGGCGTTCGCTAATCTGTTGCACCTGTGTCAATTCGGTCAGGGGGCCAATCTGCACCCGGTAAAAGCCCGCAGGCTCGCTAGGCCTGATTTTAACATCGCGGTTGATCAGCAATAACAACTCTGCTCGCATTTTATTGGCCAACTCAAGACTCTTAAACGCTCCCACTTGCAAAAAGAAACGGCCATTATCCGTCGCTTTCGCCATAGCTTGGGTATCGGCATCGCTAGCAGACTGCACGCTGGGAGTTATCAGCTCTACCTCAACCCGTGTGGTACCCTGTTCCGCGTAGCCCAGCTTAACCGCCGCCGCATAGGATAGATCAATTATCCTGTCATCATGGAATGGACCACGATCATTGATCCGCACAATCGTGCTGCGATTATTTTCCAAATTAGTCACTTTCACATAGGCAGGAATAAGTATTGTTTTGTGCGCAGCCGTCATGCCATACAAACTATAACGCTCCCCATTAGCGGTGGGACGACCGTGAAATTTGGTGCCATACCAGGAGGCCACCCCCTGCTCAATATAACTCTCGCCAGCTGGCAATAGGTGATAAGTCTTGCCCAATACCGTATAGGGATTTTTATTACCAGCGCGAGTGACAAGGTCTTGCCGGGGAACCGCATCCTTAATAATGGTGGGATCAACGGCTACTGCAGGAGAGCCATCTTGACGGGGAAAGATTGGGTGAATCGGAGAACAGGCCGAAACAACAGCAACCACAAGTACAGCAGAAAGATGGCAACGTTTTATTATCAATATTTTTTCAACACACTACAGTTTAAGTAGGATGGATCTTGATCCACCATAAGATATCGTTAGTAGCTGATGGATCACAAATGTTTGCATCTGAACGCCTGCCTTATTAAAGGCGGCCTTTTAGTGGGTACCCCCCCCAAAAAAACGCTGCACGAGACATGCTAAGCAAGAAACACCCACCCTGCCGGCTTAATTTGCACCCTTTAATTCTTCACTCAGCTGATAGACTGCCATTGCATAGAGACGGCTGTGATTATAGCGAGTGATGACATAAAAATTTTGTAACCCCAGCCAGTATTCACTGCCCTCGTTGCCCTGCAAGCGCATAGCGGTTGCCAGCTGATTTTCTTCGATATCGACTGACGACTGATAACCCTGCTGTTGCAACTCAGTAACCGTAAGCTTAGGTGTTAATTTTTGGTTGGCTACGTCGGCTTTATGATCAATACTAACAGAAGCAGTAGTAGTGATGGGTTGCCCCGGCTTCCATCCATGGGATTTAAAATAGTTGGCCACACTGCCAATAGCATCGACCGGGTTATTGACAATATCGGCCACACCATCACCGTCAAAATCAATCGCATAATGGCGATAACTGCTAGGAATAAACTGGCCGTAACCCATGGCACCCGCATAAGAACCTTTTATCGTCCTAGGATCAAGTTTCTGCTCTTTGACGAGGAGCAAATACTGCTCCAGTTGCCCGCTAAAAAAACTTGCCCTGGGGGGATAATCAAAACCCAGGGTGGCCAACGAATCTAATACTCGATAACTACCCTTGTGACGACCGTAACGAGTCTCTACACCAATAATCGCACTGATAATTTCGGCGGGCACACCGAACTCTCGCTCGGCCCTTGTCAGGGTCTTGGCATGGGTTTTCATAAACTCTATGCCCTGTTGGGCACGGGTTTTATTAACAAAAATCTTGCGATATTCTTTCCAGGTTTTGGTCTTTTCCGCCGGGCGAGCAATCGCATCCAAGACGGATTGTTTGCGTTGGGCGCTATTCATCAAGCGCTGGACATAGCCTCGATCAAAACCATGTTCGACCACCATCTTATCAACAAAACGTTTGGCCTCAGGGTGATTGCCATAGGTATCTGAAGAGGAGTCTGCAGCAAGGGCCAACGACGATGAACTTATCACCGAGCCTGCAGCCAAAAAACTGATGGTCGCCTTTATTAAATAATGTAGTGTGAACCGTTTCAGCATCGAGAACCCTATTAACTATCTGTAGCTATTAATTATAGCTGTTAAATGTAACGTTTAATCCAATTATAAATCAAAATCGCGTAGTTTTAGACTGCGCTGTTTATTTATCCTAAAAAATAACACTACTGCCCCATTACGCGCTTCTCAGTACTAATGGCCATCAACAAACCAAAACCCGCCAACAACGTGACCAGGGAAGTCCCACCCTGACTCACCAATGGCAGAGGCACACCAACCACAGGCAACAACCCGGACACCATCCCCATATTCACAAAAACATAAACAAAAAAAGTCAGCGTGATACTACCAGCCAACAAGCGACCAAAACTATGCTGGGCATTGATACCAATCCATAGCCCCCGTGCAATAATACCCAGGTAAATAGTCAATAAAATCAATACGCCATTAAGACCCCACTCCTCCGCCAATACGGCGATAATAAAATCGGTATGACCTTCCGGCAAAAAATCCAGCTGTGACTGGGTGCCATTCAGCCAGCCTTTTCCTTCCCAACCGCCAGAACCAATAGCCGTTTTCGACTGAATAATATGCCAACCGGCACCCAGTTTATCGCTTTCGGGATTCAACAGTGTCAGTATTCGCTGACGCTGATAATCAAGTAAAATATACTGCCAAAATGGATAGGCAGAAACAACTAATAAACCCACAGCTCCAAAAATAAAACGCCAACCGATACCCGCCAGAAATAATACAAATAACCCTGAAGCTGCAATTAAAATTGATGTACCCAAATCCGGTTGCTGGGCAATTAACAATACCGGAAGAACTATCGTGCCGAGACTAATAACAATATGTTTAAATCTGGGCGGTAGCGCTCTACCGGAAAAATACCACGCCACCGCCATCGGCACGACCAGCTTTAAAACCTCTGCAGGCTGAAAACGGAACCCGCCCAAGTCCAGCCAACGCTGCGCTCCCTTGGCGCTAACACCCACAATCGGCACCGCTATCAATAAGCCAATACTCAATAAATATCCCAGAGGTGCCAGACGTTTTATACGCTCTACATCCAGCTGTGCAATCACCAACATTCCCACATAGGCAATGACCAAGAATCGCCCCTGCTTAGCCAACGTTGCGTAACTTTGTCCGCTCGCACTGTACAGTACTACCAAACCGAAGACGGTTAACAGCAGCAATAACAACAGTAGCCAAGGATCAATATGCAGGTGACGCCAGATACCAATAGGACGGGCGAAGTCCGACGAGCGATCAGGCATTTGCCGTAAAAAATCTGTTTGGCTCACAAACTGACTCCTGTTGTCACCAAATGAGGCTCAGGTACACCCGCATCTGCAATACCTTGTCCTGAACCAGGGATACTTTGCCTCGAATCTGAGGGAGTTGAATTCAACTCCCTCTGGTCTAGCAAATAAGCATCAAACACCTTGCGGGCTATAGGCGACACCCAGGAACCATGTTCACCATTCTCCACAATCACTGCCACCACAATTTTCGGATTATCCACTGGTGCAAAACCAACAAACAAACCGTGATCCCGCTGACGTTTATCGACCTGCTCCGCATCGTATTTTTCACCCTGCGCGATACCGATTACCTGAGCGGAACCAGTTTTACCCGCCATTCGATATTTGGCGCCGCGATTAATACGACTAGCGGTACCACGTGCGCCATGGACTACATTTTTCATCGCGTGAATCACTACATCCCAATGGG
Source organism: Pseudomonadales bacterium (assembly GCA_036443315.1). Classification (GTDB taxonomy): domain Bacteria; phylum Pseudomonadota; class Gammaproteobacteria; order Pseudomonadales; family Dasaniaceae; genus Oceanicoccus. The sequence goes on from JAZFYA010000196.1 coordinate 28,585, forward strand.
CATCATCGATTTTAATGAGCGGCCGCTCTGGCACAGGAATGTCTTTATCACCCTGTCGCGTCACTAAGCGGGGGGTAAATTGTTTGCCCCGATTTGCCACCGCCATCATCACCGTTGCCAACTGCAAGGGGGTGACCAGCATATAACCCTGTCCAATACCCACATTCAAGGTTTCACCAGGAAACCAGGGCATTTGTTTATAGATTCGCTTCCACTCTCGAGAAGGCAATAAACCACTGCGCTCACTGGTATTGTCAACACCGGTTTTTTCGCCAAAACCAAAGGGCGCTAAAAAGTCGTGCATACGATCAATCCCCATTCTGTAGGCCAGATCAAAATAAAAAGTATCGCAGGATTCAACAATCGATTGCTCCAGGTCTACTTTTTCGCCGTGACCACGTTTCCTGGTATGCCAGGTCCAGTCGCGATACAAGCGATCATCGTTAGGCAGTTTATACCAGCCGGGGTCACGAATCTGTGTTTGCGGTGTAATCAACCCATAGTGTAAACCCGCTAAACCGTACAGCGGTTTTATTGTTGAGGCTGGCGGATACTGCCCCTGTATAGCGCGATTAAATAACGGTAAATCCAGTGAATTGCGCAGGACATTGTAATCGCGACGGCTAATCCCACCGACAAATAAATTGGCATCAAAGCTGGGGGTACTCACCATGGCAATAATGCCGCCAGTGCGCGGATCGATAGCAACCACGGCGCCACGGTTCTCTCCCAACGCTTCATAGGCAACCTTTTGTACATGAGCATCCAGATGCAGTACGAGATCTGTCCCAGGTTCAGGATCAGTGCGCTCCAAAACACGCAACACTCTGCCACGGGCGTTGGTTTCAACATTCTGGTAACCGACCTTGCCGTGAAGAATATCCTCGTAAAATTTCTCTAGACCAATTTTTCCTATCTCGTTGGTACCGCTGTAGTTCACCTCATCGATACGCAATTGTTCTTCCTCACTAATACGACCCACATAACCCAAAGCGTGGGCAAATAGTTCTCCCTGGGGATAATGGCGAGCCAACTGCGCATCCACATCCACACCCGGTAAGCGATATCGATTGACAGCAACAATCGCGATTTCTTGCTGGGTTAATGTTAGTTTTAACGGCACAGCCGCATAGGGACGACGACGTTTTAGCAGCCGTTCAAATTTTTTAATATGATCATCGTCAATGTCAATGAGATGCTGTAATAACTGAATTGTTTCATCCAGGTTATCCACCCGCTCCTTGATAATAGTCAGGCTATAACTGGGACGGTTATCTGCCAATAACACCCCTCTGCGATCAAAGATCAAACCTCGCTTCGGCGGTACCGGCTGCAACTGAACGCGGTTGCGATCCGACTGGGTTCGATAGGTTTCATGCTCAATAATTTGCAGATTGATATATCGGGCCACCAATAAAGTCAGCAGAGTAAAAACAAATAGGCCAGCCACCACTACCCGTATCGCAAAAATACGCTTTTCGGTATAGGGGTCTTTTAACGCTAGCTTTTCTGGCATGATTCAAGCCCTATTGGACTATAAGTTATAAACTAAACGTTATGGACTATGCGTTATGAATCATAGATCCGTCAACGATGATAGGGATGATGATTATTGATCGTCCAGGCACGATAAAGTTGCTCAGCCAACACAATTCTCACCAAGGGATGAGGCAAGGTTAATGCTGACAAAGACCAGCGTTGATCGGCCCGCTGCAAACAGTCAGCGGCCAATCCATCGGGACCGCCCACTAACAGACTTATATTGTTGCCTTGCAGCTGCCAGTTTCGCAATTCAGCCGCCAACTTTTCCGTACTCCAGAGCTTACCCTTTACATCCAGCGCAATAACTCGATCCCGCTCACCAATAGCCACCTTCATCTGCAGGCCTTCACTGTTAATGGCCCGCTGAATATCGGCACCTTTGCCACGCTTGCCTAAGGCTATTTCTTTTATTTCCAGTTTTAGCTCAGGGGGCAGGCGTTTGCAATACTCATCAACACCCTGGCCTACCCACTGGGGCATTTTGGTTCCAACAGCGATTAAGCGAATTCGCACTTGGGCACCTCCATCAATTGCTTGCGACTTCTGGCTTTCTATCTGGCCTAACGGCCCCTCAAACTATAAGTAGGCGTCAAGAGAACGTGGAGCCTGGACCAAACAAAGCCCCATCGGGGTGACACTGTGAATACCTGGAAATAACCTGATACCCATTACACTGCACGGGGCACGCTGAGCATGCATCTGCCGAGTTTATTACCATGGATGATAGATATACCCATCATTATCTTATTGGTTTGAACATGTCACCATCAGGGGGCAGGTGTCGACCACAGCCGTTCAAGGTCATAAAAATCGCGGGTATCTGGCAGCATCACATGTACCACCACTTCACCAAAATCCACCAGTGCCCACTCCGAAGCTTGATTAACACCCTCAATACCCAGCGCCGAGCAACCACTATTTTTTAAATCCAGCGCGACATTGTCCGCCAGCGATTTTACGTGACGATTCGAAGTGCCAGTACAAATCACCATATAGTCAGTAATATCGGTCATGTTACGAACATCCAGGGTGACAATATTTTTACCCTTTAAGTCGTCCAGTGCTTCCTGGACTAACGCTTTAATTTTCTCAACCTTCATTAGTGTGTTTAATTCCTCAATCGCTTTGGGTATAAGACCCCATCAACTGCCATAAAGCTGGTGGGTATGAATATAGTTTAGTACGGCGGTCGACAGATAGCTGCTCACGACCTTATTCTCGGCAATAGCACTTCGAATTGCCGTTGCTGACACTGAATACGGCGTCAGGTTTTCAAACCAGATAGAACCGGCAGGTTGCTGTTGTAGCACCGCCCTTGATCCAGCCTGGTGTTGTTCAATCAGTTCCACCACCGCCCCTCGTGATGGCAGCTGCTCATCGGGGCGAGCTATCACCACAATATGCGCCAGCGTTAAGAAATCTTGCCATCGGTGCCAACGGTCAAAACTGGCAAAGGCATCAGTACCCATCACCCAAATCAATGATACCTGCTCACCCAGCTCCTGACGTAACTGCTCCAGTGTTTCCACACTGTAAGAGACACCATCGCGTTGCAGCTCACGGTCATCCACCAATAAGTCGGTATCGGCCACCGCTAACTGCACCATAGCCAATCGCTGCTGACTATTACAGCCTGGGGAGAGTCGATGGGAAGGCAGATGGCATGGCAATAAACGCAATTCGTGCAGTGACAGGCGCTGCTTTAATTCCAGTGCCGATTGCACATGACCATTATGAACAGGGTCAAAGGTGCCGCCGAAAATTGCGATGGTTTTCAATGGATGGTTTTCAAGGCTGTCGCCATCAGTGCTTACTGGTCTTGTTGATTGACGAAAGTTTCATTGAGAAAAGCTTCATTGACGAATTTGACCATCACCCAACACGACATACTTTTGCGAGGTCAGACCCTCCAGACCAACGGGGCCGCGGGCGTGAATCTTGTCGGTGGAAATGCCGATCTCCGCACCCAAACCGTATTCAAAACCATCGGCAAAACGGGTGGAAGCATTGATCATCACCGAGCTGGAATCCACCTCCCGCAAAAAGCGCCGGCTACGCGTGTAGTTTTCAGTAACGATACTATCGGTATGCTGGGAACTGTAGTGGTTGATATGCTCAATCGCCTGCTCCAGACCACCTACCACCTTGATCGATAAAATCGGCGCCAGGTATTCGGTATTCCAGTCTTCTTCCGTGGCAGCATGGATATCAATTAACCCTTCCCTCAACACAGCCATAGTCTTCTCACAACCACGCAATTCAACACCAGCCTCAGCATAACCCTTCGCCAAACGAGGTAAAATCTGCGCTGCTACTGCTTCCGCCACTAACAAGGTTTCCATCGTATTGCAGGTACCATAACGCTGGGTTTTGGAATTAATAGCAATATCGTAGGCCTTATTCAGGTCAGCCTGATCGTCGATATAGACATGACAGATACCGTCCAAATGCTTAATTACCGTCACCGTTGCGTCTTTGGAAATTCGTTCGATCAAGCCCTTACCCCCACGAGGCACTACTACATCAACATAGTCAGGCATGGTAATTAACTCACCCACCGCCGCTCGGTCGGTGATGTCTATCACCTGCACCGCCTCTTTAGGCAAACCCGATGCTTCCAAACCTTTGTGAATACAGGTGGCAATTGCCTGATTGGAGTTAATCGCTTCAGAACCACCTCGCAATATAGTAGCGTTGCCGGACTTTAAGCACAGACTGGCCGCCTCTACGGTCACATTGGGGCGGGACTCATAAATAATACCAATCACCCCTAAAGGCACCCGCATGGAGCCTACCTGAATACCGGAAGGACGATACTTAAGATCACTAATCGCGCCAACAGGATCTGCCAGGGCTACTACTTGATGCAACCCCTCGATCATGCTATCGATACGGGCATCGGTTAATGCCAGACGATCAAGCAGTGCCTCTTCCAAACCGTTGGCAGCACCGTTTTGCATATCTTTTTGGTTGGCTGCCATCAACTCAGCACGGGCAGCTGCAATCGCCTCAGCAGTTGCCAACAACGCCTTATTCTTCGCTCCGCTCTCCGCCGCCGCCATTAGCCGGGAAGCCTGACGCGCCTTGCGCCCTACTTCAGCCATATACTGTTTTACGTCCATCGACTCTCAACTCATTGACTAACTGTGTAAAGGGTAAGAATTATACCTGAAGGTGGAGATAACTACCTCCCTCGAATAGGGAGTGTATGGACTTTGACTCGAACCAAGCCGGAAGATCTTTGAGAATCGGCCATTCTCCTGAAATTCTGGACATTGCAGGCTTCCATGGCTCCTGGTGTCAGGCCAGTATTCGATCAAGCTAATTGCTCAATGAACTGAAAACAACTTTTGAAGAAGCCATACCCAAAGCGATTGAAATTTACACCAAACCTCATCACGATTAATACTCTGCAAATATGGCAATAGTTAGCTATAAATAAGGCAAGCAAATATTTCATAGCGAATCAAAGCACTCCGAATAAACAGCAGCAGAACACTTCATGGCTAAAACTCTGGTACTCGGCGCTAGCGGCTTTCTAGGCAGTCATGTCACTACACAACTAGTGGACGATGGACGGGATGTGCGGATTTTACTACGCAAGACTTCCGATACACAGGCTACCGACCACTTGGATATCGAACGCTGCTACGGTGATGTCAATGATATTGAATCACTCAAACAAGCCATGAACGGCTGCGACAGCATTTTTTACTGCGCGGTTGATACCCGCGCTTGGCTACGGGATACCTCGCCACTTTACCGGGTTAACGTAGACGGCCTATACAATGCGATGGATGCAGCTCTCGAAGTTGAGGTCAAACACTTTGTCTTTAGCAGTAGTTTTGTCACCGTAGGCCTAAACTCCGGCGGCGTTTCTGACGAAACTGATGTTTTTAACTGGTGGGAGCAGGCACCCGACTATATTCGCTGCCTGGTTACCGCCGAGAAACGCTTCCTGGAATATAGTAAAGACCACGATTTTCCAGGTGTTGCCTGCTGCATCGGCAACACCTACGGCAGCGGAGATTTTGCACCCACGCCCCACCGGCAAATGGTGCTCGATGCAGCCAAAGGCAACATGCCATTTTACTGGAACGGGGGTGGGCCATCAGTGGGCATTATCGATGCCGCCCGGGCGATGATTTTGGCTGAAAAAAATGGTCACATCGGTGAACGCTATGTGATCGCCGAGCGTTGGCTAAGTTTTCAGGAGCTATTTTCCCTGGCCGCAACAGCAGCCGGTGTTGCCCCACCAAAACGTTGTCTGCCAAAATTTATGGTGTATGTAGTGGCCGGTATTGCTGAAATAGTGACACGCTTTCAAGGCAAAGAGAACCCCATGAACCTAGCTTCAATTAAATGTTCAAGCATGATCAATGATATCAATACCGACAAGGCCAAAAATGAACTGGGCTGGCAACCAAGACCTATAGAAGAGTCGATCAAGGAAGCCGTAGCATTTTATTTAAATCATCGACAAAGCTGCAATAGCAAGACCCGCTCGTCGTGACAAATACAGCCAGCGCAGACACCACCAACAACCCCAAACATTGCCCGCTCTGCGGCGAAGCCAATCTTTGCACAATAGCCATCGATAAAAATGCTGTGGACTGCTGGTGCCGTCATACAACGATTAAACCAGAACTAATCGCACAAACGCAGCAACTAAAACAGGAGAAATCCTGTATCTGTCAACGCTGCGCTGTAAACTCGCCTATAGGGATAGGCGCCTCTGACGTTACGTGAAGGAAATAGTATGCACGGTAATCCCGTTACGGGTATTCATTATTTGGTTAAAGGCTTCAACTTAATTACCCAACCGGGATTGCGCTGGTTTGTCTTAGTACCACTATTGATTAATACAGTAATTTTTGCTGCGTTAATCACCCTTAGCCTTGTTCAATTTAGTGAGTGGATCGATCAACTAATGGGCTGGCTACCTGACTGGGAATGGCTGGATTTTATCCGCTGGATTCTCTGGCCGCTGATAGTCGGATTGCTATTGGTAGTGGTGATGGTCAGCTTTAGCATTATCGCCAACCTGATCGCCTCACCCTTTAATGGACTGTTAGCAGAAAAAGTTGAAGAGCTGCTGACCGGCAAAGAAATCAAAGCAAAAGAAACATTATGGCAAGCACTAAAAGATGCACCCCGCGCTATTGGCAAAGAAATCGGCAAACTGTTTTATTACCTGCCGCGTGCCCTATTAGTGACTGTTCTCAGCTTGATCTTTAGCGTTGTTTTTCCACCAGTAGCGACGCTGTTGTGGTTTCTACTCGGCGCGTGGATGATGTCACTGCAGTATTGTGACTTCCCAATGGATAACCACAAACACTCACTCGCTGAGGTAAAAAAGGCTATAAACAACAACCGTATAACCAGCCTTGGCTTTGGCAGCGCTGTTATGTTTGGCACGATGATACCGATTGTGAATTTTATTATTATGCCCGCCGCAGTTTGCGGAGCGACGGTTTATTGGGTAGAGGAACTGAAAGGGGCCAAAAGCGAATGGTGCTTACCTTAAGGCTGAATAACTGAGGAGCCATAAACCCGGAGTTTTGAACCCGCTGTTCGCAAT
>JAZFYA010000197.1:0-19524 GCA_036443315.1 Pseudomonadales bacterium
TCTGTATTTCCTATTAAAGTGGTAGTGTGTCCCCATGAGTGTGCAATCTACAATTGAAAGCAAATTATCCTCTCAGCTGAAGCCTGTTCACTGTGAAGTGATTAATGAAAGCCATATGCATAGTGTGCCACCAAACTCTGAAACCCATTTCAAAGTGGTGGTTGTCTCCTCTGCGTTTGAGGGTAAGCGCAGTGTTGCCAGGCACCAGAGTATCTACAAGGTTCTTGTCGACGAACTGGCGGGGCCGCTGCATGCTTTGGCTCTGCATACCTATACGGAACAAGAGTGGCAGCAGCGCAATGCTCATGCGCCAGCTTCCCCTGACTGTATGGGAGGTAGCAAGGCACAGTAAGCTGGGCTTGCTGGAACCTGTTCCATCCTACAGTGCTCCATCTCGCAAGGAGGGTCTTGACCCACCAAAATCAGTATTTCTCTCACCCTAGCCAATAAAAAATACGTATTTCAAACGCTTCATTCAGTGACCGGTGAAATCGCCAGACTTCACTAGTTTGGTCATTGTTGCGTGAGCCAAAGCTGCGGTAAGCATGGGTCGTAACGGTAAGATTTGGCAGGGAACTGAGCGGGAGTACGACGTTACCACTGGATATAATGAGTGCTGTTTTCTTATACAAAAAAATAATAAAAAATCTTTTTTACAAAATTATAAGTACTAAAAACCGATTGACTTTAATCTGTTAGCTATCCTTTAGTATATAGTTTTCTTAAAAAACATTTTTTTATGATATTTAAGTATAAATTCTACTGAATTTCCCTTCGCCGTTTTATGTCAATATGTATTACTCTAATACTACGTTTATGTCTTTTTATTGTTTCAAATATTCCCTGCTCGGGAAGAATTTAGGGTGGGGTTTAGGGTAGAACATAACCATAAAATAGCGGAACTGTTGTATTGCCACAGAACGTAGCGTGGTTATAGTTGGGTGTCTGTTTACGGTGGGCGCAAGGTAACTAATTGGCCAGCGAGAGTTTGTGATGGAACAAACCGCAGGGGTGGTAGCAGGATATAACGCATTTATTATCTATACGCTGGCCGTACTGGGGCTGGTTAGCATTATGCTGCTATTGTCGTACTTTTTGGGGCAGCGTCGTCACACTAAAGCAACACTTGAACCGTTTGAATGTGGTATTGTGTCCGTTGGTTCGGCTCGTCTGCGCTTGTCAGTGGACTATTATCTGGTCGCCATTCTATTCGTTATTTTTGATCTCGAAGCCGTTTTTTTATTCGCCTGGGCCATTGCGTTCCACGAAAGTGGTTGGGCGGGATTTATTGAGGCTACCATTTTTATAGTGATTCTTGCTGTGGCATTGCTCTATCTATGGCGGGTGGGTGCTTTGCAATGGGGGCCTAGGCAGCATCCGTTTAGACGCTAATAGGCTGTATTAGTAAGCACACGATTTCTGCCTAGGGTGATCTTGACTCACCATGACGACTTAAGAGTACCTGTTGTTGGCATAGGCGTGGAAATTTCAACGAATGCAGAGATGATTATGGATTGGACATTAACAAAGCCAGACCTTATCACCAGTGATCGAGAATCAGTTCCTGATCAGGGCTTGGAAGATTTTGTGCAGCGCAATGTTTTTCTTGGCAAGCTCGAAGAGCTAATGGCCTGGGGTCGTAGCCAATCGATTTGGCCCTTTAATTTTGGGCTATCCTGTTGTTATGTAGAAATGGCCACTGCGTTTACTTCCCGTCACGATATTGCGCGATTCGGTTCAGAAGTTATTCGAGCAACACCCAGGCAAGCGGACTTGATTGTTATTTCCGGTACCGTGTTTATGAAAATGGCGCCGGTGGTGCAACGATTATACGAGCAACTACTGGAGCCGCGGTGGGTTATTTCTATGGGATCCTGCGCTAACTCTGGAGGTATGTACGATATTTACAGTGTGGTGCAAGGTGTTGATAAATTTTTACCCGTTGATGTTTACGTGCCGGGGTGTCCGCCTCGACCAGAGGCCTTGCTGCAAGGGCTAATGTTATTGCAAGAGTCCGTGGCACAGGAACGGCGACCGTTGAGTTGGGCCATCGATAACAATGGAGGCGTGAGTAAAGTACCGGTCGACGCAACCACAATCAGTACAGCAGCAAAACCCAGTTACCGGGATTTGTTGCGTGAGCAGCGCAGTCAAACAACGACGTTGAGGTCGCCTGACACTGTCTGAGAAATGAGAAGTACGAATGACGGAACAAAGTGACAATAATAGTTTATCGATGCCTCCCAGAGCTGATCAGTTTTACAGTAATGGTTTGCAAAATGGAGCCTGCCAGGCGTCGATGCAAGCAGCATTGTATCTAGAATTTGGCGCCAGCAAAATTATTCCCGAGCAGGCTCGCGATAATATCCCAACTTTTTGGTTGCAACAAAGTTCGTTTCGGGCAGTGCTGTTGTTTCTAAAAACGCAATCACCTATTCGTTTTGAAATGCTGCATGACCTAACCGCTATCGATGAGCGGGAACGGGAACATCGCCACGGCCAGCCAAGTAGTGACTTCACCATCGTCTACCACTTGATGTCATTTTCCTCTAATACCGATATCCGTTTAAAAGTGGCCTTGTTTGAACCCAATAGCACGATCAGTACTATTTGCGATATCTGGCCAGCAGCCAATTGGTACGAACGGGAAGTGTGGGACATGTTTGGCGTTCATTTTGATGCCCATCCCCACCTCAGTCGTATTTTATTGCCCCCAACCTGGGAAGGGCATGCGCTAAGAAAAGAACATTATGCACGGGCAACTGAGGTTGATCCTTTTACCCTAACTCAACAACAACAGGATAGGGAGCAAGAAGCCCTGCGCTTCCGTCCAGAGGATTGGGGGATGGATTCAGGTACTGAGGACAACGATTTTATGTTCTTGAATCTTGGCCCCAACCATCCCAGTGTGCACGGCGTGTTTCGTGTCGCCTTACAGCTCGATGGTGAGAGGATCATCGATGCGGTACCCGATATCGGCTATCACCACCGCGGTGCGGAAAAAATGGGTGAGCGCCAAGCCTGGCATAGTTATCTTCCCTACACGGATCGAATTGACTATCTCGGCGGGGTTATGAACAACCTCCCTTATGTAATGGCCGTAGAAACGCTGGCAGGGATTAAAGTGCCACCGCGTGCGCAAATGATTCGTGTGATGATGTCGGAGCTGTTTCGTATTGCCAGTCATTTGGTTTTTTACGGTACCTTTGCCCAGGATGTGGGGCAGATGTCGCCGGTATTTTATATGTTTTCCGATCGTGAACGATTGTTTGGCATCGTGGAAGCGGTTACCGGGGGTCGTATGCACCCCAGTTGGTTTCGCATTGGTGGTGTGGCACAGGATTTACCGATAGGTTGGGACCGACTGTTTGGTGATTTTCTTGCAACTATGCCCAAACGGATGGATGAATACGATGTTATGGTGATGCAAAACGGTATGTTGCAACGTCGTACCAAAGGTGTGGGTAGGTATAACACCGCGGATGCCTTTGAATGGGGTGCAACCGGTCCAGGTTTGCGAGCTACGGGTTTTGATTGGGATCTTAGAAAGACGCGTCCCTACTCGGGATACGAGCAATTTGAATTTGAGGTGCCAACGGCAATCAATGGCGATTGTTATGATCGTTGCGCGGTGCGGGTTGAAGAAATTCGTCAAAGCCTGCGGATTATAGAGCAGTGTGTTAACAATATGCCTGAGGGGCCCTATAAAGCCGAACATCCATTAACCACACCACCGCCGAAAGAAAAGTCACTGCAAGATATCGAAACTTTGATTCAACATTTTGTTAATAGTAGCTGGGGGCCAGTTATTCCAGCCGGTGAAGCCTGCGCGACCATTGAAGCAACCAAAGGCCACAACAGTTACTATCTGATCAGCGATGGCAGCACTATGTCCTATCGCACTCGAATTAGAACACCGTCGTTTCCACATTTGCAAATGATACCGATGATGAGTCGCGATCTGTATGTGTCGGACTTGATTGCAATACTCGCCAGTATCGATTTTGTGATGGCGGATGTGGATCGCTAGGGTCTTCTTATAGATGGTAGGTTTATAGATGGAAAGGTGTGGATGGTTGGTTTTAGGAGGAAGGTTGTGGATGAAAGATTTTAGATGAAAAATCATAGGATAAAAAATAATTCGATGAAATATTACACAGGAAACATTACATGCCGAATATAATTGCCTCCACCGCATCGCAACAATGGCAAAAGGCTGAATTAAGCCAGTCCGAACGCGAGGCTATTGATCATGAAATCAGTTGCTACCCAGAGCGTCAAGCGGTGTGTATTGAAGCGTTGAAGATAGTTCAGCAACACCGTAGATGGGTATCCGATAACGCGGTGGATGCGATAGCAGCGTATTTAAATATGTCCCCGGCGGAAGTGGACGGCGTGGCAACATTTTACAATTTGATATTTCGTCAGCCAGTGGGGGAAAAGGTTATTCTCCTCTGCAATAGTGTGTCCTGTTGGATGATGGGCTGCGATCAATTAAAAAACACTATTCAACAGCAATTAAATATTGACTTTGGTGAAACCACTAAAGATGACAAATATACGCTGTTGCCCATTCCCTGCCTTGGGGATTGTGATCATGCCCCGGCGCTGATGATTAATGACCAACACTTCGGCAATGTTGATCCGCTGCAGTTGGAAAAGATTCTAAACGCACAGCCACCTCATTGAACGGTTACCCATAGATGACGGACTTATCCCTAACCAAACCGCTGACACACAATATTTTAACGAGTGGTGCCGTGTTAGATATTGATAGCTATCAAAACAACGGCGGCTACCAGGGTTTACGTAAAGTATTAGCGATGAGCTCCGGGGATGTTATTGATCAAGTAATAGCATCTGATCTAAAAGGACGGGGTGGTGCTGGTTTTAATGCCGGGTTGAAGTGGAGTTTTGTTCCCCGTGGCATTAATGCACCCAAACAGAAATACCTGGTAGCCAATGCCGACGAAATGGAGCCCGGCACCTTTAAAGATCGATTGTTGATGGAGGGTGATCCCCACCAGTTGCTTGAGGGAATGATGATTGCCGCCTATGCCATCGAGGCTAACGTAGCGTATCTTTTTTTACGGGGTGAATATGTCAAGGCCGAGAAAATTCTACAGCGGGCAATTAACGAGTGTTATGAAAAAAAACTATTGGGAAAAAATATACTCGGTGCAAATTTTTCGCTGGACCTTTATCTACATACCAGTGCAGGGCGTTATATCTGCGGCGAAGAGACCGCGTTACTGAATGCGCTGGAAGGTAAGCGCGCTACGCCCCGGGCCAGACCACCCTTTCCTCAGGTCTGTGGCGCTTGGGGAAAACCGACAGTGGTGAATAATGTCGAAACGCTATGTAACCTGCCACACATTATGAAAAATGGCGTGGATTGGTATGCCGGTTTGAGTGCTAGTCAAGGCTACGTGAGTAAAGATATGGGTACCAAGTTGTTCGGTGTGAGTGGCCGGGTAAAAAACCCTGGGTGTTGGGAGCTGCCCATGGGGACCCCTATCCGAGAAATACTCGAACAACATGCCGGCGGTATGCAAGACGGCTATCAATTAAAAGGCTTTCTGCCCGGTGGTGGATCCACTGATTTCCTAACGCCCGATCATCTCGACTTGCCAATGGAATACGAGGCGATTGCCAAGGCGGGTAGTCGCATGGGTACCGGGACCATGATAGTACTGGACGATAAAACCTGCCCGGTGGGGATGGTGCTTAATTTAGAACAGTTCTTTGCCCAGGAATCCTGTGGCTGGTGCACACCTTGTCGCGATGGTTTGCCATGGACTCGACAGATATTGGAATCTATTGAGCAGGGTAGTGGCTTGGTCGAAGATTTGGATACGTTAATTGAACACACACGTTTTATGGGGCCAGGTAACACCTTTTGTGCGCTGGCGCCGGGAGCGATGGAACCTTTACAAAGTGCGCTTAAATATTTTCGCAGTGATTTTGAACAACATATTAGTGATAAGGCTTGTCCTTATTGTTAGGAGCGAGGACGTAGAGTGAATGAGCTTACTTAAGGTTGAACAATTAAGAGAGTTTTAAGGTTGGAGTCTGGAGTGATGAACCCGCTGTCCGCAATGCTTGGCCCACTTTTGGTTGGAACCCCACGCCCTTAAGTGGGCCAAGCATTGCGGATAGCTACTCCGGTGGTACTTGGATGCTGCACAGTCTAGCCACCCTCGGTAGTCTAACCCCTCATAAGGGCGTGGGGTTCCAACCGAGTGAGGGGTTAGACTACCGAGGGTGGCGGCGGAATACTACCGTCGCAAGCCGTTAACAGCGCTGCCCTTAAGTAAGTGCCATTTGTCTCAGACGTCTCTTACTAACGAAGGAGTTAAACAGTTGTGGCAACCATCACCATAGATGGACAACAGTATACGGTGGACGCAGGAAAAAACCTGCTAGAGGTCTGTTTGTCTGTCGAAATTGATTTACCGTATTTTTGCTGGCATCCAGCGATGGGTTCTGTGGGTGCCTGTCGTCAGTGTGCGGCTAAACAGTTTGCCGATGAAAATGATAGCTGTGGATGGTTGGTGACAGCGTGTATGACACCGGTTCAGGATGGAAATATTTTTTCCGTTGCCGATACCCAGGCCGTCGATTTTCGTGCCACAGTGATAGAAAGTTTAATGACTAATCATCCCCATGATTGCCCGGTCTGTGAAGAAGGAGGGGAGTGCCACTTACAAGATATGACCGAAATGAGTGGCCATACCTTACGCCGCTATCGTGGCAAAAAACGCACTCACCGCAATCAATATTTGGGGCCTTTGATTAATCATGAAATGAACCGTTGTATCAGCTGTTATCGCTGTGTGCGATTTTACAAGGATTATGCCGGTGGCAAGGATTTGTCGGCCCAGGCCAGTCACAATCATGTCTACTTTGGTCGTGAAAAAAGTGGGGTGTTAGAAAATGAATTTGCAGGCAATTTGGTAGAAGTGTGTCCCACGGGTGTGTTCACTGATAAAACCTTTAGTGCCCACTATAGCCGCAAGTGGGATTTACAAACGGCTCCCGGTATTTGTCACCACTGTGCGGTGGGTTGTAACACTACCCCTGGTTCGCGATATGACAGTATTCGCCGTGTCGTTAACCGTTATCACAGTGAGATTAATGGTTATTTTCTCTGCGATCGGGGTCGATTTGGTTATGCTTATAATCATCATGCAGAGCGTTTAATGACCGTTGAAAATCGTGCTGGCGATGAACTAAAAACGCTTGAGAAGGGGCTGGAAAGATTGGTGTCAGTAGCCTCTGAACTTGCTACAGGAAAAGCCTTTTGTGTGGGGGTCGGTTCCCCGCGGTCGTCACTGGAAAATAACTTTGCCTTGCGTGAATTTGTTGGTGTTGACAATTTTTATCATGGTGTTTCTTCTGCGGATTATGTCAGTCATCGTCAATTGGCGCAGCTAATGGTTGAACGGCAACTGGATATAGCCAGTATTAGCGATGCCGAAAAAGCCGATGCAATTATTATTTTGGGTGAAGATATTGCAGAAACGGCGCCGCGAATGTCGCTGGCATTACGGCAGGCTGTTGGCAATAAACGCCTGAAAAGTGCCGCCGACGTGGGTATCGACGCATGGCAAGATGCTGCAGTTCGCCATTACTCACCGTATGAAAATTCAGCGGATGCTAACACACCGCTGTTGATTGCCAGTTTGACCTCTACCCGTTTGGATGATGTCGCCGCTGCAACCATTCATAGTGATCCACAACACATTGCCCAACTGGGTTTTTACATCGCCGCAACATTGTCGGGAAAAACCAGCGATGTCGAGTTAAGCCTTGATGAGAAAACCTGGGCTGATGCCGTTATTGCGACATTGGAAGAGGCTAGTCAGCCGATTATTGTTGCCGGTTGCGGATATCAGCAACCCGCTCTATTGGAAAGCAGCATTAATATATTTAGTGCAATAAAAAGCGCTAAACCCAAAGCGCGCTATTACTATGCCTTACCTGAGGTGAATAGCCTGGGTTTGGCACTGCTAACCCAAGATCGAACATTGGATCAAAAGCTGGATCGAAAAGACCACACTTTATTAACACTGTGGGAGCAGTTGACCGCGGTTAAAAAACAAGGTCGGCGCACTGTGATGATCGTGCTGGAAAACGATTTATATCGGCGTATGGAACATGATAGCGTTGCACAACTATTAGAAGCAGTAGACGAGTTGATTGTGCTTGACCATCTTCGCCATCCTACCACACAGCAAGCCGATTGGTGTTTGCCGGTGTCTACCGCCTTTGAATCACAGGGTACGTTGGTCAGTGCAGAGGGGCGAGCCCAGCGCTCTTACAGTGTACTTAGCACAGAATCTGGTCTGTATTGCAATGCGCGTCATGCCTGGCGTTGGTTGGTTGATGCGGTCAATGCAGTCAATGCGGTCAATGAAAGCCGGCGCCGTGGTAGTGACGTGTCTAATGAAAAAATGACCAGCTGGCAGCATTGTGATGATATTACTCGCTCAATAAGCCAAGAGATTGATTGTCTCGGGGCAATTACTAGCCTGATACCTGAGGGAAATACTCCCTTAGCTCGCCAGAGTCACCGCTATAGTGGCCGCACTGCGATGCATGCCAATATAGCCGTGGCAGAAACAAAGCCCACACAGGATACCGAGTCACCCTTTAACTATTCAATGGAAGGTCGGCCTTCCCATGGCCCGCTGGAAAACTCTGCTTGGTCTCCTGGGTGGAACTCCAATCAGGCTATTCATAAATTTCAGCAAGATGTTGCAGGGAGATTGCGAGGTGGTGAGTCAGGCCTGCGTTTGTTTGAATTTTCTCGGTCGGCGCCAGCAGTGTATTTTCAGCAGCGACTGCATCACAGGGCTAACGTTTATGAGAAGTCATCTGATAAGTGGTTACTATTTCCGCTGCAGAGCGTATTTGGTTCTGACGAATTAAGTGCCAGAGCAGACGCTATAGCAGAACTCACACTAAAACCCTGTGTGTTTTTAAACAAAGCTGATGCAGAAGCGTTGCACGTTGTGGAGTGGGATACGTTGCTCTGCTCGGTGAAAGCGCAGTTCTCAATGAAAGCGCAGCAGCAGCTATATGTAAGAATTGATGATGTTATTCCCTCTGGTGTGGCTGGCGCGCTTTTACTGGTCGGCCAACACGATCAAGGTTTACTGAGTAGTCATTGGCCAGTCGCTGTCGAGCTGGTCAAGGACGCCAGCTCTTTGCCCAAACCGATACACATTATTGCCAGCAG
Source organism: Pseudomonadales bacterium (assembly GCA_036443315.1). GTDB lineage: Bacteria > Pseudomonadota > Gammaproteobacteria > Pseudomonadales > Dasaniaceae > Oceanicoccus. The sequence goes on from JAZFYA010000197.1 coordinate 9,245, forward strand.
TGGGGAGTCTGATTATGTCCGCTGAGTGGTGGTTAATGTTGGCCAATGTCTTTGGTGTTTTGTTGTCTGTTGTATTGCTGGCGGCTCTGCTGACTTGGGCGGAGCGACGCTTATTGGGTTTGTGGCAGGACCGCTATGGTCCCAATAGAGTGGGACCCTTCGGATTGCTACAAGTAGTGGCTGACATGATTAAATTGTTAGGCAAGGATGAGTTTACCCCGCCCTTTGCCGATCGTCCCGTTTTTGTATTGGCTCCCACCATTATTATGATTTGCATGTTGATGGCTTTTATTGTTGTTCCTATGGCGCCAGGGGTGGGCGTTGTTGATCTCAATATTGGGCTGCTGTTTTTCTTCGCTATGTCATCCCTGGCAGTTTACAGTGTTTTGTTGGCTGGTTACGCCTCCAATAACAAATATGCGTTGTTAGGAGGACTACGTGCGGCGGCACAAATGGTGAGCTATGAAGTATTTATGGGACTGTCATTAATGGGTGTGGTAATGATGGCGGGCTCTTTTAATCTCCGTGAGATAGTACAGGCTCAACAACATGGCTGGTTTATTGTTCCACAGTGTGTTGGTTTCGTTATTTTTTTGATTGCCGGCATTGCCGAGAGTCACCGTTTACCCTTTGATTTACCTGAGGCAGAACATGAACTGGCGGCGGGGTTTCACACTGAATATTCCGGAATGAAATTTGGTATGTTTTTTCTCGGTGAATATCTTGGGGTGATATTAATTTCAGCGTTAATCGTTACGTTGTTTTTTGGGGGTTGGTATGGACCCTGGTTAATTGCCAGTTGGTTGCCGCCATTAATTTGGTTCCTGTTAAAAACTTTAGTCTTTGTGGTATTTTTTGTGTTGCTGCGGGCCGCGTTGCCCAGGCCTCGCTACGATCAATTAATGGCCTTTGGTTGGAAGGTGATGCTGCCCCTATCGCTGCTGAATTTATTGGCCACTGGCGCATGGTTATTATCGTAGAGCACTCAATAGCCGTAACGTGAAGACTGTAAACAAGAGATGAAACATGCTAAGTGAGTTGCGCACACTCTGGACAGTATTCAGGCACAGTTTTACCAAGCCTGAAACCGTTCAGTATCCAGAGCAAAAACCGTATCTGGCACCACGTTATCGCGGGCGGATTGTGTTGACCCGTGACCCGGATGGCGAAGAACGCTGTGTGGCGTGTAATTTATGTGCTGTCGCCTGTCCGCCAGATTGTATAGCACTGCAAAAAACTGAAGACGAGGATGGTCGATGGCGCCCGGAATTCTTTCGGATTAATTTTTCACGCTGCATTATGTGTGGCTTGTGCGAAGAGGCCTGTCCAACCCATGCTATTCAATTAACCCCTGATTTTGAAATGTGTGAATACGATCGCCAAAGTTTGGTTTATGAAATGGAAGACTTATTAATTAGCGGTACCGGTAAATATCCCGATTATAATTTTTACCGAGTGGCGGGTAAAGCCATTGCGGGGAAAGATAAAGGACAAGCCGATAATGAAGCAATACCGATAGAGGTTAAAAGCCTTTTGCCGTAACGGTGACAAGGCCTAATCACAACGTACCTAACGATAAAATGAAAAAATAAGGAGATCCCATGTTGAATATGTTGACTATGTTCTATCTGACAGCAGCGATTGCAACAGTCTCAGCAGTGATGGTGGTGGGTCGGGCCAATGCGGTTCACTCCCTGTTGTATTTGGTGGTTACCATGATGGCCATTGCGGTACTTTTTTATTTGCTGGGAGCGCCTTTTGCCGCCGCGTTGGAAGTCATTGTATATGCCGGTGCCATTACGGTGCTGATGGTGTTTGTCATTATGATGTTAAACCAGGGGGACGCTGCTACAGAACAGGAACAGCAGTGGTTATTACCCCGAAGCTGGTGGGGTCCTGCCCTATTATCAGGGATATTGTTAGTGGAACTGCTGGCAATGATAAGTGGCGATAGTATGGCGGTGGCTAATGGGGTTGTTGTTTCTGCTAAAGAGGTGGGGATTGCCCTATATGGGCCTTATCTATTAGCCGTTGAGTTGGCTTCATTATTATTAATGTCAGGTTTAGTCGGTGCTTATCATATTGCCCGTAGTTTAAAGCCTAATGATGAGGAGAATGAGGAGTTATCACCATGACTGCAACGGACGTATTGGTGGTAGTGCCCATTGAGCACAGTTTGTTATTGGCAGGCTTGTTGTTTTGCATTGGTCTGTTTGGTGTCATGATTCGCAGGAATATAATATTCATTCTAATGTCATTGGAGTTAATGTTGAATGGTGTTGCGGTAGCGTTTGTTGCAGCCAGTGCCCATTGGGGGCAGACAGAGGGTCAGCTAATGTTTTTGTTAATTTTAACCCTGGCTTCGGCTGAGGTCGCTGTTGCCCTGGCTCTGGTGTTGCACTTGTACCGACAGCATCACACAGTGGATGTTGATCAGTTAAGCGAGATGCGAGGATGATGGTCTGGCCAGCGAGCGCGCTGCAATGAGTTGGCTAGACAGTCTATGGTTAGATAGTCTATGGATCGTACCCTTCCTGCCGCTGTTGAGTGCAGCACTGCTTATAATGTTAGCACTTTTTCCTATTCGTGCCTGGTCAGAGCGACAGGTCTCACTCCTAGCCGTGGGAGTAATGGCGCTCGCTTTTCTACTCACTTTATTAGCCTCCAGCCAGTTTTCTTCAGCCGGGCTAGTTAACTATTCAATGTCGCTGGGGCAGTGGTTATCCGTTAGCAGTTTTAGTGTGACATTTGGTTTTTATATTGATGAGCTAACCCTGGTAATGATGTCCATTATTACCGGTGTCGGCTTTTTAATTCACTGGTTATCGGCCGCTTATATGACGGGGGATACTAGTTTTCGTCGCTACTTTGCTTATTTAAATTTATTTATCGCTGCTATGTTAGTGCTGGTCATGGCGGATAATTTATTGCTGCTATATCTGGGCTGGGAGGGCGTGGGTCTGTGTAGTTTTTTGTTAATTGGTTTTTGGTATCAAGATCCTGACAATGGCTATGCAGCGCGAAAGGCCTTTGTCGTTACCCGAGTGGGTGACACCGCAATGGCTATCGGGTTGTTTTTTTTATTTATCCACTTAGGCACATTAGATATACAACAAACCCTGGTCAATGCAGAGCAAGCATGGGGCTCTAACAGTGGCAGCAATAGTGGTGAAGATCTGGCAACGATTGCCGCGTTGTTATTATTAGGCGGCGCTGTGGGTAAGTCTGCCCAGTTGCCACTGCAAACTTGGCTGCCTGATGCGATGGCAGGTCCAACACCGGTGAGTGCATTGATTCATGCGGCAACGATGGTAACTGCAGGGGTATACCTGATAGCGCGAACCCATCCACTGTTTGAGCTCTCCCCACTGGCCATGTCAGCGGTGGCAACCGTGGGTGCATTAACGTTATTTCTGGCTGGATGTAGTGCCTTGGTGCAAACGGATATTAAACGTATTTTGGCCTATTCCACCATGAGCCAAATTGGCTATATGTTTTATGCGCTGGGAGTAGGGGCATGGAGTGCGGGTATCTTTCATTTAATGACGCACGCGTTTTTTAAAGCGCTGTTATTTTTGGCCGCCGGGCTGATTATTATTAGTCTCCACCACCAGCAAGATATTTTTAAAATGGGCGGCTTGCGCAAAAAAATGCCAATAGCTTTTTGGAGCTTTGTGATCGGTTGTAGCTGTCTTGCCGCGTTGCCCATGACCTCGGGATATTTTAGTAAAGATGCAATTTTGCTGCAGGCCTATCAACAGCAGGGTGTCAGCCTATTGTGGATACTGGCGCTAGCCGGTGCTTTCCTGACCGGTGTCTATAGCTTCCGTTTAGTATTCGTTGTTTTTGGTGGCAGTGAGAACCGCGAGGCTGAGGAAAAAAACACTATCGCCTGGCGACTACCTTTGATCCTGTTAAGCTTGCTGGCGCTGGCAGGTGGAATGATGGAGCCTAATCTATTAGCCGTGTTTGGTGAGTTGCCAGGCAGTGAAGCCGGCCAGGAACATGGTGCGCTGGGTATGGCCTTGAGCTTTCCGCCCATTGCTGGTGTGTTAGTGGCGTATTATTTTTGGGGTGGTGGGCGTCGGCCACCAGTACCCGCGGCATTGGCCGGGCTCAGACGCTGGTGGCAGAGAGGGTGGGGGTTTGATGATGTCTACAATGCCCTGTTGATTAATCCCTTGCTGCGTTTAGCGCACATTAATCGGCGGGATATCGTTGACGGTTTTTATTATATCCTCGCAGACGTTAGTCATTATTTACATAACAGTTTTGGTTTAACACAAAACGGTCAATTGCGTTGGTATGTCGTGGCTACTTGCGCAGGCGCCGTTTTTGTTATGGCGTTGGTGCTGTTATGACTTTGGTAAAGCAATAACGTTGGTAAATCTATGACCTTAATTGCGTTGATCACCCTTCTTGTCATCGGAGGCATACTATCCTGGATGAGTGCGCGGTTGGGTTCCAATTGGCCGCGATGGATTTCTCTGTTGACGTTGATTTTTTCGCTCTATCTATTATGGATGTTAAAACAATCTCTCCACCCTCATTACGCTGTATTGTCCCCACAGGATGAACCCCAGTGGTGGCTGCAAATAAGCCTACCATGGATAGAACGATTTGGTATTCAATTTCAATTGGGTCTCGATGGTTTGAGTTTTCTGCTATTGGTGTTAACCCTGGCATTAGGTATTTTTTCCGTGCTGTGTTCCTGGAGTGAAATTCAGCATCGAGTAGGTTTTTTTCACTTTAATCTGATGTGCACCCTGGCTGGTATTGTCGGGGTTTTTACCGCACTGGATCTGTTTTTGTTTTTCGTTTTTTGGGAAGTCATGTTGGTTCCCATGGTGATGTTAATTGGTATTTGGGGCCATGAAAAACGCTCCTATGCAGCGATCAAATTTTTTATCTTTACCCAGGCCAGTAGTTTGCTTATGCTGATTTCCATTGTCACGCTGGTGTTGTGGCATTTTCAGGCAACCGGTGAATTAACCTTTAATTATTTTTCGCTGCTATCGACCCCGCTGGGTTCCGGTGCAGGCTTTTGGCTGATGCTGGGGTTCTTTATCGCCTTTGCTGTCAAAATTCCCGTCATTCTTGTCCACTCCTGGCTGCCTGATGCCCATACCCAGGCACCTACAGCAGGTAGTGTGATATTGGCTGCCGTGCTGTTAAAGACTGGGGCTTATGGATTAATCCGTTTTACTTTGCCCTTGTTTCCACAGGCATCGATTGACTTTGCTCCAGTCGCCATGTTGCTGGCAGTAATAGGTATTTTATACGGTGCTAAATTAGCGTTCGCACAACAGGATCTTAAGCGCTTTATCGCCTATACCAGTATCAGCCATATGGGGTTTGTGTTGTTGGGTATTTATGGATTGAATAATATCGCCATGCAGGGTGCAGTATTGCAAATGGTGGCCCATGGCATTAGCACGGCGGCACTGTTTATGATTGTGGGAATGATACAGGAGCGTTTGCACTCGCGAGATTTGGCCGTAATGGGCGGTCTGTCTTCATCCATTCCAAGGCTGGCAGCCTTTGGACTATTCTTCGCGGTTGCGTCCCTAGGTTTGCCAGGTATGGCGAATTTTGTGGCCGAATTTTTGGTGCTGCTGGGTAATTTTTCTGCACAACCTGTGTTCACCATTATTGCGGCATTGGGTTTAGTGGCCGCCGCCATTTATTCTCTCGCCATGTTACAGCGTGCGTTTTGGGGTGCACAGCATCAGCTATCCCTGAAGCTTGGATTAATGGATCTTAATCGACGGGAGGCGGGCAGCTTGTTAGTGCTGGCGGGGGCATTGCTGTACTTCGGGATCCAGCCGCAATCCTTGTTGAATGCCTCTAAGAGCAGTGTTGACAAGGTGATTACACAGGTTTTTTCCAGCCAATCACAACTGGCCGATGTGAAGGAACTGTCTAATAACGCAATGATCAGAGGAACGCGTAATGATTGAGGGCTGGCTGTGATTAAGGAAGGGATGCAATGACACGTTTTGAGTTGCTGGCCTTAATGCCAGTGATTACCCTGACAGTAACGGCTGTTGTGCAGATGCTATTGCTCTGTGTCCTGCGCAACCATCTTCTGATGTTATTAGTCACCTTGATTGGTTTGTTTTCAACATTCTGGAATATTGGTATCAGTTCGGACATTGTTGCAATAAACGGCGGCGTGGTGCCCGTCACTATATTGCTAAGCATCGATAATTATTTTGTTTTTTTCGCCAAACTGATTGTGATTGCCAGCGCGGTCTGTGTGCTTCAGACTTTTCAATATTTTCGTCATAGCAAACCCGCTGCTCACTTTGTAGAGGAATTTTATATTCTGTTAGTGCTGGCCTGTTTAGGTGCGTTGGTATTAGTCGCAGCACAGCACTTCATTGGGTTTTTCCTTGGTCTTGAGATAATGGGTATTTCATTGTTTGCGATGATTGCGTATCCCGTAGGAAGTTTTCGGGCGTTGCGCAGTGGTATTGCCAGCAGGGTAAGTGACGACGCTGAAAGCAGCATGATTAATACCAGGATGGTTAATAGTGCAATCGTTAGTAGCAGCCGTGTTGGCAGAGAAACCGTGGGCAAAGCAAACAGTGCCGTGCGCCATAGTCTGGAAGCTGCTTTTAAGTACTTGGTTTTGTCATCAATCGCCTCCTCATTTTTATTATTGGGGATGGCGTTTATTTATGCCCAAACTGGCAGCATGTCGTATATGGAATTGCAAAACTATTTTGAACTTCATTACACTTACGTGCAGGGTCAGTACTCTCAAGGTCAGGACTTTCAAGGTCAGAGTGGAATGCTGATGCAATTGGCTTTAGTGTTATTGTTGATCGGCATTGCGTTTAAGTTATCATTGGTGCCGTTTCATCTGTGGACGCCGGATGTGTATCAGGGCGCACCAACACCGGTGACGGCTTTTATTGCGACGGTGTCAAAGGGTGCAGTGGTAGCTGCACTGATGCGTTACTTTATCGTTACCGATGCCTATCGTTATGACGCTGTGATCTCGGTGCTGAGTTTGTTGGCGATTGCCACCATGCTGGTGGGGAATCTATTGGCACTCACCCAACACAATATCAAACGTATTCTGGCCTATTCTTCCATTGCACATATCGGTTATTTATTTGTCGCCTTTTTAGCAGTCGCCAAACTTGAAGATGGCGATAGTACTATCGCTCGCTTATCCGTTGAGGCTGTAGCCTTTTATATCGCAGCCTATTTTGTCACCACACTGGGTGCTTTCGCAGTAGTGAGTGCCGTTTCAGAACAGGGATTACTAACAGAGGAGCCCTATAACCTGCGATTCTATCGCGGTTTATTCTGGCGTCAGCCCTGGGTTGCCAGTTGCTTTATCTTAATGTTGTTGTCCCTGGCAGGGATCCCTCTAACGATGGGGTTTATTGGCAAGTTCTATATTTTTGCCGCGGGAGCACAGAGTGAATTATGGGGCTTATTACTGGCTGTAGTGGTGGGTTCTGCGATCGGTCTTTATTACTACTTGCGTATTATTATTGTAATGATGCAAAGGGAAACGGCCGCACAGCAAGCGCATCGGCCGCTGCATTATTCAGGCTGGATGGAAAACGCCATTATTTTTAGCCTGACAGGGTTGTTGTTGCTGTTTGGTGTTTACCCAGCACCCTTAATTAGCTGGTTAGACGTTCTTTAGGCATGACACCCTGTAATAGCCCAGAAGAACGTTTGCAGCGTTAACGTGATGTAGCAGTTCTCTATAAAATAAAACCGCAGGAGAGTTACTATGAAAACCTTTGAAACTGCACAAGATGTTTTGAACAACGCCAGGGAACTTCACCATCGTGCTGGCGAGCTGTACCGCCAGATGCGAGACGATAGTAAGGATGATCGGGCACGTATGCTACTTAATTTTATGAGCGAGCATGAGCAACGTATGGAGACTAGCCTGGCCCGCTATGAACAACATGCACCGCAGTCAGTATTGCAGACCTGGATGCAGTATACCCTGGAGGAGCCCCCGGAGCTGTTTATACAGCGCCTTGGGATAACAGCGGAAATGACCATCGATGACATTACTGCCTTGGGTCAGAAGGTGGACAATTACCTGGTGGATCTGTTTGAGGAAGTGACTGAAACGGCTGCCACTAACGAGCTGAAGGAAGTGTTCCAAAACCTGGTCGCTATGGAAGAAGAAGAAAAACACAGTCTTACCCGAGCTGCCAACTCACTTTGGGAACTGTAATCCAGGCAATACAATGCTATTGAGTGATCTACGAAACTTTACTTAGCAATTGCTTTGTTTTGATGTCAATCCCTGTTTCCATCATTAGAGCTGTTGAACGTGGTGGCACAGCAAAGTTTAGATGTTCGAGGGCGAGTTGACAAGAAACCGAGGGGTACCATAGTGTTCTTGAGGTTTTTATTGCCTGAGAAAATTGACGCGAAAATGGCGCGAAAAAAGTTAAGTTATAAAATCGTATCAGGGATGGATGGCACTTACTTAAGGGTAGCGCGGTTAGCGGTGCTACCGTAGTATCCCACCGCCACCCTCGGCAGTCACTACCCTCATTCGGTTGGAACCCCACGCCCTTATGAGGGTAGTGACTGCCGAGGGTGGCTAGACTGTGCAGTATCCGAGTCGGTAGCACTGAAGTAGCTGTTCGCAATGCAAGGCCCGCTAAAGGGCGTGGGGTTTCAACCGATAATGGGCGATAATGGGCGATAGTGGGCCTTGCATTGCGAACAGCGGGTTCAAAGCGCCTCAGTTATAGCCTTAAGTAAGTACCATTCGCATCAGGGGTTGTAATTTGGTAGAGTGGGCAAATCCAGAGATCAGGCAGAAAACACTGGAATAAAAATACTAGGGTACGTTATGATGGTTTGGGTATATATCGACGAGACGTTTGCTTATGCTACAGGGACAATCGTGAAGCGGCTAACAATCTAGACAATAAAAACTAATCATAATAAGGGGAAACTAATGGACTTTGAAGAAATACAGCTAGATGACGCAGTATTGATCTTGGAGTTAGTCGATCAGTTTGACAAAGAATTAATGGAAGCCGAATTCGCCGGGTTGTGGGATTGGCTGGATGCTCAGTCAGAAAAACAAGAGAGTACAAATTCTTGTCTTCAGGTTTAAACATTATCCATTGAATCGCATCATTAAAGAGGATGGAAATTAGTCGGGGAGCACCGGGCAAATAAACCGGGACAGACCACGATTAAATAGAAAATAAAAGCCTAGAAAGCCCATTTTAAAAGTAAGGTGAGAAATAACTGTGGTCTGTCCCGGTTTTCCACTGCAAAGCACCCGCGTGGGCTGGGGAATGCAAATGGACTGGTTGGCAAATACCTGCTGTCGCACCCTTCGGTGTCTATTTTTGGTATGTTTGATGAGGATATGCAAAATTATCTGGGCGCGACGGGTGGTCAGCTGTTTAACCAGGACAGATTTGCCAAAACCGCCAATAGTAACGCGTTCGGCAGTTGGCAATGGGAAATAGCGCTGGCGTTAAAACCAAACGATCTGTTGGGGATTGCCATGAGTAGGCCAGATCTGTTCGGTTCCAAGCTGGATAAATTTATGCACGAAGGCAGTCGTGGACTGGCTAGTATGGTTGGTGTTTGCGAAGAGCAACCGCAGTTGGAGAATCGTGTTGAACTTGCCGCTGAAAAGGACAAATTTGGTATACCGTTGGCCAAGGTAGTGCATAGCGTTGGCCAGGATGGTCGTCAGTTATGGCAGCTATCAGCGCAGGAAGGTATCGATATTTTCAAAGCCGCAGGCGCCAAATCGGTATGGCATAGCCCTGCTGGGGGCCAGCATATTATGGGTGGGGCCATTATGGGGAATGATCCAGCAACATCGGTCACCAATGGCTATGCACAAATGCACCAGATTTCCAATCTGGTTATTGGCGGTCCCAGTGTGTTTCCCACCAGTTCCTGTGTCAATTCCACCTTCACGGCGCACGCACTTGCTTTAAAATCGGCTGAATATTTAATAGCCAATGGATAATGGCTAGTGGTTGAGTTATGGCTGCATGTATAGACAGTACCCACGAAAAGATATTTGGGTTCAATACCGATATCAGCAGCCAAGGGCTTATTGATTAACAAATGACTTATGTAAGCTATTGATTTTCAATGAAATAGGGTTGTAGTCAGTGGAGTGAATAAAATTTAAATTAAATTGAGGCTGGCTCCTTTTTTTGGTTGGTAGTTTTTTTAACCCTTTGAAACTTCAGTGAAAACTAGGTGGATCTTTTGTTTTATTCTGAATTAGTGGGCCAGCGGGTTAG
>JAZFYA010000198.1:0-3610 GCA_036443315.1 Pseudomonadales bacterium
TTTGGCACCCATGCTTGCTAGGCGTTTAATGCACTCTTTCCTTTGTGTTGAAGACTCTTTTTGTGTTGAAGACTCTTTTTCTGTTGAAGACTCTTTTTTATCAACATTAAGCCCGCTTCTACCGACAAGAATGAGTGTGCAGTCCTTGCTGTCTTGGGCAATGTCTTGGGCAATCAGCATGCCTAGCCCCCCTAGACCGCCGGTAATAAGGATGGTTTTATTGTCTGGCCAGGGAGTGACTGTGGGAACGGGGACCATCTCCGTAGCGCTATAAGCGAGCCTGAAGGTTTTATCGCCGATTTTCAGTCTATAGCTGATTTTAGAGTATTCCAGGGTAATTGTTTTGAGTACAGCAATGATGCCTTGCCATGGGACTTTATCCGCTGGCAGTCGCACTTCAATGAGTTGCCGACCGGCATTATCTTGAATAAGTTTTTGTGCTGTTTTAAAGACTGCTTTAACCAGATTGCAGTAGTTTGCTTGCTGGGGAATAATGGTAATGTTTTTACTCTCTTCATTGTCATTAATGACAGTTTTTTCTTCCTGCCAGTCTGGCTTGTAATAGACTAATTGATCCTTTTGAGAATTGAGGTCAAGTTCACGGCTAACAAGGCCGGTGATGATAACTTTTACCTCACCTTTGTCATCGGCAATGGTGTAATCGATCCCTTGATCCGTTTTAACTAAGTAGGTGATAACCTTATCGGTTAAAGGGCCATAAATCCGGGTACTTTTAACAGTAAAAGGGACACTAATGCCGTCCTGGATGCCCTTCTGGTTACGGCCTAAAGCAGCCGCGCTCTGAATAATGCTATCAAGCATACCTGGATCCAGGCTCATGCCTCTGTTGCTAGAGCCGGGTAAGGACAGGCTGACCAGAGCGCAGTCTTTACCGAGTTTGATGGTGTCGATACCCTGGTGACTGGGGCCATAGTGAACACCTAGTTTTTTAAACTCCCCATAGATTTGTTGTTTAGTAGGTCCCGCAGTGGTGCATTGCTGTTCTAGGGCGGAAATATCTAAGTAAGTAGCCGATGGTGTTTGTTCTTGTTTGTCTTGCTCTTGTTGCTCTTTTGTACTCAGAAGAAGAATGCAAGCTTTACTTTGAAAATGTACTCCTTGCTCAGTACTTACCTCAACACCAAATTCACGGCTAGCACCCGGAAATACTTTGACTACTATTGTGCATTTTTCAGTGATTACTAAAGGTTGGATAAAAACACTTTCGCTTAAAACTATTATCTGTTTATCGCCGTTGTTGATTAATGGGGTAATTAAGACGGCGACCGCAGCTCTAGCCATTTCTAAATAGGCCATGCCAGGAAGAATTTTTTTCTCCTGAATGATATGGTCAGTCAAAAAGGCTTCATTGCCCGTAAATACCGAGGTGAATACCCCAGTGGGATAATCCTTAATAGTGCGTTGTGCTATTGAGTCAGTCATTCTTTCTCCGTATAAAAACTGGATGATTAACGTTTTTATTAATCTTTTTGTAAGCCTTAATCAATTAACCAAACCAGCATAATAATGATTAATTTTTTCGGCTAATTCTTCTATGTGCTGTATGCTTACCATCGATGTGTGATCACCAGGCACATCGTATATACTAATTTTATTGACCAAGAGTTGATTCCAACCATAATCATGGTCTAATGATTTAAATACCTCTTCCTTTTCCAGAGAACGATATAAAGCAATATTCACTTTTTCAGAAAGAGGCTGTGGGGTGTAATTTATGTGGCAAATAAAATTATTCTTATACACATTATAAAATGCAGTAAACTGTTCTTTACTAGCATCAATACCATCGTTAATCAACAAATTAATTATGTGATCAATTCGTTGTGAGGCCGGTACCTGTTGCAATTGTGCAAGAGTAAACTTCATTTCTTTATTAAAATATTTTGCCGACGCATCACATGCGTTATATAATATTTCTACATCATCAGGAACGTTTTCTTGTACAGAAAATGCAGACGTGTCTAGCAATATCACTGAATGCAGGCTTTCACCTTGTGCCAATAATAGACTTGCCATTTCGTAGGCAACTTTAGCGCCATAAGAGTATCCAATTAATCTATAGGGCCCAGTGGTTTGTATCGATTTCAGGACTGTTATATTTGCTTTAGCCGTTTTTTCAACACTATCCAATGGCGATGTTTTACCATCTAATCCGATTGCTTCTAAACCATAAAAAGGTTGTTTGTCTCCCAAGGCATAGCTCAGTGGCTGCAGGGATAGTACATTGCCACCTGCCCCGGGCATAGCAAAGATAGGGGGTTTATTACCCTTAGTTTGTATCGGCACCAGAATATCAAAAGATACTTCTTTTTTACTGATGATCAATTGTGCCAAGGCAGCTATATTCGAAGCTGTAAAGAGTGTCGCTAGACGTAATGATTGTTTAAATTCCTTATTAATTTTTGCCATTAATTGTACTGCTAACAACGAATGTCCTCCCAGATCAAAGAAGTTATCATTCACCCCAATATTCTCTGGCTCCAGATCTAATACTTGTGACCATATTTCGACTAATAGTTTTTCCGTGTCGTTACGTGGAGCAAGATAAGCTTGGCTTGACTCTACGCTAACATCCATTTGTTCTAAAACTCTGCGATTAACTTTGCCATTGGGGGTCAGGGGAATAGTTTCAAGACTGACAAATGCTACCGGCAGCATGTACTCTGGCAAAGTTTGCTGTAGATAGGCTCTTAGATCCTCATTGAGTAGATTGATAATATTATCTTCTCTGCTATCTTTAGCCCGATAAAAAGCGATAAGTTGTTTATTAACCTCCTTACCTTGCACCACGACGACACTGTGTTTTATCTCTGGATATTGATTAAGCTGAGCTTCGATTTCACCAAGCTCTATACGAAAACCGCGAATTTTAACTTGGGTATCTATTCTACCCAGATATTCAATATTGCCATCGGCTAACCACCGGGCCAGATCACCGCTTTTATACATGCGGGCACCTGGATCAAAAGGATTGGGGATAAATTTCTCTTGGGTTAACTCGAGGCGATTGAGATAGCCTCTGGCGAGACCGTCACCAGCGATATGTAATTCGCCAGGTACACCAGTGGGTTGCGGCTTGTTGTATTGGTCAAGGATATAGATTTGGGTGTTGGAGATTGGTGCACCTATACTAGGTAAATAGTCCCACCTATTAACATCTTTTGATAATGTATAAGAGGTTACTACATGAGCTTCAGATGGGCCGTAGTGATTATATAACTGAGCATCAGAATATTTATTAAAGAAGTTTTTTATCTCTTGATTTATCGACAGTTGCTCTCCTGCTGTAATTATATACCGCAAGGGTATCTTATTATAATTATTAGTTAACTCCTCCAATAAATAAGTGAGCGCGATAAAGGGTAAAAATATTTTATGAATATTATTTTTAACAATATATCTAGCTAGCGACACAGCATCCCTTTTTGTTGATGCCTGCGGAACGATAAAGGAAGAACCAGAAGACAAACAACTAAAAAACTCTTGCATAAATACATCAAAATTTGTCTCAGTGAAATTTATAATATTTCCTGCCTCTCTGAAAACAGGTTCTTTCAATTGCCAGGAAATCAAATTTGTAAGTGTAATA
>JAZFYA010000199.1:0-12899 GCA_036443315.1 Pseudomonadales bacterium
CACTGTTTGAGCGCCTTTTAGCGAGTTGCGCAGCCGTCGGGCAGGTTGGCAAGCGGGCGTTCGAGCATAACAGGCAACGCGCCACTGGACCGGGGACTCAATGTATAACCCTCTTGCGACACCCTCCTACGCGGGAATGACGGACTGTGTTAATAAAACACCTAAATTTCAATCGCTTTGGGTATATGCCTTTCAGACATCGTAGACACCTGAAATGGCAGAGCCTTGAAGACCCACCCAATCAGTATGAAAGCGTACGCCAGGCTGTTTATCGACTCTTTCATAGGTATGGGCACCAAAGTAGTCACGCTGTGCTTGAATTAAGTTAGCGGGTAAGTTGCTAGAACAGTAGCCATCAAAAAAGGCTAGTGCGGATGACATAGCTGCTGTCGGCACACCTGCATCAATGGCCATTTTTAGTGTTGCGCGCCAGCCATCCATTGACTTAATAATATGTTCTTTAAAGAAGCTATCTAACAAAAGGTTTTCCAGGGTCGGGTTTTTATCATAAGCTTCTTTGATATTGTCGAGGAAACGGCTTCGAATAATACAACCACCTCTCCACATTAATGCGATACTGCCATAATTTAATGGCCATTCTAATTCCGTTGCCGCCTGATGTATAAGCATAAAACCTTGTGCGTAAGAAATAATTTTTGCCGCGTAGAGGGCATCGTGAATGGCTGTTATCACCCTGTCCCTGTCAGCTGTTATTTTACGAATATTCTTTGCATAAATATTGTCGGCAATTACTCGCTGCTGTTTTCTTGCTGAGAGTGTACGAGCAAACACGGCTGCTGTGATTACTGTCAGCGGTGAACCGTTTTCCAGAGCATTAATGGCTGCCCACTTGCCAGTTCCTTTTTGGCCGGCAGTATCAAGAATTTTGCTAAGCAATGGGCTGCCGTCTGCATCCATAACAGTGAAAATATTGGCAGTAATATCTATTAGATAAGACTCAAGAACACCCTTATTCCAATCACTAAAAACCTGATGTAGTTCTTCTGCATTGAGTCCAAGCCCGCGGTGAAGAAGGTCATAAGCCTCTGCAATCAGCTGCATATCTGCATATTCAATACCGTTATGTACCATTTTTACATAGTGACCAGCTCCGGCTGGGCCTACCCAATCACAACAGGGTTGATTATCTACTTTGGCAGCAATAGATTGGAAAATGTTTTTTACGTAGGGCCACGCTTCAACATCACCGCCCGGCATAATGGATGGACCAAACCGGGCACCTTCTTCGCCACCGGAGATGCCAGCGCCTATATAACGAATTTGCTTTTGCTTAAGCGCTTCATAACGGCGGTTAGTGTCGGGAAAATGTGAATTGCCACCATCAATAATGATATCGCCCGGCTCGAGATACGTTAACAGTGCGTCGATAGTCGCATCGACGGCTTCCCCTGCACGCACCATCAACATAATGCATCTAGGAAGTTTTAAGGATGAAGCTAATGCTTCAAGGGAGTAACAACCTGTAATATTTGTGCTTTTTCCGCTGCTATTCAGAAAGCCGTCAAGCTTATCAATCGAACGGTTATAAACCGCAACACTGATGTTATGGTCGCTTATATTAAGGGCAAGATTCTGGCCCATAACAGCAAGGCCAATCAGGCCAATATCTGCTTGCGGCATACGTTTCTCCATCGTTCTCACAAGCTTATACACTACCACATCTAACAATCAATATTTGTTGATGTTATAAATTATCGAATCATCGGCCACAAAAATGTTTGGGTATAAATACGCTGGGCTTGCTAAAAAACACCTTGTGCCGATATTTCGATATCCATACAAAAGGGTACATCAACCGGCACACAGGATGTGTGTTTCTCTACAACACAACGCCATAAGCTGCGCTTCACGGTTAAAATTTATAAGCTGCACCGATCATATAGACCCAGGGATCAATATCGAGGTCGACGGTAATGGGGTTAAACGCATTGGAGGTTACAATTTTTGCTTCGGTTTCAATACTGACTTTCCAGACAGACACATTGATCATCCAGTTTTTGTCCAGCTCATAATCAAAACCGGCCTGTAGCGCTAAGCCCACCGAGTCATCAATATCCATGCTGGTGGCACCCAGGCCAGTTTTGGCTTCACTGCTAAGACTTTCATCAAGAATCAAAGTGTAGTTAATGCCTGCCCCGACATAGGGATGGAAATTCTTAGCCGCCACAGTAAAATAATATTGCAGGCTTAGGGTTGGGGGAAGGTGTTCGACGGTACCCAAAGTGCTGACACCAAATCCGCCAAGACCCTGAGCTGCAACGTCATGCTCAAAGGGGGTGGCTGCCAATAGTTCAATACCCCAGTTATTGGTCAGCATATAACTGACGGTAATGCCTACCTGAGTATCGCTATTAAGACCAACGCCAGTGCCAGCTAGTCCAGCACCTGCGGCATAAATCAAACTGCTGTCATTATTGGGGTCAACGGTTGCAGCGCCTGCACGAACAATTAAATCCCCTTGTTGATGACTGATGGCGGTTAGTGGCAGAGCGGTCAATACCACTGTAGATATTATTGCGGTTATCGATATAGTTTTCATTTAAAATTCCTTAATGATTTATGATTTATGAGTAGTTGTTTTTTTAGTCTCCTCCTAATTTTATTACACTTTTTATGCAGTTTTGGATAAAAACTGACAACCCTATTTTCATGGCTTTTAATACGTCAATTAGTTCTTTTGCCACAGTATCTCCCTAATGATTTCCCCAAAACACCTTTCCAAAACACTTTTTTCAAAACATTTCTTTCAAAACAATGGAGAGGGCGAAGGCAAACACAACTCATGCGTAAGCCATCGCCTCCTCTGGATAAAAACGGGAATAATCTTCAAAACTGTCCATATCCACTAGCACATGATTATTCTGCATGGGAAGCTCGGTAATGGATTCGGATTTATTCTTAAGTAAACCTTTGCAACCTAAATTCGGCGCGTTCTTGAGTATTTCCGCTGCATATTGAAACTCGAAGAGGATAGGATTTCCTCGCTGCCCCTGCCAACTGGGCACGAGGATCAAACCCCGCGGTCTGCGGCAAAGAGTGCGGTAAAAGGCATCGATCAAAAACCGCAAGTCTTGTATCTGCAGCAAAGGCATATCGGACAGACAGACCATCACCGCATCACAGGGCCGGCTAAGTGCGTTAAGACCACAGTGCACCGATATCATCTGGCCGTCGCGAAAGGCCTTATTACAAACCAGGCGCAGTGGTAGATCCGCTAGCAGTTCTTTTGTGGTGTCTGCCCGATATCCACTAACTACTACCACCTCAGTTAAGTCCGCAGCCAATAGCAGGCGGGCCGAGCGCCGCACCAACGCCTCCCCGTGAATCTGCAAAGTAAGCTTATTGAGTTTGCCCATCCGCCTGGACTCGCCAGCGGCCAAAAGAATTGCCGAGACACCATTCATGGTCCATCTCCGCTCTGTTGCCCACAACATTGGGGCTCTTGTTCACAGCAGGACTTTTCAACAGCGGACGTCAAGCCTTGGAGCTCGGTGCCATTATTTACCGGAGTATCTAGAGTATTATTGACAGTGGTATTTGAACAGATAGTTGCAGTTTCGTGCCTAACAGATAAGCCAGACACATCGACACCACGTCGAGCCGCAATCAGGTCAGCTAGTATAGATAAAGCGATTTCAGCAGGCCCAGAGGCTCCTATGGGAATTCCCGCAGGCGCCAGAATCCCATCAACTCTCTCCACCGAATAACCCTTATCCCTAAGTCTCATTTTGTGCTTGTCAGCCTTTTTCCTGCTCGCTACGAAGGCAATATAATCGCATTCGCTTTCCAATGCCACCTGCAATGTGGTGAAATCACCATCACCTTGGGTCGCCACGATAATAAAATTCGGGTTTATCGCTCCCAGAGCTTGCTGATTAAAGCCGCTAAAGGTCTGCTCTGCGCCGAGGAATGAAGCCCCAAGGGTTTTAACACTAGTGGTTTTAGTGCTAGCCACGAATATAGCAAAACCCACTCTCTGCGCCAAATCACAGAGATGGTGGGCGACGGGGGAACTGCCCAGAATAAGCAAGCGAGATTTTGCTATGATCGGTTCGACAAAGATATCTAATGTACCACCGCTGTAACAGGATGAAACGAATGGCGTAACACCTTGTTCAATCACTTCGGCTTTATTTGCACTAACACGTATCAGACAGGGCTTATTCTCTGCCAGCACAATTTTTGCAGTTTTGATCACCGCCGACTGACTACAACCTCCACCGATCCAACCCTGGATTTTCCCATCGGCTTCGATAATCGCCTTGGATCCAGCTTTGGCCGAGGACAAAGACTCTGTACGCACCACTGTTGCCATGGCAAAGGGCGTTCCCGCCGCTGTTAATTCTGCCGCTCTAGCAAAGATAATCTGCTCGTCTAGCATCGACAATACCTCCCATTACACTCTTGCCACTCTTTATAATTTCATCACTCTTTATAATTTTACTGCTCCTTATAATTTGGATTCAATGGCTAGCAAACTTTCCAAATTGTGAGCAGCGGCAAATAAATCGACACTGGGCAGTGCCGCCGCCATTCCCTTAGCAATAGGTTGATAATCGTCCCAATCTATCATCGGATTTAACCAAATAATGCGCTTGGCGCGTTTTTTTAACCGTTGCATTTCTTCGCCCAGCACTTCTGCTGAGCCAGTATCATAACCATCACTGACAATCATCACGACAGTGCGTGTATTGACTATATTGGTAGCGTAATTACGGTTAAAAATACCTATGCATTCGCCAATTTTTGTGCCGCCCGACCAACCGGTGGACATTAGGCTCAGTTTTTCTATAGCCTTTTCACTATTTCTTTCTCGCAGGGCAACACTGATTTGTACCAAGCGGGTGTGAAAAACAAAAGCATCAGCTTGTTGAAACTTATCTAAAATGCCGCTGATAAAACGCACGAAGAATTGACTGTAAAGGTTCATCGATCCGCTAACATCTAACAGCATGACGAGACGCAGTGGTTTTAAACGGCGTTTGCGAAACGCGAGATGAAACGGCATGCCACCATAGGCTAAACTTTTGTGAATACTGCTGCGCAAATCCAAATGCTCGCCCTGGCGTTGTACATGCTGTCGGCGAGTTAAGCGGTAACGCATTTTAGCCGCCAAACGCGCGGCTAACTCATGTAGCTGAATAAGTTCGGCAGGGTCATTAATATAACGAAAGTCTGTTTGAGCCAGCGCCTCGGCACTGCTTGCAGTACCAGGCGATGCCTGCTCATCAGTACTAGGCACAACGCCCTCACCCTCGACTGGTGTCGGCAGTTCAGCTTCTGCGTTGGTTTCACCCGAGCCCTTATTTTTCTTCTGCTTGTTACCTTTTTCTCCGGTACTTTCTATTTTTGTCTTTAAACCACGTCGCAACCAAAACGCATCGTACATTTCATCAAAACGCCGCCACTCTTCGACACAGGTACACAGAGACGAGCGCAGTCCGATACGCAATAGTCTAGCTTTTAACGAATCACCACCATGCGTTATACTGTTAGCCAAAATACGCAGCGCATCCTGGGTTTCAGTCACACCCGGTTTTTTCACTAAATCTTCCTTGCGAAGAATATGCACAAAGCGAACCACCTGCCCCACTAAAGCTTGTTCTAGACCAGGCAGTCGAGCGTTGATGATACGAAGCTCTTCGTCAACCGATGGGTATTCAACATAATGATAAAGACAACGGCGACGCAGGGCATCACTTAGTTCCCGGGTGCCATTGGAGGTTAATATGACATAGGGAATGGATTTGGCTTGGATAGTCCCCAGTTCCGGAATACTGATTTGAAAATCCGATAATACTTCCAACAAAAACGCCTCGAACTCCTCATCAGCACGATCGATTTCATCAATCAATAGAACCCCTGGTTGCTCCAAGCTAATCGATTGCAGAAGCGGCCGCTGCAGCAAAAAAGACTCGGCGAAAATATGCTGTTCCTTTTCTTCCAGCGATATTTTTTCGCTTTCCCACATTTTGATAGCAAGCAGCTGGCGCTGATAGTTCCACTCGTAAACCGCAGCGTTAGCATCCAAACCTTCATAACATTGCAATCGAATCAAAGGGCTGTCTAATACTTTAGCCAGGGATTTAGCCACTTCGGTCTTACCCACACCGGCTTCACCCTCCAACATCAGTGACCGCTGCAACTGACCCATCAAAGATATGGCCATCGCAAGATCCGGGTTAGTGATATAACCCACATCGGCGAAGCTCAGCGGCAATTTATCAAGTGCAGGCAGTCCATCAACGAACGGCATACTATCAAGAGTCGATGTTGACATCGCTGCGGCTCAATGGTTTTTAGCAGGGCTAAAAAGGTTTTTAATCCAGCTAACAATAATATCAAAAACCATTGCTAAGCCGTTCATTGCCTTATCCTGCTGCGTATATTCAATACCCGCAGCTTCAGCCTCGATAAGCTCAGTGATATTTTTGGAGAACTGGGCCAAAAGTCTATCAGTGATATCGTTCATCATACGACCACCGAAACTGGCCAACTTCCCGGTAATACCAACCACTGACTTGGCCTTGATTTCACTGCTGGCTGTACCCATGCTTACTATCTCAACATCGAGATTCAAGGTCGCTTTACTGGTCCCTTTGATATCACCGCCTTTCCCCTCTATCACCATGATGTGGGTGCTAGCATTGCACTCCTTAACGTGGACATCACCTTTAAAGTTTGCCGTTACGGGACCGATTTTTACTTTAATGATCGCTTTGTAATTACTGTCATCAACGACTTCCGAAATAGAGGCTCCTGGCATGCAAGGGATCAGCGTTACAATATCTTGCACCAGCTGCCACGCACTTTCTAACGGAACAGATAATGGGATGGTTAAACTCCTAAGGCGCTATCCCGGATACAGTTGATAATTCAACACCAAACTAACAACACACTCAACAAGTTCACTGAATGCCTTTATTCAGACAGAAGAATGTTGAGTGTATAACAGCCTGAAAAAATGAGATAAATTACTGTTTGATTTTTCTATGACAGGTTAAAACACGGTGGAGCTGAAACAGCCAGACCCACCGCTTTTCATCGGCGCTGTTTATTTATTAAGCCCTAACTCGTTAATCTTATCCCACACACGAGCAGCCGTATGGGGCATTGGCATATGGGTAACACCTAGGTGTGAGAAGGCGTCAATCACCGCATTAGAGATCGCGGAAACACCACCAACATTCGGCGATTCACCCACGCCCTTTTGCACCCAAGGGGTGGTGGGGTGAAGGTGTCACGGTAAAGTCAGTCTCCCAGTTGGGTGACTCAACAGCAGTGGGAACAAAATAGTCCATAAACGTATGACCTTGCACATTACCGCCATCGTCGTACACAATCTCCTGTCCCATGGCAATGCCAAAAGCCTCAGTCAAACCGCCATGTATCTGGCCCTCGATAACCATGGGGTTAATCCGGGTGCCACAATCATCCAGCGCATACATGCGTCTTACCTTGCTCTCACCGGTCGCCTTGTCGATATCGACAACACACAGATAAGCACCGAAGGGGTAGGTGAAATTGGGGGGATCATAGTAAGACACTGCTTCCAAGCCAGGCTCTAAACCCGCGGGTGGGGTTTGATAAGCCGCCATGGCGATTCCCTTCATAGTGGCTTGTTTTTCCGGTAAACCCTTGACCTTAAAACGATCAATTTCCCACTCCAGATCATCCTCCGACACCTCTAGCATATGCGCTGCAATGGTTTTGCTTTTAGCGTGGATCTTGCGCGCCGCTACCGCTGTCGCAGCCGCGGACACTGGCGTGGATCGGGAACCATAAGTGCCTAAACCATAGGGCGCGGTATCGGTATCACCTTCCTCGACAGTAATATTATCGGAGGGAATGCCGATTTCTGTCGCCACAATCTGGGCATAAGTAGTTTCATGGCCTTGCCCGGTGGATTTGGTCCCCATCCGCACAATGGCACTGCCGGTGGGATGAACGCGTATTTCACAGGAGTCGAACATTCCCAGACCTAAAATATCGCAGTTCTTAGTGGGTCCAGCACCGACGATTTCCGTGAAAAAAGCAATGCCAATACCCATTAGTTCACCCTTGGCTCGCTTCTCAACCTGCTCCCGACGCAGTCCAGCGTAATCTACCGCCTGCATGGCTTTATCCATCGCAGCGGGGTAGTTGCCGCTGTCATACTCCCAGCCGAAGGCAGAGGTGTATGGGAACTGTTCCGGTTGAATAAAGTTCTTGTTGCGCAATTCGGCGGGATCCATGTCGAGTTTCTGGGCCAAAATATCGACCATACGCTCGATAAGATAGGAAGCCTCCGTCACCCGGAAGGAACAGCGATAGGCCACACCACCTGAGGCTTTATTGGTATAAACCCCATCCACCGACAGATAGGCAGCGGGAATATCATAGCTACCGCTAACAATATGAAACAGCCCAGCGGGGAACTTGGTGGGATCCGCACAAGCATCAAAAGCACCGTGGTCCGCTAGCACATGACAACGCAGGCCGGTGATCTTACCGTCGTTAGTGGCCGCCAATTCTCCGGTCATATGGTAGTCCCGGGCAAAAGCAGTGGTGGACAAATTTTCGGTGCGGTCTTCAACCCAGTTCACCGGCTTGCCCAACACAATAGAACCCACTGCGGCACAAATATAACCGGGATAAGCGCCCACTTTGTTGCCAAATCCGCCGCCCACATCCGGAGAAATAATCCGAATATCGGATTCCGCCAGACCTGAAATCAAAGACACCACGGTACGAATCACATGGGGCGCCTGAAATGTCCCCCAAAGGGTTAACCTGCCGGTGATCTTATCCATGGACGCCACACAACCACAGGTTTCAAGCGGCGCTGGGTGCACCCGCTGATAGGTGATAAGTTCTTTCACCGTTACCGCCGCGCTATCAAAGGCCTGATCGGCGCTGTCTTTATCACCGGCTTCCCAGGTGAAAATGTGGTTATGATGTTTACGTGCGCCGTGGGCGCCCTCGGTTTTACCCTTAATGTCTTCACGCAGACAAGGGGCATCATCCGCCATCGCTTCAAAGGGGTTGACCAGTGGCTGCAATTCCTCGTAATCCACCTCCACCAAATCCACGGCATCAGCGGCGATATAGCGATCCTTGGCAATCACGAAGGCAACTTCCTGATTCTGGAACAGGACTTTTTCGTCTGCTAGGACTGCCACGACATCACCGGCCAAGGTCGGCATATAATGCAGATTCAAGGGTTTGAGATCTGCAGCGGTCAACACCGCAATCACTCCTGGCAAAGCCAGGGCATGCTCAGTATTAATAGATTTAACGCGGCCATGGGGAATGGGGCTGCGAACAAAGTCGCCATACACCATGCCTGCGGGTTTAATATCATCGACGTAGTTGCCATGACCTTGAATAAAGCGCACGTCCTCTTTGCGTTTACGTGAGCAACCTATCCCCCCCCCAGGGTTTTTTCCCGTTCGTCTAAGCTCATTTCTGCCTGACTTTCTAAGCTGCTGTCACTCATGATGCGGCGGCCTCCGTTGCTTTTAATTTCGCTGCAGCGGATTGCACCGCTTTCACAATATTGTTATATCCCGTACAGCGGCATAGGTTGCCGGATATACCCCAACGAATTTCTTCTTCGGTGGGGTCAGGGTTTTCCTGCAAAAAGCGATAAGCCCGCGTCAACATACCCGGGGTGCAAAAACCACATTGCAGCCCATGCTCTTCGATAAAGGCCTCTTGCACGGCATGCAAGCCATCGCTGCCGGCCAAACCTTCGACCGTTGTTATCTCGCTGCCACTGGCTTGCACAGCAAAAACAGTGCAGGCTTTTACCGACTTCCCATCAAGATCGACAGTACAGGCGCCACAATGGCTGGTATCACAGCCTATATGGGGTCCGGTAATATCCAAATCATCTCGCAGGAAGTGAATCAGCAGAGTACGAGGCTCAACCTGAGCTTGAACCGCTTCTCCATTAATCGTCATTTCAACTGCTACTTTTGTCTCAGCCATATTTTAACCCTCCTGTGCCCGGCTCAGCGCCTGTTCAATTGCCCGTTGCGTCATAATGCCGGCCATCGCCCGGCGATACTCAGCTGAACCGCGTAAATCACTCGCGGGGTCACTGATTTCTATGGCGGCATTGACCACCTGTGTAATCGCGCTGGCATCCACATCAGAACCCACCAAGGCATTCGCATTCACCCGTAGCGGCGTGGACGAGAGGTTGGTGAGACTAACCGACGCCTTGGTGCAGGTAGCGCCATTCATTTCCAAAATGACAGCGGTGGCGGCGGTGGCATAATCCCCCACTTTGCGCTTCATTTTCTGATAGGAATAGCCGTGGCCAACCGCAGGGGTGGGAATACGGATCTCGGTGAGCAGTTCCTCTGGCTCCATTTGGGTAAAATAGGTGCCTTGATAAAATCCATCAGCGGCAACGACTCGTTCACCGCTGCTACTCACCAACACGTAAGAAGCGTCCAGTGCCATCATGATCGCGGGCATATCGTTGCCGGGATCACCGTTGGCAACATTGCCGCCAACCGTACCGCAATAGCGAACCTGAGGGTCTGCAATCAGTTTCGCTGCCTCATGTAAGATGGGACATGTTTCAGCAATCAGAGGTGATGCGAGCAGCTCATGTTGGGTTGTCATCGCACCGATTACAATGCAGCCATTGGTTGTGCTAACTCCTTTCAGCTTGGCGATTTTCTGCATGTCGATAAGATGGGCAGGCTCGGCGAACCGTAGTTTCATCATGGGAATCAAACTAAAACCACCCGCAAGCAACTTAGCCTCATCGCCATACTGTTCCAACAAGGCTGTCGCCTCGTCCACCGATTGTGGCCGATGATATTCAAAAGCACCAGGTATCATGAGCTCCTCCTATTTTGTTTTCGTTTATCTATTTGTCCTAATTTTTTATTTACTAAAATTTTTTATATGCTTTGCAGACAGCACCTTTCGCGCGCACTACACCACTATCTGCATTACTGCTCCGT
This sequence comes from Pseudomonadales bacterium, assembly GCA_036443315.1. GTDB lineage: Bacteria > Pseudomonadota > Gammaproteobacteria > Pseudomonadales > Dasaniaceae > Oceanicoccus. The sequence goes on from JAZFYA010000199.1 coordinate 10,986, forward strand.
TTTGGGACTTTTCCTATAATTTTCCTGTAATACCAGGGTTTTCAGAATGGAAGCCCTTGATCGCCTGCGGCTTCACCCCATGATCATCGAGGTAGAAAAATCCCGATGCTTCTTTTCACACTACCCGCATCTATACTGAGCACTGATATGCTGAGCACTGATTTTATAGCATGAAAGTATATGACTCTAAGGCCACCAGAAGAAAGGTCACCCGCCAGTATATTCACCAAGCGACATATAAGTGAATAAACGGCTATCACCCAGCATAAGCTGTTTGGCGCCTCGGTATGTCTGTATAAAGGGAGGGTGTACCAAGCTCCATCTACCCTGTTAAACTTCGCTAGCAAAAAAACAACACGAACTTTAGAGGTTAATTGAATGGAACGTTTTTTCTATCAATTGCAGAGATTTGACCCCGGTATCATTTTTCTCGACAACGATTACGAACTGACGGGAATCAATAACGTTGCCTGTGATGTTCTTGGTGTAAAACCTAAACAAGTCGTGGGGCGTAATGTATTCAGCATCCACCCCAATAAAAGCCAAAATAAAATTCAATGGCTGCTGGAATCGACCGCAGCGGCAGGTCCTGGGCAGCCCTCACCACCGCCCATGACGATGATGATTAATATCCCCGACCGCGTTCTTATCACCGAAGTTACGCGCTTAGAGGGGTATCCTGAAGCCATTGGTTACTCTCTTATATTTTACGATGTCACCGAAGAAACCACTCACCCTATCGAAGAACATATTGCCGATCAGCAAGCTAATAAATCTCAACGCCTGTTGTTTAAAGTACCTGTTTACAGTAATAATCGTGTGATGTTAATTGAATTAGACCATGTCACTCACCTGCAATCGAAGGGGCACTACACCAATATATACACAAACGCGAGTGACAATTGTTATTTGTGTACTTTATCGCTTTCGGATTTGGAAAACCGATTAGACCCGCAGCAATTTATCCGGATTCATCGTTCTCATATGGTTAATATGCATTATGCCAACTCTTTCGAAAAACAAGGCACAACTTACTACTTAAAAATAAAAACCAATCAGAAAGAAGAGACGATTCCAATCAGCCGAGCCAAAGCCAAATATGTCAAGGAAGTGATTGGATTAAACTAAACGCTCTAATGGTGATCCATCGTCATGACCGCGTGTGGTGCATCGTGTGCAGCCGGATCATGAGCAAGAAGGTGCCACCAGGGTAAGGTGAAAACCCCAAAAGAAATAACACCTAGCGCAGCCACCGAACGTGTAAACCGATGTTGGATAAGGCGTTTCAGTTGCTGGGTAAAAATGCCCGCAGTTAATAAGATCGGTAGAGTCCCCAAACCAAAACACAACATGATTAACGCGGCCTGCAACATAGATTGTTGTGCCACTGCCCAAATCAATACACTATAAACCAGACCACAGGGCATCCAGCCCCAAACCCCTCCGAATAACACGGCGTGGGGGAAAGAGCGAACAGGCAGCAGCCTTTTACTCAAGGGTTTAATATAGCGCCATGCAAACTGTCCTAAATACTCTATATGGCGCAGGCCATGCCACCAACCTGCAATGTACAAGCCCATAAGAATCAATAATAGCGCGGCGATGCTGCGCATAAAAAAACCAAAAAGCTCGATATCAAATATTTCTATAACACCACCGACGATGATACCAATGGTAACATAGCTCATAATGCGACCAAGATTAAATCCCAGCAATAATCGCAAACTTGGAGCCTTTCGGGGTTCATCATCTTCTAGCGCAAAGCTTAGCGCACCCATTAAACCGCCACACATACCGATACAGTGGGTACCACCCAGAAGCCCCATCACAAACGCAGCATTGTAGGAAACCCAATCAAACATAGTCAAAAACAGTCCGTAAATAATATTCTTATAATAGATTAAGAGTAATAGA
>JAZFYA010000200.1:0-2287 GCA_036443315.1 Pseudomonadales bacterium
GGCTAAATTGGCCATTCAGGCTAAACAGTACTACCAACTAATCCCCATGATTCTTTCCCCAAATCCTAATATCTCTCGTCTGCTGTACAGTATGGGGTTTGATAAGGTCTTTCAAATTTGTGACACAGTAGTGGGGCAAAGCGGTGATGGTTTAGGTGAGTTGCCAATGGTGTGCGCTAATGAAGATTGTGTGCGCAACAAAATCCTTGAAGCTCATCGAACACTTATGGACTTAAATGATAAAAATCGGGAGGCGTTTGCCGCCTTAGTGACAACGTTGGAAGCCAGTCGATAGAGGAAGAAACGGCACGCGAGGAGCGAGAGTCGAGCACTTCTCTGACGTTTGAAAGGTTTCAGTTGGCTGGATCAATATTTACCCAACTAATACCCCTAGAGTTGATACCCAAGACGGAACAAGTTCCACCCGATAGTTACTTTTCTCTGGCCCCTTCCATCACCTCTAACTTTGCTTTAATAAACGCACTATGGGGCAAGTAGATCAAGTCAGCAATTTTTCGAATTAAATGATCTTCATATTTGCTGATTTCTCCATCCGCTATCGCAACCTGCCATAATATTTTGACCAATTCAAAACGCTGCTCAGGGGAGTAGTTGTCTTTGATTAGATGAGTGAATTGATACACAGAGGTGGCTTCGCTATTTTCTTCTTCAGCAAGATCGATTAATACCGATAACTGTTGGTCGTTTAAGTCAAAACTTTTCCTCAATGCTGTTTCAATCGCTTGTTGTTCTTCTGGATCGCGTTTGAAATCCGCTTTGCTAAGTTCGATTAATAATGCAGCAGAAGCCAATTGCAGTTGGCATTGTTGAGTGGCCGGATTGTCAATGGCTAGTTCGGTGATAAAAAACTGTTTAATTTTTTCCAGCATTAGAAAGTTCCCAGCTATTATTTCAATTAAGATTTTAGCAATTGCTCTAGTTTGATTTGGTCTGCGGTAAAGTTGCGAATACCTTCCGCCAGTTTTTCCGTTGCCATGGCGTCTTCATTCATAGCCCAGCGGAAAGCTTGTTCACTATTGTCCGGCTTGGCAATTGCGTCTCCGGTTTTTTCAGCATCTAATTTTTGTTCCAGCAGGCTTGTATCGTTTGCCAGTTGCTCCAGTAGTTGCGGGCTGATGGTGAGTCGGTCACAGCCCGCTAATTGCTCGATTTCACCGGTGTTGCGGAAGCTGGCGCCCATGACTACCGTTTGGTATCCATGTTGTTTATAAAAGTTATAAATGTGTGTGACCGATAATACGCCGGGATCTTCATGGGCGGCATAGTCGCTTTTACCGGTATCGGCTTTATACCAGTCGAGAATACGGCCGACAAAGGGTGAGATTAAAAACACGCCGGCATCGGCACAGGCGGCGGCCTGGGAAAAACCAAATAACAGTGTCAAATTGCAGTTGATATGTTCTTTTTTCAAGACTTTCGCTGCGCGGATACCTTCCCAGGTGGAGGCGATTTTTATCAGTACTCGATCGGCATTCACCCCTGCTTGAGAGTACAGGTCGATAAGGCGACGGGCTTTATTAATTGTGGCGGGTGTATCAAAGGACAGGCGTGAATCCACTTCGGTTGAAATCTTGCCGGGAATGATGTCCAAAATTTTACAGCCAATAGCAACCGCTAATTGATCGCTGCAGTTGGCCAACTGTTCAGCTTCGCTGCCGCCTTGTTGCTGAGCCTGTTTTTTTGCGTCCGTCAGCAGGCTGGCATATTGGGGCAGTTGTGCGGCCTTTAATAAAAGGGACGGATTAGTGGTGGCATCCATTGGTTTAAAACGCTCAATGGCTTCAATATCACCCGTATCAGCCACTACATCGGTCATAGTTTTTAATTGTTCAAGTTTACTAGTCATTATCTATCTACTCATTTCTTGTAGAGGGGAATAGGTTCCACCACTATTGTTGTTGGATGAAGAATTGCCGGATCAGGGTCTGACCTGAATGGCACTGACTTAAGGGCAGCGCTGTTAACGGCTTGCGACCGTAGTATCCCGCCGCCACCCTCGGTAGTCTAACCCCTCACTCGGTTGGAACCCCACGCCCTGGTGAAGGGTTAGACTACCGAGGGTGGCTAGACTGTGCAGTATCCAGGTACCACTGGAGTAGCTGTTCGCAATGCAAGGCCCGCTAAAGGGCGTGGGGTTGCAACCGATAGTGAACCGATAGTGGGCCTTGCATTGCGAACAGCGGGTTCAAAGCTCCTCAGTTTTAGCCTTAAGTCAGTACCATTCGGGTCTGACCTACCTATATTATTGTGTCCCAGCAGTTCGATA
>JAZFYA010000201.1:0-7042 GCA_036443315.1 Pseudomonadales bacterium
TAGAATGACGCTATCAAGGTAATAAAAATAATATGCACAAAAAAAGCCCGTTTAGACGGGCTTTTTTTGTATTTGGTGTAGTGTTGGTAGTTAATGCAGTTCCATTTTATGAATACCGGAGACTCCGGTGTAGCCGTCCCACTGATCGGTTCGGCCTTCGCGCCAGCCTGTCATCCATTGTTGGCGAATCTCTCCGAGCTCATGGGGACAGGCTTCTTTATTGCGTCCACTGACGCCAGCGCGGTAGCCCTTTTGAAAAGCCCGCTCGCTCAAATCACGTTTTTGTCTTCTCATAAAATATGCCTCTTTAACTCAACATCAGAATACACCACAGCCTAAAACACTAGAGATGAGCAAGGCTTGTGGTAGCAAGGTGGGTTCTGTAACAGCGGATCCTTTTGTCGGTTATTGTTAGATATTCTCGTTAGGCGCTGTGACATACCAGTGGTAGACTCCGCAGCGGCCCGTAACATTATCTAAGCAAATCAGATCGGAACTGTCGACAATAGAATTCTTCTAGTTTGTTTGGGTCTTAGTTGCTAAGGGTATATTTAAAATATTTCCTTTAAAAACAAAGAGTTGAACATGATCATTTTGTGAACTATTCCTCTTGTTTATCTAAACTCTATGCAGTTATCACTATATAGTCTAAAAACCTGTCAGTTATAGGTTCTTTGTTAATGTCTCAATCTTACGCTTTTTTTGCTACATGTCCGAAAGGGCTGGAATCCTTATTATTGGACGAGTTGTCCAGCTTGGGATCGACCAGGGTCAAGGAGACCGTCGCCGGCAACTATTTTGATGGTCCGCTGCAGTTGGCTTATCGCAGCTGCCTGTGGTCGCGGCTAGCTAATAGAATATTAATGCCGTTGATCTCAGTGGATTGTCACAACGTGGATGATCTTTATGAAGGGGTAAGAGGTATTGCCTGGGCGTCGCACCTGGATGTGGATGGGACGTTTGCTATCGATTTTTCTGGGTCCATGTCAGGGTTAAAACACAGTCATTTTGCTGCGTTGAAGGCCAAAGATGCGATTGCGGATTATTTCTCCCAGCGTTTTGGCCGCCGCCCCAATGTTGATACGGATACTCCCGATCTAAGAGTGAATGTGCGGGTTAGTAAAGGCAAGCTTGTCGTCAGTATCGACTTATCAGGTGATAGTCTTCATAAGCGAGGCTATCGACAACGTGGTGGTACGGCGCCGTTGAAAGAAAATTTGGCTGCGGCAATTTTATTGCGTGCAGACTGGCCAGGTATGGCGGCTCAAGGGGGTGCTTTATTGGATCCCATGTGTGGTTCGGGAACTTTACTGATTGAGGGCGCATTAATGTCCGCTAATATAGCGCCGGGATTGTTGAGACAACACTGGGGATTTAGTGGCTGGTTAGGTCATGAGCCTAAACTGTGGGCAGCATTGATCGGTGAAGCTAGCGAGATACGAGGGGTTGCGCTATCCAGGCAGTGGCCGGAAATCCGTGGTTATGATGCCAGTCCCCGAGCCATAGAAAATGCCGAGGAAAATATTGCTCGAGCAGGGTTGGTGGGTAAGGTCAGAGTGCTGCGCAAGGAGCTGGCACGCTTTGTTAAGCCGACCCATGCCAGTATCGATCAAGGATTGGTGGTGACTAATCCTCCCTATGGTGAGCGTCTGGGGGAAGAATCCTCGTTGCTTCATCTATACCGCAATCTCGGACAGACGCTAAAACAGGAGTTTAGTGGTTGGCGTGCTGCTGTGTTTACCGGCAACCCTGATTTAGGTAAGCAGATGGGGTTGCGGTGTAAAAAACACTATCAATTATTTAACGGTGCTATTCCCTGTAAGTTATTAAGTTTTGATATTCAGCCAGACTATTTCGTTGCAGATAAAAGCAGACAGCGTGTGAGTGATCAGCACAATCTCTCTAGCGAACCAGCAGTCGAGCTCAGCCCAGGGGCAATCATGTTTGCCAATCGGTTACGCAAGAATCGTAAACAACTACAGAGATGGGTAAAGAAAAACGCTATCAGTTGCTACCGACTCTATGATGCCGATATGCCCGAGTATGCAGTGGCAGTGGATTATTATGCAGGTTGGGTTCATGTCGCCGAATATACAGCACCGGCGAAAGTTGATCCCGCTGCGGCGGCCCAACGGCTGCAGGACGTGATGGCGGCTATCCCCGTTGCGTTAGAGGTGTCAGCTAAGTATGTTGTGCTAAAGCAGCGATCTCGTCAAAAAGGTAGTGGCCAGTATGAAAAACGCAGTGCAACCGGAGAGTTTTTTGAAGTGAGGGAAGGGCAGGCGAAAATACTGGTTAATGTTAAAGATTATCTGGATACCGGTTTGTTTTTAGACCACCGACCACTGCGTTTGGCGATTGCCGAGCAGGCAAAAGGGCAGCGTTTTTTGAATCTATTTTGTTATACCGCAACCGCCAGTGTACAGGCTGCGCTGGGTGGTGCTACGTTCACCGATAGTGTTGATCTTTCCAGTACCTATCTTGAGTGGGCAAAAAAGAATATGGCGCTGAATGGTTTCAGTGATACCCAGCATAGGATGATTCGAGCGGATGTTATAACGTGGTTAAAAACCTGCGAGAATCGCTATGATTTGATTTTGCTGGATCCGCCGACTTTTTCCAATTCAAAAAAGATGGATGAAACCCTTGATATACAGCGTGATCATGTGGCGCTGATTAACGCCACGATGAAGATTTTATCCAGGGATGGTTTGTTGATTTTTTCCAACAATCTGCGCAAGTTTAAGCTGGATGGTGAGTCCTTGGCAGCATTTTCTATCGAGAATAAAACGCGATGGTCAATCGATAAAGATTTTCAGCGGTCAAAGCATATCCACCAGTGTTGGTATATTAAGCATCAATAAAGATAACGTTTACAGCCCTTCTCGTTGTCATCCTGAGTGTAGCGGAGGATTTTTTAAAATCGTGGTCACCTTATTGGGGATGAGCGTTTTTTTAAATGAGTCTATTGTTATTTACCGATTTGCCATCGTACAAACCGCCACTTTTCAATCACTCTCTGATCGTAAAAGGACCGCTCCCTTCCGACGGTAATTTGGCAAACTCAATGTTCGCCTGAAAATTTCCTTCTGAGTAGCGCTAGTGGCCAATAGACGAAGACTATCTCGAAATGATATGGCAAGCCTTGGACCACACTCGTCAATGTCAATGAAGTTTTTACACTAACCCCAAATATCCGATTAAATAAATCTGTCCCGGTTTATTCCTAAAAGTTAAAATAACCTGGTTATTATAACTTTTCAACTGGAAATCGATTGAATTTTAAGCTAAATTGAGACTACGCTCTCAATTCAGGATTTTGGCATGTTTCCACGTATGCTTAACGCGCCATTAAAAACCCCAAAAAGCTTCTTTCTATTCGGCCCAAGAGGCACAGGCAAAACAACCTGGCTCAAAGATCAATTACCACAATCGCTGTTTATCAACCTCCTACAAGCAGAATTTTACACACTGTTGCTGGCCAATCCGAGCAAACTCAAAGACCTCATTCCCCCTGACAATGATGATTGGATCATCATTGATGAAGTGCAACGCATACCCGCACTATTAAACGAAGTACACCATTTGATTGAATCAAAAAATTATCGATTTATTCTCACAGGTTCCAGTGCAAGAACCTTAAGGCGCAAAGGCGTTAACCTGCTCGCGGGCCGCGCCCTCACCTACTACATGCACCCCATTACGGTTACAGAGCAAGAAAGCGAATTTGATATTCAGCAGTCACTTCAGTTTGGCCACCTACCCGCTCGATTTAGCGAAGCAAACCCTTTCAAATACCTCAAAGATTATGTACAAACCTATCTCCGTGAAGAGGTTATGCAGGAAAGCCTAACGCGCAATATCGCCCATTTTTGCCGTTTTCTAGAAGTTGCCAGCTTCTCTCAAGGTGAGACTATCAGTGTCAGTGATATCGCCAGAGAAGCTCAAATTGAACGTAGCGTCGCCGACAATTATTTTTCGATCCTTGAGGACTTACTCATTGCTATGCGATTGCCCGTTTTTAGCCGAAAAGCTAAACGTAAATTAATGACACAAAAGAAATTTTATTATTTCGATGTAGGTATATTCAAGGCCATACGCCCGTTAGGGCCGCTCGACTCGGCGGCAGAAATAGATCGCCCAGCTCTGGAAACACTCGTACTACAAGAACTCAGAGCCATCAACGACTATCAGGATTACGGCTACCAAATTTATTATTGGCGTACAAAGAATAACCTCGAGATTGATTTTGTCCTGTATGGTCCTAATGGTTTATTGGCCATTGAAGTCAAACGTTCTTCTCACATTCAATACAAAGAAACTCGAGCACTCAGGGAGTTTAAAAAAGATTACCCGCCAGCTCAATGTTATGTGTTTTATGGCGGCCCAGTAACATTATACCAAGAACACCTAACACTTATACCGATTGAGCAGGCTTTACAGGAAATTCCAGATTTATTAAGCGCTAAAATGACCATGTCAACAGAATAAGTTTTATGTAGCGTGCCTGAGCTTGCAGATTATTTTTGCGCTTAATTATATTTTGACACCAACAGAGGGGCAGGGCAGGGTAGACTGCAATCCACCCTTTACCCCGCATATTAATACCTCCCAGTTTAGGGCCCATGTGGCCGCTTTTCTTAGTACAATTAACTGGTTAGAATGACTTATCTAGGGCAATCAACTGACCAAGGCCATGAAACCCAAAAAACCCCTCAGTCGTATCGACAGCAATATCCTCCGCGAACTGCAGGCCGATGGCCGTATTACCTATGCGGAGCTAGCGCGCAGGGTAGGGCTAACGACTACGCCCTGTATGGAGCGGGTCAAGCGGATGGAAAGGGAAGGGGTGATCACCGGCTATACCGCGCTACTCGATGCGGTTTATCTGAAAGCGGGGTTAGTCGTATTTGTACAGATCCGACTATCACGCACCTCCCAAGATATTTTTGAGCAATTCAAGGATGCTGCCGTGGCATTACCCGAAGTGCAGGAGTGCTATCTGGTGTCGGGTAACTTCGATTATCTAATCAAGGCAAGGGTGGCTGATATGTCGGCTTACCGTGAGTTTTTAGGAGAAACACTGCTGACTCTGCCTGGCGTACAAGAATCCACCAGCTATGTAGTGATGGAGCAGGTGAAAGAAACACTGAATATCGCTGTCCCTTACAAATAGAGAATCCTATCAATAACTTATTTTGACCCACTATTGCTATCAACGCTGCAAGGTCTTGGTGGATCTAGATTTTCCCTAAACGTTATTGGTGCGCTGCGCGTATAGACTGGTAGCTTAGATTCAGCATTGGCAATTGCAGCGGTGAACGAAAAAAACCCACATAATGTCCCTGCGGATTAATGATAGCTACATTGCCACTATGCTCGACGGTATAGTGTTCACCACCACCGGGCACTTTGCTAAACGGAATATTTAATTGTGTGGCAAAGCGGTGCAGATCTAAAAACGCTCCAGTAACACCAATAAACGCTTCATTAAAGAAACGCACATAGCCATTAAGTTTTTCCGGTGTATCTCTGGCTGGATCAACACTCACCATAATGATTTGCAAGTCATTGCCGTATTCACCCTCCTGTTGTTTATCGTAAAAACGATTAAGCAATGCCATCGTGGTAGGGCAAATATCTGGACAGTAGGTGAAACCAAAAAATATCAGTGACCATTTACCCACCAAATTATCCGGAGTAAAGGCCTGATTATTATAATCCGTTAAGGCAAATGTTTTGAACGAACGTGGATTTTGAAATAAAAATACACCATTATTTTTTAGCTCTTCACTGGTTAAAATACGCGGCGTGTTTACACCTTGTAACAATAATCCGACAATCAGCACAACAAAGCTAACCGCAACCGCAACCGTTAAATAAATGCCACGCTTTTGTTCCGACCGTAAGCATGCGTTGTTATCATTTGTCATTATAAACCCGCCTCAAGCAGAGATTGCACAGGAAACATATAATGATCTGCCAACATCAGCATATAAATAGCCATTAAATAAATGATCGAATATTTGAAGGTTTTCATTGGCGCTCTGGGATTGCCACGCATTATTTCAATCGCCCAATAGAGTTGAATTAAACCGAGAACAACCGCACCCGCCAAATATAATGGCCCTGACATTCCAGTAGCAAAGGGCAATAAGCTAGCGGCAATCAACACCAGTGTGTAAAGCAAAATATGCAACGCTGTATATTGTACGCCATGAGTAACCGGTAACATGGGAATTTCTGCCTTGGCATAATCGTCTTTACGTTTAATCGCCAACGCCCAAAAATGCGGTGGTGTCCAGGCAAAGACAATCAATACCAGGAGTAGGGCATGGCCGTGGATTTCATTGGTCACCGCAGTCCAGCCCAGCAGCGGGGGTATCGCGCCGGGTAAACCGCCAATAACAATATTTTGTGGTGTCGCCCGTTTTAACCACAGACTGTAAATTCCCGCATAGCCCACTAATGAAAAAAACGTTAACCATGCAGTGAGTTGATTCACCATCACCAACAACATAGCCATGCCCACTAGTCCGAGCATAGCCGCCCATACACCCGCCTGCCGTTGGCTGATACGACCCTGGGCGACTGGCCGGTTGCGAGTACGCGCCATCATAATATCGATACGCTGATCCACCATATGATTGATCACCGCACCACAGGCGGAGCACAAACCAATCCCCACATTGCCGTAGATTAGGATATCCAACGGTACTATGCCCGGAGTGGACATAAACATACCAACCACGGATGTTAACAACATCAGGTAAACCACATTGGGTTTAGTTAATTCGTAATAATCACCCCAACTTGGCGCTGCGTTTTGTGTGTTCATAGTTGACTCGGACATACTTTCTCAATTCTCTTAGCCCGGATATTTAACCCGCGTGTTGGTCAATTTCTGTTTATACAAGATTAATCTAGCACTCCAACCACCGATAGCTGCGGTTCTTTATCTGTGGCGGAACACGTTCCACCCGGTATAAACCTGTCATAGAAAAATCAGTGGAGTGCTAACCCGAATGACACTTACTTAAGG
>JAZFYA010000202.1:0-6684 GCA_036443315.1 Pseudomonadales bacterium
AACGCCTCGCCCCTAAGGCGCCGCCTAAGACGATAATGCCATCGACCTTCGCGGGTAATTTGGGGTTTGTCTCGAAGCGAGTTTCCAAGGGCCATAACAGCCAGGACCCCACCGGCAATAAAGCGATTACCAGACATAACGCGGCAAGTAAACTGAGTAGATACTTACCCCATTGGGCAGCACGTCCTTCAGCACCCCCTAGGTAAAGTAGCAAACAGCCTATGACCAGCAATATAACCAACAAGCTATCGGGCGCAATAAATAGCCAGACTAACTTAGATAGCCAAAAAAATAATGAATCCATTGAGTTGATTGTTCTAAGAAAGTTTCATAACTAATGATGATGCCCACGCAGAGCGTGGGAACGAGGTTTTGCAGAATTCCCTACTCTCAAGTTAACTCTCAAGTTAACTCTCAAGTTAACTCTCAAGTTATTTTTATTTATAGTAGGCATTTTCACGCACACTGTGGTCCGTCACATCCCTCACTTCTTTCAATTGAGGAAGTTGTTCCAGCAGCGTTTTCTCTACCCCATCTTTTAAGGTTGTATCCACCATACCACAGCCCTGGCAACCGCCACCAAAACGCAATACAGCGATATTCTCTTCGTATAGCTCTTCCAAACTGACGTTGCCGCCATGAGCCGCCAATGACGGATTGATTTCGTTGTACAAAATGTAATTGATACGGTCTTCCAAGTCACTGTCATCGCTGATTTTAGGCATTCTAGAGTTTGGGGCCTTTATGGTGAGTTGCCCGCCCATAGAATCTTCGGCAAAATCCACCACAGCGTCTTCTAGAAATGGGATGCTTTTCTTTTCGATAAAAGCAGAAAACTCAGGGTATTCCATCTTCACATCGTCTTCCTGCTCTTCTCCCGGGCGGCAAAACGAGATGCAGGTCTCTGCCTTCGACGTGCCAGCATCGAGGATAAATACACGCACGGCAATACCTTCGCTCTCTTGCTTTGCCAACAAATCTACTAGATAGGTTTGGCCAGATTCGGTGATAGTAATCATCTGTTTATTCGTTCCTCTCTATATCAATCACATTAGCACATTCTACTGCAACTATAGGCTAAGATAAATAGCTGAGTAAATTAGTAAGGTATTAAATCAGTCATGCTGAGGACAGTGCTATCTGATAGAATCTCCCACCGAATAATTTCCATCGGCCATATCTACAAACAGAAGCTGGAACAATATGCACAAGCAGCAAGGATTCGAAGCACTGAAGTCCGCAATTCAACAACGAATACTTATTTTAGACGGTGCTATGGGCACAATGATTCAGGCCCTGAAATTTGAGGAAGCGGACTTTCGCGGTGAGCGTTTTCAAAACCACAAAAAGGACCTCAAGGGCAATAATGACCTTTTATCTCTTACTCAGCCTGAGGCAATCAAGCAAATCCACTTGCAGTACTTGCAGGCTGGCGCCGACATAATCGAAACCAATACCTTTAACTCTACGGCGGTTTCTCAAGCTGACTATGCAACAGAGTCACTAGTCTATGAACTCAACTTAAATTCGGCGCAGCTCGCACGCCAAGCCTGCGATGAAGTCAGCGCGCAAAACCCCGGGCAAGCCCGATTTGTAGCAGGTGTATTGGGCCCTACCAGCCGCACAGCATCACTCTCCCCTGATGTCAATGACCCCAGTTTTCGCAATATCAGCTTTGATGAATTAGTCAGCAATTACACCCCGGCGACGGAAGCATTGATCAAAGGTGGGGCTGATATCATCATGATCGAAACCATCTTTGATACGCTCAACGCAAAAGCGGCAATTTTTGCTGTAAAGAGTGTCTTCGACAACACGGGTTTTGAACTGCCTATTATCATTTCGGGCACTATCACCGATGCCAGTGGCAGAACCCTTTCCGGCCAGACACCAGAAGCCTTTTGGAATTCCATCGCTCATGCCAAACCACTTGCCGTGGGCTTTAACTGTGCCCTGGGAGCTACGCAATTACGCCCCCATCTGGAAGATATCGCGCAAAAGGCGGATACTTTTGTCAGCGTCCACCCCAATGCGGGCCTGCCTAACGAATTTGGTGAATATGACCAAACGCCAGAGCAAATGGCTGAAATAATTGAAGAATTTGCTAAAAGTGGGTTCTTAAATATTGTCGGGGGGTGCTGTGGCACGACGCCAGAGCACATTCGTGCCATTGCTCGTGCAGTAGAACGTCACAAACCGAGAAATTTACCCGAAATTGCGAAAAATTGCCGTCTAAGTGGCCTAGAGGCTTTCAATATTGGGCCTCAATCCTTATTTGTAAATGTCGGCGAACGTACCAATATCACCGGCTCTGCCCGTTTTGCCCGACTTATCCGCGAAGAAGAATACGAAGCAGCTTTAGATGTGGCTTTGCAACAGGTGCAGGCAGGTGCCCAAATCATCGACATTAATATGGATGAAGGCATGCTGGATTCTGAGGCAGCCATGATTCGGTTTTTAAATCTGGTGGGCTCTGAACCGGAAATCAGTAAAGTGCCCATCATGCTGGATTCCTCCAAATGGGAAATCCTTGAAGCCGGATTAAAAAGAATCCAGGGCAAAGGTATCGTTAATTCCATTAGTATGAAAGAAGGCGAAGAGGCGTTCATTGTTAAAGCCCGCCTCTGTCTGCGCTATGGTGCCGCCGTCATCGTTATGGCTTTTGACGAAGAGGGACAAGCGGACTCTCTGGAGAGGAAAAACAATATTTGCCAACGCAGTTACGATATTTTAGTCAATACCGTTGGCTTTCCTGCGCAAGACATTATTTTCGACCCCAACATTTTCGCCGTTGCCACAGGCATCGACGAGCACAATAACTACGCGGTAGATTTTATTCAAAGTTGTCGATTTATTAAGCAAAACCTGCCCCACGCACTTATTTCAGGTGGCGTCAGCAATGTGTCTTTCTCTTTCCGTGGCAATAACGCCCTACGAGAAGCCATACACTCAGTCTTTCTCTACCACGCCATTAAAGACGGCCTTAGCATGGGCATTGTTAATGCAGGGCAATTGGCTGTATATGACACCATACCTAAAGAACTAAAAGAACGTGTGGAAGATATCGTACTCAATCGTCGCAATGACGGCACCGATAGGCTAATGGAAATCGCTCAGCAGTATTCGGGCGATGGGGTCAAAGCACAGGAAGAAGACCTGTCCTGGCGTGAAGAATCTGTCGACGATCGACTTGCTCACGCCCTAGTCAAGGGCATTACCCGTTATATCGAAGAAGACACAGAAGAAGCCCGAGCCGCAGCAGAAAGGCCTATACATGTGATAGAAAGCTCGCTAATGCGCGGCATGAACATCGTCGGCGATTTATTCGGCAGCGGTAAAATGTTTTTACCCCAGGTAGTGAAAAGTGCCCGTGTGATGAAACAGGCGGTGGCCTATTTGCTGCCCTATATTGAAGCTGAAAAAGATGGCGCGATTAAGACTAACGGTAAAATTCTACTGGCCACGGTTAAAGGCGATGTGCACGATATTGGTAAAAATATTGTTGGCGTAGTATTGGCCTGCAATAACTATGAAATCATCGATTTGGGCGTGATGGTGGCCTGTGAAAAGATACTGCAAGTAGCGCTGGAGGAAAAGGTAGACATCATTGGTCTTAGCGGTCTGATTACCCCTTCTCTTGATGAGATGGTGCATGTAGCAAAAGAAATGCAACGATTGAACTACAATGTTCCCCTATTAATTGGTGGCGCCACCACATCAAAAGCCCACACGGCAGTAAAAATTGAACATAACTACAACAACCAAGCTACGGTCTACGTCTCTGATGCCTCACGTAGCGTGACTGTTGTCAGTAAGTTGTTAAGCAAGGAGGGTAAAGCAGAGTATGTCGCAGGAATACGGCAAGAATACGACAAGATTCGTGTGCGCCACGACAAGCGCAAACCTAAAACTAAGCTGTTAAGTTTCGGCGCCGCCACGAATAATGCACTTGCATTCGATTGGAGCAACTACCAGCCCCCAGTGCCAAGCTTTACCGGCAACAAAGGTTTTTTAGATTACCCGATTAAAGAGCTGATTGACTACATAGATTGGACGCCGTTTTTTATCACCTGGGATTTGTCCGGTAAATACCCTGCCATATTAGACGACGAGGTAGTGGGCAAAGCCGCCACTGACTTGTTTCGTGATGCCCGGGATATGCTCAAAATGATTGTCGACAAAAACTTGCTCAAGGCCCAGGCCGTGATTGGGTTTTGGCCGGCAGCTCGTATCAACGGCAATGATATTGAGCTATACACAGATGAAACTCGCACCCAGGTACTGAGCACTCTACACCATCTGCGCCAGCAAACAGACAAGGCTAACGATCAAGCCAATTTTTGCTTGGCTGACTATATCGCTGAAAAATCATCCAATATTCCTGACTATATTGGCGGCTTTGCTGTCACTACAGGGGTAGGTTGCGAAAAATTTGTCGAGCAATACAAACAACAGCTCGACGACTATAACGCGATTTTATTACAGGCCTTGGCCGATCGTTTGGCCGAAGCGTTTGCCGAAGTAATGCACAAACGTGTACGCAAAGAGTTTTGGGGCTATTTGCCCGATGAAAGTTTAGATAATGCCGAGCTGATTAAAGAACGCTACCAAGGCATTCGTCCTGCGCCAGGTTACCCTGCCTGCCCCGATCATTCGGAGAAAACCACTCTGTTCGAAATATTGCAGGTAGAACAACATACCGATATTCGGCTAACCGAAAACTATGCCATGACACCCGCAGCTGCCGTCAGTGGTTTTTACTTTTCCCATCCAGAGGCAAAATATTTTTCTGTGGGTAAAGTGGGCCTCGACCAAATCGCCAGTTTGGCAAAAAGAAAAGATGTTGCTAATGAGCGTATGGAACGACTGCTTAGTGCTAATATTACTGCTAACGCTAACGCTAACGCTAAGTAGCCCTAGAGAGACCCAGTGGAAAGCGCTCGTTTACAACGCATCCTCAACTTAGGCCTGCCCATTATGGGCGGCATGATCTCCCAAAGTGTGTTAAATCTGGTAGACACTGCCATGGTGGGAGCGCTGAACGATCCCAATGCCCTTGCCAGTGTGGGCATTGGTAGTTTTGTTAATTTTATCTCCATCGCCCTGATAATGAGTTTAGGCATCAGCGTGCAAGCCATGGTGGCAAGACGCATGGGAGAGAACCGGCAGGACGTAGCAGCCCATCCATTGAATAGCGGCATAGTATTAGCACTGCTAGTCGGGCTTCCTCTCACCCTAATTTGCCTGCACTACTCGCCTTATATATTGCGCATATTCAGCGACAACCCCGATGTCATTCGCACCGGGACTGAGTATTATAATTACCGTG
The DNA here is from genome assembly GCA_036443315.1 of Pseudomonadales bacterium. GTDB lineage: Bacteria > Pseudomonadota > Gammaproteobacteria > Pseudomonadales > Dasaniaceae > Oceanicoccus. The sequence continues at coordinate 5,330 of JAZFYA010000202.1, forward strand.
TATTAGGCATCATTGCGGTGGGTTTAAATTTCTCTTTTCGTGGCTACTGGAATGGAATCGACCGTTCTATAATTTACCTCAAAACCATCCTCTTAGTACACCTTAGCAATATAATTCTAAGTTATGGTCTTATCTACGGTAAATTTGGTTTTAGTGAAATGGGTGCAGTAGGTGCAGGGGTGGGCACCACAGTTTCCCTTTACCTAGGTGCAGCAATGCTGTTATTCATCACCTTACGGCAGGGTGGCGTCCATGGCTTTGCCCGTGAGTTTCCCAGCATGGACACCTTCCGCTCCCTCTTAAAACTCGCAGTGCCTAATTCTTTACAGCAATTACTTTTTGCCTTGGGCGTCACCACCTTTTTTTGGATAATTAGTCAGATTGGCCTCAACGAACTGGCCATTTCCCATGTGCTAATCAACCTTTCTTTGGCTTTGATATTGCCCGGCATGGGGCTTGGTCAAGCGTCAACAACGCTGGTAAGCCAGGCACTGGGCAAACGTAATTATGATGATGCCCATCAATGGGCATGGGATGTGGTGAAAGTAGCGCTGGTATTATTATTACTGATGGCATCCCCTATGCTATTAATTCCAGATGCCACCCTGTCTCTTTTTGTCAGCACTCCCGCACTCATTGACTTAGGGCATTACGCTCTACAAATCATTGGCCTGTGCGTCTTATTCGATTCGATAGTATTGGTTCTGAGCCAATCCCTTTTAGGCGCAGGAGACAGTAAAAATGTTTTCAAAGTAACGGTGAGTGTACAGTGGCTTTTTACCCTGCCTCTGGCTTGGTTATTTGGCCCCGTATTAGGTTTTGGTTTGGCGGGGGCATGGTGCGCACAGTTCTTGCAACGCGTGGTGGCGACAACGATTTACATACGCCTATGGAATCAGCGCAAATGGACAAGCATTAAAATATAGGGCCTGGGAAGAATTATGGCAACAGATAAGGAAAGCGAAGATAAGAAGGTTTCTACACCAGTACCCTTTTGGAAAGTTGTCTTGAGCGTAATGCAGGCGAGCTTTGGCGTTCAAGATAGAAAAACACGGGAAAGGGATTTTACCCGGGGCAACATCAAAGCCTATATTGCCGCGGCAATTATTTTTACCCTTGCTTTTGTTCTCACGATTGGATTGATAGTCAAACTGATCCTGGCCAATGTCGGCTAGTACGGCCAGCCAGATCAAGATGTTACTGATTGCTTACCCAGAAAACAGCGGTGACTACGACAATTGTAATTAAGGCCAGTGCTGACCATACATCCGCTGTACCGTCTGTATTTACCTCAGCTGCGCTGTCAATGTTTTGGTTCTCACTTGTCATATCGATATCCTAATATCACTAAATTC
>JAZFYA010000203.1:0-31594 GCA_036443315.1 Pseudomonadales bacterium
ACTATTGTGGTATATCGCTGACGTTTTACCGTGCATCACCTGTCGTGCACGTACAATCTTGCCGCCGAATACCTGGCCAATACTTTGATGACCAAGACAAATACCCAAGACTGGCACCACGCCGGAAAACTTTTCAATCACCGCCATCGACACGCCAGCCTCATTTGGCGTACAGGGTCCGGGAGAGATCACAATTCTTTCCGGTTGCAGTGCTTCGATGTCTGCATTGGATATTTCATCGTTGCGCATTACTTTAACTTCAGCGTTCAACTCACCGAGATATTGCACCACGTTGTAGGTAAAGGAGTCGTAATTATCTATCATTAATAACATGACTTAACCTCCTTTAGTTTCTATAGTTTTCTTTTGAAGCATTGTATTGTGGACCACTTTCTTTTGAAGCATTTTTTTTTGAACCATAGCTGCAGCCCTAAAAATCGCTCGCGCTTTATTCATCGTCTCTTTCCACTCTAGCCGCGGCTGTGAATCCGCCACCACACCAGCGCCGGCCTGAATATGTAACTGCTGATCTTTAATGACAGCCGTTCGGATTGCGATAGCCGTATCCATATTACCGTGCCATGACAAATAACCCACTGCACCGCCATAAACACCGCGCTTTACTGGCTCCAGCTCATCGATAATTTCCATCGCCCGAATTTTTGGGGCACCGCTTAAGGTCCCTGCCGGTAACGTTGCCCGCAATACATCGATCGCAGTTTTACCTTTTTTCAATTTGCCAATGACATTGGAGACTATATGCATCACATGGGAATAACGCTCCACAATCATTTTGTCCGTCAGCTCCACCGTGCCAATTTCAGAAACTCGGCCAACATCATTGCGTCCCAGATCGATCAACATTAAATGCTCGGCAATTTCTTTCGGATCCTCCAGTAAATTTTTTTCCAGCGCCAGGTCTTCCTCTTCGGTATGACCACGACAACGGGTGCCGGCAATCGGGCGAACAAATACCGTTTCATTTTCCAGCCGCGCCAAAATTTCTGGCGAGGATCCGACAATATAAAAATCCTCCAAATTCAGAAAATACATATAGGGAGACGGGTTCAAGTTGCGTAAAGCGCGATACAAATTCAATGGCTCCGCGGTAAAGGGAATTGACAGCCGCTGGGATATCACCACCTGCATAACATCTCCAGCCAGTACATACTCCTTAATTCTATCCACCGACTCTTTGAAGTTATCTTCGCCAACGCTGGAAACGAAGTCGTCCTCCCCACTCGAATCGGCATTAGCCTCTATATCAAGTTCGGGTAAAACAGGCGCCACCTGAGTTAAACGGTTAGCCAGTGCATCCAAACGCAGCTGAGCCCTCTCATAAGCATTGATCTCAGAGGGATCGGCATGCACAATTAATTTGATGGTACCTGCCAGATTATCAAATACCAGCACCTCATCGGAGACCATCAATAAAATATCCGGGGTGCCGATCACATCTTTTGGTACCTTGTCTTTGAGTGTTTGCTCAACATAGCGCACAGTGTCATAACCAAAGTAACCCACCAGGCCACCATGGAACGCCGGCATGCCCTCCAACTCAGGCACACGATAGCGGGCCTGGAACTGCTCAACGAAGGTTAAAGGATCTTCCAGTTCATGGCTTTCGACAATCTCACCATCGGTGCTAATCACCACTTGATAGCCAACCACCTTCAGCACCGTACGGCAGGGCAAACCGATAATTGAGTAACGGCCCCACTTCTCACCGCCGTGTACCGACTCAAATAAATAGGAGTACTCACCATTGGCCAGTTTAAGATAGCTACTCAGAGGCGTGTCGAGATCCGCCAGAACCTCTCTGCTAACGGGAATTCGGTTATAGTTTTGTGTTGCCAGATCGGCAAAAAGTTGAGCATCCATGTGGTAGTCCTTAGAGAAAACGGTTAACAGTCAAAATCAGATAGGCGCAAATAAACCAACTACAGCGGTTTTACCATCGCCAGCAAGTGATCTCGCGCATGCCGCGCAGGCTATGTCTATTTTGTCTGTTCATGTTTTTCAGCTACCTATCAATCCCAATGGTTAAGCCAGTTTGTACCGTAGATTCCAGGCCCGAAACGGAGAAGGGCAGAATTTGAGCATTGTGCTCAAGCCATGCCTACAATAAAAATAACAGATTCAGGATGTCAGGTCATCTTTAGCCCAAAAATTACGCCAACTCGTGCGAACTCTAGCATTAAAGGGGATGCATTTATCAATAGTCAACAATGACCTGGGTGGAACAAAAAAAGAGCTGTCCCGAACAAAAATGGCGCCAATAGACAAAACGCAGTGTTTGCATTTTACACGCTATTGTTGGCTAAAATTGCCCTCTATCAACGGAAAATGGTAGATATCTAATATAAAGGATGGCAGACTCCGTACCTACTCAATAAAACTAATATTGCACAAAGGATGACTCGCCAAACCCATGCATTGCGCATCAGTTAGAATATTGCCCGGACCACATTAACCGCAAAAAATCAACGGTTCATAAGGCTGGTTAATAGGCTGCCATGCCTTTTGCAGGGATGCGGTGTCATTACTAATGGCAAAATGATTGGCAATTGCAACACCCCTGTTTATCGAATAATGGATTAATAAACTATGACTACCCGCTTTTTTACACCGACTAACAGTATTTTTTACGGCTGGTGGAATGTCGGCGCCTCATTTATGGGGCTCGCTCTAAGCTACGCCATGTTCACCCTATTTGTATTCGGCGTGTTCTTAAAACCCTTAGCCGCCGAGTTCGGTTGGCGCCGCGACGAAATGGCCTTTGCTTATACCATCACCAACTTAACTATTGTGGTGGTGGCACCTTTGCTGGGCATATTAATTGATCGCTTTGGCGTACGCAGAATACTTTTGCCCTCTTTGCTACTCATGGCGGTTGGGGTAGCATCAATGAGTCAGCTCAGCAATAACATTTACCATTTTTACGCGATGTACTTGCTCATCCCATTGCTAGGCGCAGGAACGCTACCCACTACGTATTCACGCACCATCATTGCATGGTTTTTCCGCCGCCGCGGTATTGCACTAGGTATTTCTTTAGCGGGTTTTGGTGTTGGTGCCGCACTAATACCACCGCTTGCACAAACGCTGATTACGGATTTCGGTTGGCGCAATGCGTACTTAATATTTGCTGCCATTATCCTTGTGGTTGCTTTACCCATTACTTATTTTCTGTTGCGCGACACGCCGGAAGAAATGGGCTTGGAAATTGATAACGGTATACACCATCAAGACAGCATGCCACCACCTGACCTCTCTATCGGCTTATCGCTCAGCGAGGCAAGCAAAACAATCAACTTTTGGTTAATCCTCATGGCATTCTTATTTGTTGGCACCGGTGTTTCTGGAATTATTGCGCATCTCGTGCCAATGCTGACCGACCGCGGTGTTGCGCCACAAGTTGCTGCCTACTGCCAAATGTCAATGGGCTTGGGTTTAATCTTCGGTCGGATATTCTCAGGTTATTTAATGGATCGTTTTTTTGCGCCGACTATAGCCGCTACTTTTACCGTCATGTTCGTTATTGGTGCTGGAATCCTTGCAACCGGTGTAAGCAACGATTGGATATTTTTCGCAGCGATTTTTATTGGCCTGTCATTGGGATCAGAAATTAGTGAAACCGCTTATTTAGTCAGCCGCTACTTTGGCCCCAAAGCTTACGGTATGATCTACGGTGTGATGTTTGCCGCTTTCCAGCTAGGTGCATCCGTTGGTCCTCCTTCACTAGGCAAGTATTTTGTACTTAACGGTAATTATCAAAACGCCCTCTGGGTACTCGCTGGACTGGCTGCAATTGGCGCTTTTTTAGTTGCCATTTTAGGACCTTACCCAAAATTAGAGCGTGCAGACTAAAAAAACGTCAGAAAAATTCTTAGGTATCCACTCCGTTTTAAAGCGCCGAAAGACTCGCGTCGTGTGATTAAGGTTCAAATCACACCAGAAGAGGGTGAAAGAGAATATGCTCTCTACAAGTGCATGGCATGGGTGGTAAGGGTTATCCATCCCTATTTACCAAGGAACATGCCTCATCCAGTCCAGTCAAGCGACGACACGCGGTTTCTGCAACAGAATTTAAACAGATGGTGGCTCAATTGGTTGGGCAGTAGGCGCCGGAACTGTCGTTATTGATAAGAGAAAGGTGATGGATTTATTTATTGTTAACTTGCGATTTCGTTTTTGTTGACCAGAACAGGTGACAAAGATTGTCAGGAAAGACCCTTATTTCCTCTAATTAGTGCAGCGATAATCAACCCTTAGTACAGCGACAGTCAAGACCGCCATCAAAAACCTAACTATTATTCCAAATTCCCACCTAAAACCACTTCGATAATCTAACTAAAGGACTAGTACAAAAGTATGCTAAAAGGTATCCATATTACAGGGATAGAGATGATTGCATCTCGGGGTACGGGCCTTAAAAAATCCTGGGAAGGAATTAAGGCTGGAAAATCCGGAGTGGAAAAGATAACCCCCTTTAATACAGAAGGTCTTCAATCTCACATAGCTGCTTGTGTGAATTTAGCCGATATAGAGAATGGTGCAGTGCGCGCCCTCCATATGGCAAAATATATGTGCCTGTTCAAGAATTAAATGGGAAGATTTCGTTAACTTAGTGACAACACCACAGTTGTGACATTGCATTAAGAATGATGACGACAAAAATGTAGTGATTATCTGTGTTTTAATACACGGTAATCACAGAACTATAGGAAAACTATAGGACAAAAAATTACCACTACATTAATTACTATTATTTTATTACTTGGAAAGGAGATCTAGAATGAAGCAAAGTAAAAGATTTAGTGTTATACCCTAGCATCGTCGTAGTTGTCGCAGGACTGATCAGCTTATCATGTGTCAATGACACTCCTAAAAAGACCATTAGAGAATACCAAACCCACGGTGTAGTTTTTTTTGATTTGTCGGAAAACACACAAACCGTGTCCCCTGATAATGATCAACCTCGTGTGGTTAATGCACAGGATTCACCAGATCGAAAATTAGTGACAAAGAACATTGACCTTGCTAACCCGCAAGTGAAGCAGTTGGCGCAATTTTCTGATGTGATTAAAAAATATCAACAAGTTTGGTTGAAAGAATTTCTAGGCATTGAAAAGTTATCTCAGCCTCAAGGCACTAAAGATTTACTGAGTCGTATATCAGTGCCTGATATTACCGTCGAAGTGCGAAAGCCAGACTATAAAACCACGGTTGCCTCTGCGTTGACTGATTTGCATGGTCATTATCGTATCCCTGAGGTACCAGAAGGTAGATATGCTTTGTGTTGGAAAGGGTTAGGGTGGAAGGAGGCGTGTTTTTCCAAGCTGATTTCTATCCAGGATAATACCTTTTACTCAGACATTATTTATATTAAACCTGCGAAACAAACAGCGAAGATAGCGCCATTAACGGGTAAGGTGAAAATGGTAGATGGGCAGTTGTGTCGCCATTTGGATATTCAAAATTCCGTAAATCTGACGGCATCTGTACAGCTTAATGATAAGAAAGCACCATTGGCTACTGTGCACACAAACTCAATGGGCCAGTATGTTTTCCCGCTGGCACCGCGAAACAGCAAGGTATCTGTGGCCGCATATTGTCCAGATGTACAAGCGGAAAAGATTAAAATCGCCTTGCAGTCTCAAGCTAAAAGAATCTCTGGTGGGCAAATGCTGGTGACGGGCGATATTAATTTATTCAGTGGAATCAAAGCAGCCAGTAGCAAGGTCAGTGTAGGTCAACAAAAACGCCAAGACCTGACTCTATTGGGTAAAAAGCCTAATATCGTAGGTTTTGGTGCTAAGGATGCCTCAGGCAAGTATGTGACGAAAGCACTTGCAGGTGAAACAATACAACTAATCTAGTCCAGTCTTAAGTGGTAAAGCAACAAAGTACGTGCGTTTTTGGCGTGTGGGTGGCGGTCAATTAAAAGCAACCGCGAAAGAAGATTTGCTTGAATGGCAATTGCCTAAACAAAATGGTCAGTATGTTGCGGAAGTGAGTGTTGCCGATGGTCATGGCGGCTGGGCAGCGAAAAAACTGGTCTTTCAAGTAACCGCGGATACTCGTTTGTCTTTTAGCGGTACGGTGCGTAATAGCAGCGGTGCTAGTGGCGATAGCATTGGCGCGATTGTTGAGGTAAATGGACAATCTATCCCGGTTAAACCAGGCGGTTATTTTCGTGGCTTGATCGGGCCAACTGCCGATGGTCGTTATACCCTGTCTCTGAAAGCAAAAGGTTATATGCCTTTTTCTCAGGTCTATCATCGTGCAACGTCGGGCGGCAATTATGTCCTAGAACCCATTGAGACTCGTTCGTTTAATGCGACAGAACGCACTACAGTTAGTTTTAGTATTCCCAACCTAAAACAACGCTTGCAAGATTGTCGTGAGCAACAAGGCCAAAGCAGTAAAGACTGTAACTTTGAGTCCAGAGCGTCAGTGAAGTTAAACCCAGGCAGCCTTGTTGATCAATCAGGGCAAGTTTATAACGGACAAGTGACTGCTCAAGGTGCCTATATCGATCCTAGTTTGTTCGCAATGCCAGGTGATTATGACGGCCTTTCTCAAGGTGCGCAGAATCAATCGTTGATTTCTTATGGTGCTATGTATGTTTCATTTACCGATGTTTCAGGCAATGAATTACAGCTCGGTAATAATCAGCAAGCAGACATTGTCATTCCCATTCCTGCTGACCGTGATTTATCTAAATCACCTCAGACTATTCAATTATGGTATTACAACTACGAAACGGGTTATTGGGAAGAAGACGGTGTCGGTCATTTAGATGGCAGCGTGTACAAAGCGCAGGTCAAACACTTCTCCACGATTAATATGGACGTGGGTACAGTGGGTAATGCGGTATGTGCACGGGTAGAAGTGGATTTTCTCAATACACCTGAAGATCGTATTTTAAAAGTGACAACCACCCTGCCTGACGGCGGTACGCAAGTAAAACAGGCGACCATGGATGACACCTTAAATGCAGTTTATCGGCTATTGCCGAATGAAACCGTTACGTTTGATGTACTACGTTCTGATGGGTCCGATTATCCTGAAGCGGTTTATAAGGATGAAGGTGGTGTTGTTATTCCCAGCGGGCAAATTAATTTAACCAATAGTGATTTAATGGTCGGGGTTGATCTTTGGCCTGAATCGCCGTTTGAAGATTGTGTGCCTTATGTATTGTTAACAGGAGAAATCGAACCAGCGTATACCTTCTTAACCCGAAAAGATGCCAACAATACCGATGAGATTGATACCGACGGTGATGGTACAGAGGATACCCCAGAAGGTCAGTTGCTCGCAGAAGCTTATTATGAGCTAATGGATCCTGATGATGATCGTTTAACACTTGAAGCGTGGTTAGATCATAACAATTTTCAACCAGTAGCCGCAGGTGATGGATTTGATTTTCCTATCGCGGCACAAGTGGTTGAGTTGTCTTACTTAAACCATGGTGATTTGGGTTCTGGTCGTCGCATGCATTGTCGCAAGGATGATGATCGTATTGCTTGTGTTGTGGGGAACTATGCCGCAGACGATGATGTTGATAATGCTTTTAACCGTGATCCTGCAGCAGCTGAAATCGCCTTTGATGCCAATATGGGTGAAGGTTTTGCGACGGTAGCAATGGAATTTTCGGAAACGGAAGGTATCGGTTCATTAGTGGACTATGGCTATGATAATTCGACGCTGGTTAAGTTTTTTACCTATGCCGATGTCGATGGCGATGGGGTAGATGAGCGCGTTACGGCTGCAGCGCTTGATCGTGTAAGTGATCCTGCGGCTCGTTGGCAGCCTAATGTTTGTATGATTTGTCATGGTGGAACTTTTCCTTCGGATTTAATTCCTGCTGGTGCATTTCCCTTAGCTGCAGATGTTTTGGCCGATGCAATTGCCGATGGCAAACCTTTGGGTGCTGTTGTTATCGAAGCGGCAGGCTCAGACCATCGGGAAGAATTGGTGGCATCATTTATGGATTCTCCAGCGACCTTCCGCGAGTTTGATCTTGACGCCTTAACCAACTTACAAGGCACCTTACCTGAAGCAAAAGCGAAGCAGTTAAATTGTAACTATGTACAAGAAGCATTACCTGCTGGTTCAGAGGTTCAAGATATTCTTGACGGTTGGTATGGTGCAAATTGCACGGAGGCAGGCTCATCGGTACAAAATTCCTATATCCCATCAACCTGGGCTGGCGATAATGCAACTTACACGGCGGTTACAGGTAAAGTGTGTCGTACATGCCATATTGCGCAAACAGGATTAGAAATGGTGGTGGAGGCCAATTACCCATGGTCTACCATGTCAACATCAGGTTCCACTGCTTATGCATGTTCAAGCTCCATGCCTCAAGCAGCAGTAGTGCACAATGCTTATTGGATGGAGAATTTAGAACAGCTACTGATTGATGAATATAGTATTACTGCGTGCCCATAAAACGAGTATTTCTTAATGGGATAATGTAAAGCTTGTTAAAGCACAAAGATGTGTGATCTTAAAGGCGCTAGAAGGGTTAATGATTCTTTCTAGCGCTATTTTATTGGCTTCTAACAGATGCCATTGCGCGTAATGGACCGCGCTCTTCTTGGCATCTCACACCTCCTTGTGGTTGATTACCGATACTTATTCTATTTAATCGTGGTCTGTCCCGAAGGCAGAATGGCACTAAGTTAAGGATGTCTGTCATGAAACGATGACTCCAGCTAAATCCAGTAGTTATGGGCCTTTCGGTAAGTTTATCTCTGTATATACCCAAAGCGATTGAAATTTAGGAAAAAACTTACCATCTAGACTGGGTTTCGGCTTAAGGTCTTGATGGAAGAATTCATGCTAAAGCAGCTTAACTTAGTGCCATTCTGGTCTGTCCCCGATTATTCCGTCTCGACTGGACGAATCCACATCGAACTCACGCAGGCGCCGATAGTATAGGTTAGGCAACATCACATAATATCCGGCTGAACAAAGCCGACGCGCCATGTCGTGCAACTCTTCACGCTTACCTGGTGTATCCATTAAGAAAAAAACAACTGGATGTAGTCCATTCTCTTCGGGATGCGTGATAAAAGTATTCATCAGGCCATCCTTGGTGTGGGTGTGGGTGTGGAGTCTCTATCGATCATAGTTAGTTATCCCTCAGTAGTTCTCATAGCGCCTAAATAAGCCGCAGATGCAAGCTGTTGTACTTGATTGCTTTGTTATCGCTTTCGATGGATATTAACATACTAGTACAACCTCCTATCTTACTGTTTTATATCGTTTTTATAGATAAAAGTCTTTCCATGTACCACAAATAGAAATAGTTGCACAAAACTTTACAGGCTGCTCAGGCTATGCTATAAACAACTTTTTAAATAAGTTGTTTATAGCATAGCCTGAGCCCGAGGACTTTCAATGAAGATTCCAAACATGGCGCCAACCCTTCAAGAATATGTGTCTACTCTCCCTGAGGAGGAGCAGAGTAGTTATCTGCTGGACGTCCTTATGAGTGCTTCAAAGACTGTAGATGATAAGGGCCGGTATTTACATTGGGATAAATTGCAGTACGTGCCACTACCAGAGGACATCGCGACGCCTCTTGAATATTGGCACAAAATTAAAGCTGCTAGAAACGCAGCTAGAAAAGAGACCGTATTTAATGATAAGTTTGGAACCCCCTTTGCCTATGTAGAATTTGATAAGTTAAACGAACTGAAAGATTGGGTGCTGGAAAATGCTGCCGGAGTATTAGATGCCCCGGATCAAATAAAGAACCAGTCTACTAAATCAACTTACCTAATTAGTTCGATTATTGAAGAATCAATCAATTCAAGCCAGATGGAGGGTGCCAGCACTACTCGGAGAGTTGCTAAAGATATGCTTAGGAGTGGTAGAGATCCCAAGGATCTTTCTGAGACGATGATTTTTAATAATTATAAAGTAATGATGTTCATCAGAGAGCTACTAAAAGATGGAGATATAAAATTAACACCAAAAATCGTACTTAAGCTTCATGACATAGTTACTGAAGATACTCTTACAGGCAAAGATGAAGGCAAGGGTGGAGAATACAGGTCTTCGGACGATGATATTGTTGTTTGTGATCCTAAATCAGATGAGATTTTACATATACCACCAACTGCAGGCGAGTTGAAAGACCGGCTGCAACTTATATGTGATTTTGTTAATGGTGAGAGTGATAATGAGGGGAGTTATATGCCGCCTGTACTTAGAGCGATAATAACTCACTTTATGATTGGTTATGATCACCCCTTTGTTGAGGGAAATGGGCGGACAGCAAGAACTTTATTCTATTGGGTTATGATGAAACATAATTACTGGCTTATGGAATATGTATCAATATCTTCGGTGATAAAGAGAAAGCAAAAAGAGTACCTCAAGGCTTTTGTGCATACAGAAAGTGATGCAAATGATTTGACCTATTTTGTACTTCAGCAGCTTGAAGTTATAAGAGAAGCTATTAAAGATTTTCACAAGCATGTAGCAAGACAAGTTCAGAGAGATCAAGATGTCCTTGAAATGTTTAAGTGCTCAGATTTAAAAAAAGATCTAAATACAAGGCAGATTGCTCTAATTAGAAATGCGCTAGGTAATCCAGGAAACACCTATACTATCCAGAGTCATCAAAATTCACATGCTTGTTCTAGGGAGGCTGCAAGGAAAGATTTATTAAAGTTGTCCGATACCTATGAATTATTACAGAAGTATAAAGATGGAAAAACTTTGGTTTTTGTTGCACCTCGAGACTTATCTGACAGAGTAAAGAGGTAGTATCGATAACGAAGCTGTAGAAAAACGTCTCTTGCCTTGGTGGGTGACGTTGGAACGTAGAGACTAAACATCAAACTCACCTTGCCAGAGTGTGTGACAAAACAGGTTAGCAGGCATAATACGAATCCCGTCATCTGTTAAGCGTTCTTTTTCTTCCAGACACACCATAATACGTTGTTTAATCTTGGGTTGGTCTTTGATCAGTTCTCGCAAGCCCTTCAAGTGACTGTTTTTGATTTTACCACTGGCTTTCACCTCAACGGCCATAGCCATGTCTCCGACAATAAAATCAACCTCAAGCCCTGAGCTTAAACGCCAATAACTCAGTTCATAAAATAATTCGGCATACTGTGAATAGCTTTTCAGCTCATGGAATACCCAGTTTTCAAATGCCTTGCCATACAGTTCTGAGCCAGGCTCAAGCGTATGGCGTTTTGCCAGCACATTGACAACCCCAATGTCATTAAAATAGAACTTTGGTGTTTTGCTTACCCTTCTTTTGGGGCGGTGTCGATAGGCGGGCAACCAGCAGCCTAATAATGTGTCCTGCAGAATTTGAAAATATTCTTTAACGGTATTATTAGCAACACCACAATCACTGGCGATATTGGCATAATTAACCATCTCACCATCGGTTAAGGCGATAATATCCAAAAAATCAGCAAAGGCAGGTAGGTTGCGAACCAAACCTTCAGCGGCAATTTCTTCCTTTAAATAGTCTGAGATATAAGCCTGAATAGAGCGTCGCGGATTGGCTTTATCGTAGTGGTTGGGTAGATACCCGTGATTAAGTAAGCGTGTTAAATCAAAGTTGTCGCCCAGCTCGGCAGAGATCAAACCATAAAGTTCATAACGTATGGCCCTGCCGCCTAACAAATTGGCATAGCCTCGCTTGACTTTTCGGGCGCTGGAACCACACAGCGCAAAGTGGATACCTCGGTTTTCAATCAGCCAGTGCACTTCATCCAGCAATTGAGGAACTTTTTGAATCTCATCAATAATAACGAAACAATGATCCCTATCAGCCAACAACTCCTCTCTAAGCCATTCAGGGTGTTGTGTATAGCGTCGGAATTCATCGGCTTTTAACAAATCTATCCATAAAGCGGTGGGGTAGCATTTTTTAAGCAAGGTGGATTTACCTGTTTGCCTTGGCCCCCACAGAAAAAAGCTTTCTTGTGGTTTTAAAGGAAGTTTTAATTGTCTTTCATACACAATACAGTCACACCTTGTTTGAATTGTGGGTTTTCTGATTTTCAGATAATTAGTAGTGTTGCATAATATCATGTAATTATGCAATACAAAGTCAATATGTATTTGAGCCAATGGGTTTAAATAGTCGACCACTTGGTTCCCAGCCAAGTAGTTCTGGAGCATTTATACCCCTGTGTCGATACGGGCCGGGGCGGTGCATACGACAACGCATCCTGCCACTGCAGGTAGTGCCCCATTAGGCCCTCCATTAGTGGCTGAAGCAGAGGAAGGCAAATCCTGATATGCTACCCTGGATGACAACAAACTATGACAGGTATCGAATCATGCCATTGAGCTATCAAGAGTATATTGCCATCACCCCAGGCAAAAGGAGTGGTAAGCCGTGTATCAAGCACACTCGGATTACGGTGTATGATGTGCTGGGTTGGTTGGCACAGGGGTTATCCGTTGAGGCTATTCTGGAGGATTATCCAGAGTTAACGGCCGATCAAATCCAGGCTTGCTTGGCGTATGCCGCTGATCGAGAGCACCACCTACTTAGCATTAATGCTGCATGAAGTTACTCCTGGATCAAAACCTCTCCCGCCGTATTGTCCAACCACTGGTGGAGGTGTATCCCGGTAGCACGCAAGTCAGCTTGCTGGCGACGGGTGATGCCGTAGACAAAACGATTTGGGAATATGCCCGTGACAATGATTACAGCGTAGTGACGCAGGATGCGGATTTCCATGAATACAGTTTGCTCTGGGGAGGTCCGCCGTTGATCATTTGGTTAAGGTGTGGGAATGACCAGTGTCAGAATGCCGGATGAGTTAATGGAACAACTGGATCAGGCGGCAGAAAAGCTAAGGCGATCAAAGGGTTGGATCATCAATGACGCGGTAAAGGAGTATCTGGAGCGGGAGGCACGCAAAGCACGAATGCTGGAGGAGACTCACGAAGCCCTGGCTGATATTAAAGCGGGACGTGTGGTTGACGGTGCTGAAGTGATGGATTGGTTAGGTAGTTGGGGGACCGAGGATGAGAAGGCGCCGCCTCAATGTTGACCTTGCAGTTTACCCGCAGTGCGCAAAGGGACTTAGTTCGGCTACATGAATTTATAGCGAAGCATAATCCACAGGCCGCCAGGCGTATTGGCCAGGGTTTAAAAACTTCGATACAACGGCTGATCAAGCATCCGGGCAGGGGATCGAGGTAGATACGTTGCCGGGCGTTCAAGATCTGATAACGGGTGACTATAATTGTTCGCTATACGGTATTGGAAAACACGGTTCATATCTTGCGTATTTGGCACGGAAAGGAAGAGCGATAAGCGACTTTTTTATTAAATACGGCCCATTCCACTGCATTAATTATTTATTGACCTGGAATTGCAAGCATATTACGAATGCCGGCTATGAGCCGGGACAGGCACTCTTAGTGCCTACACCAGAGTCGTCGACTGCGACGATTTAAATATCTTTCGCCTGCACCTCTATCACTCTAACTGCAAGATCATTAGCCGGGCCACAGCTGCCTGTACTGATGATCGTATAATAATGGGCTGCGCCGATGGTGGTGTAAGCACAAGTCACTTCTGCACCGCTACAGCCAAACAAACCAGCTAAAGGAAACGGATGAACTTCCGGGCTACCATCGCCGGGAATCGAATCACAGTCATTAGGATCAATTGTCCCACCGGGAGGAAAAATAGTATTTAGCATTTGTTGCGCACCACTTTCTGCGGCCAGTAACGCGCGGGTAGCCAGAACTTCCCTGGCTACCGAGTCAGAGCCCGACGCCAGAATGTTCATCATTGCTGCGCCCAGCATGCTGAGCACCACCAGCACAAAGATGGCGAGAATCAGCGATAGCCCCTGTTGCTTACGGCCGATACAGGTCATGGATTATGATTTTCCCGCCAGTAGATAATTCGATCATGCCCACGGTAAATACCGAAATGAATCAACGTAGTGGGGTTTGCAACGCCACCACCACTCCAGTCAAACTGCAGCCAGCTGTCTACAGAAAAATCTGCCTGCACGCTTCCGGTTTTACCCGCACCGGGCCGGTTCACGCTAATCAAAGTTCCCACACCGGCAACAACTTGGGTCACTGACGGAAAATTAATATCACTGCTATCAAAATCGGCAGGCGTTATCGCTCCCGTATAATTGCTTATCGTCGCCATATTCATGGTCGTTGTCGCACCATAGCTGCTGGAACTGTCATTGGTATGGGTAATAAAATTAGTGCCGTTAAAAATCTGTACTGAAAAAGGCAGCAGCGTAGTATCGCCAGCATCGATTTCAGGGCCGTATACCGGCGGGATGAAAACCCGCCCGTAAACTACGCTACCGAGCAAGTCGCCAACTTCTAACGTATCGTCAGTTCCATTAGCACTAGTATCGAGGTTAGGGTTGATAAAAGTCACGCCATCGGAATCCTGAACCTGAATACCAATTTTAATATTGTTAATGGGCGCCTCTGCCGCCGCAGTGCGCTCTATGGTCAAGGGCAAATTACTGACCATGGCAGCACCCGCCGTCCACACTGGCGAAACACCAGAAGAAGTTAATCGCGTGTTATAGCTGGTCGGGGAGACTGTCTCCACCGCACCATAGGCTACATCCACTGACACCCCTACGTCAGCGGGAATACTGCTAAAACTGTTTAAATTCAGCTTGGCAAAATTATCGATATAGTTTGTTGTAGTCAGGCCCGACAATGCACTGGCCGCCAGGTCATAACTGATAGAAAAGGGCTGCCCGAGGTAGGTGAAATTTGTGCTGACCGTATTGGCTGCCGCCACGGAGCCGGAAACCAGGGTAAAACTAGCTGGGATAAAACGGCCGACGACTGCACTGCTACTGGCGGCAATAGTCTCTCCCAAATACATTGGCGGCGTTGCGGTGAAGGTAAACGCACCCACCTCGGAAAATGTTACTGATGGATTGGCGCTGCCACCGGAAATGATATCCACGGCAGGTATACTTAACATGCCATCGCTTTTCCCAGCAGGCTCAACCACGGTAGAACTGAGAGCGATGTTATTTAGCTGAAAATTTGGCGTTGGCGTGTTACCACAAAATGCATCGTCGACCTCACCCACCTTCTCCCAGTTCATAGCAGACACCCTCAAGTTAAAGGAGGCTCCCGCCACGACATACACACCGCAAGTATCGTAGGGAGAAGCGCAGGCCGAAGCAACACCGCCCACAGGCAGTGCTTCTATGCAAAGGCCCGCAGGTCTGACCACAAAGGCTGCGGAACTGCCCGACAATGTACCGGAAGGCGCCAAATTAAATTCGGCATTGAGACGAATGCTGCCTGCATCCCGGTAATTAAGCTTAAAACTCGCGAAATCAACAGTATTGCCACCAAAATCCAGTGACACCGGGACCGGGACTGTGCTGGGAGAAACCGCAGGGATGGACGTGCCATTAATTTTCAAATCTATGCCGCTTACGCTGCTGCAGCTGGCTGGATTTACACACTCAAATGTAAACCCAATATTCTGCGGCCCCACCAGCAGCGCCTCACAGGCTCCAGTCGCGGTATTGGTGTTAATCGCCTGCAAATACAAGTCACTTAATAATCCCTGGTCAGTGATATCGGAATCCTTGCCGCTGAGCTGGGTCTTTATCGGGGTGGCGGCAACGCCATCGTAAAAACGAAAACCCGTGGGTTGAAAATTCAGTGGGAGATCTTCAGCGGACATGGCAGCACCAGAGGTTTCGGTCACCGAACCGTCGGCTACATTGATACTCAGCGACTCTACATTGGTGTTTTTTAACAACAACTGTACTGAGCCATTATCACCCGCAGCAAAAGTATAGGAAGCATTGCCCGTATCACTGCCCACGGCAATACTGGTAATACCGTCGGATAAAAACCAGTCACCATGACCCGTGGACGTACTCAGCGCAATCGTTCCTGTGTAGCTAGTCAGCACCGATTCATCGCTTAAATGGGCAGTGATGGTTATCGGTTCAGCCTGACAATTCACTGCAGTTCCCGCATGGCCGATTGAAAAGTGATCGGGGCCCGTTATACAGCTCGATGACGAAAACACACTGATATCAACATTATCCACCACAAATGCCTCATCGCTCGCATCGTAACAACAGCTGCCGCCAGTACCGGGATCATCTATCACAAACCGCAGTTGTGTATCGGCGGCAAGGTAGCCTAACAAGCTAATACTGTCGGCACCCGACACATTGCCGGTATAGGTTCGCAAGGTTACCCAACCACTGCCAGCCGCAGATATCTGCAGTAAAACTTCATCGCTGCTATCGACATTACCGACAGCCTGATAATCAAACCTCAGCGTGGCATCACTGAATGATGATAAATCCGCAGCGCGAGCCATGGTTACCACAGCGGCACTGTCGCCAAATAAATACAGTTCACCGCCGTAAATACTGATTGGTCCAGTGCCGGAACCATCGCCATCACTCTCCTGCCAGCTCCCCGCCCAGTTGAGACTGCCATCATTATTGGCATAGGCAGAAGCGCTACCCGAGGAAATTTCTACACTTTCAATTTCCAGAATTTCATCGCTGGGGCCATAGCAACAGCTACCGCCATCCTCATCTTCTATCCGAAAGCGGATGCGCGTGTTACTGGAAATAAAGGGCGTGATGTCGTAACTGAAGGACCGCAGCACCGGTACATCGTCAGCAAAGGTAACCAGGGTGGTCCAGGTTACACCACCGTTATTCGACACCTCAACAGTAGAAATATCATTGCTTTCAACCGAAGTGGTTTGCAACGAAAATCTCAACACCGCTGAGGTATAGCCAGTGAGGTCCACCTCGCGCTCGGCCGTGGCCTTAACGGTAGGGTTCAGGTTGTTACCGGTCAGTGTCAGCCGACCACCAGTGATAAGGATATCACCACCGGTCGCCCCGCCGCCAGACGGGTCGGTCTCAATCCAGCCATTGCTGCTCCAGTCAATAATGCCATCGCTGTTATTGTAAGCCGCAGTATTAAAGTCATCGCGATAATCTCCGCCGCCGAACTCATCGCGGAAATTTCCGGCCGGCGCTGTCGGGTCGGCAACTATCATATTGTTATCTTCCGAGGCTGCTTCACTAATACTGCCATCGGTGATATCGAAATTTATCGTCAGTGGGCTCGTTTGCGTATATCCGAAACTAGCAAAGCCATTGTCTGCAGCGACATATTGATAGGTTGCGGTGCCGTCTCCGTTATCGACAAAGGAGCCAGGATTATTACCCGTCACTAGGCTCCAACTACCGGTATTGGTACTGCTTGCAATATCCCTGGCATTGATAGTGACGCTGCCCGTATAGGTGGGGTACGTCGCATCAAAGTTATCGTGAGCAGTGATGGTGACAGTCTCTTCCGCACAGCTTTCCGCCACCCCATCGTGGCTGATCTCAAAGTGGTCGAGTACTCCAGGGATAACCACAGCAACATTTAGCGCGACCAGGTGTCCGATAGCATCATCATTTGACTTGGATGCCGTGGCCACTTTGTCACCACTGGCGCCGGAGGAAACCTGGATAGCGTAGGCCACCATTGTCGTCAGACCATTACCGTTATTGCCGGTTTCCAGGTCGTAAATTTCTGACATGCCAGCTGGTGGGGTAAAGCTTTGGTTTCCCGCCTCCAGGCTGTAAAACCCCACCAACATGGCGTCGTTCTGTGATGTCGTAACCGAGGGGGCTGTCACGCTGTTTCCACTCATACCGGTCTGGGCATTGTTAGCGTCAATGGGGTTGCCGGTATCAACACCGGAAAAAACACTCATGCCGATAATATAGCGGCGGTTGTTACCAGCGAAATCCCATTGATAATTAGCACCGATATCAGCAGCTGTAGCTACCTTGTAATAGAGGGATTGAAATACGTCGTCATCCTGCTCCTGGCTGCCAATAATGCTCCAGCCCCCACCCACAGGCGCAGTCACACTATCGCTACCATTGCGATTTCTAATAGTTACCTGCACCAGCATTAGATCGTCAACCGAAACACCGCCCGGCACAGTCAGGGTGCCATCGCTATCATTGCCACTGTCTGTGGTAGAGGTGACAAAGCTTATTGCCGCAGAGGCCGTTATGCTGGCAAACAGTGTATAAAGGACAAGCACCCAATATCCAACACCGATCCCCAATTTACGACCACTGTAACGATGCATTACGGTGTATTCCTCACAAATACTTCGTGGCTAAACCGCACCCACTCATCGGCTGCGCTTATATCGTGAAACTGCATATCCATATGCACTACCCCCGCCCGCTGCAATATTCCGGGGGTAAATGAAAATACGGTAATTGGCGCGGAGCTGGCATCAACAACCCGGATAGATTCAGAAAGCAGGCTACTGCTGCCTCCGACAGGGGGAATCGGCTGGGTACTGGTAGCTGTGGTATAACCCGAGTAACGAGTCATGGCACCGTCTACCGCACAAAAACTGACGCGGTTCTTGATAATAAAAAAGCGGTTTTGCGGTGACTCGCGAGTAAAGCGGGTGGTAACCAGGTTGACTGTTCTTATTCCCGCAGCAACCGCATTGATACTGTTCAGAACAGCAGTTTGGGGTGGTGCTGGTGGTGGCACGAAGTAAACATCACCGTTGTCAATCGTGTAAACGGCCACCCGATAGCCGCCTCCAGTAAAGTCACAGATGGCTGCACTGTCACAACCGGAAAAGCTAAAATCGGCCGCCTGAAAACTGGTAATATCGGCACCGGTGATATTGTTGATATAACTCGATGCCCCCACAATAGGCATAAATTCCAGGCAGTTAGCCGACGCCCGCACACTGCCCGGCAACGCATTGCGCAGCTCCCGGATAATGCGCTCAACGACAAAGCGTCCATCCTGCTGCAGGCTGTCACGCCGTGCCGTATCCCGGTATATTTCCACGCCCTGACGAATAAACTGTGTGGTGGAAACAGCTACAATCCCCAACAACACAATGACGACAACCAGTTCTACCAGGGTGAAACCTCGCGCCCGTTGCAGCTGCCGCCAACAGGCCATTAGAAATTGCCCCGGTAAGCAGAAAACTGAATGGGATTTACCAGGCCCGGGTCTGAAGGTAGATATATTTTAACGGTAATTAATTTAGCATTAATATCGGCATCACTGCCGCCATCATAATCGCCATCATAGATGAGGCAGACACTCATCTGAAAGCCTGCGAAATTTGGCGGGTTATTACCCTGAGCATCTTCTATTACTTGCGCAGTGCAATAATCGTGATAGTCGTCGACATCATCATATTCAAACCGGCTTTCACTCTCGCTACCAAAGCTACCACTAGCAGTACAGGTTCCCACAGTACAGGCCGGCAGGCCACCCAGCGGTGTTGCTTCATCAAATTTTTTGGAAAGAATCTCATCCATTAGCGACTGCCCAAATTCGGCGGCGCGAATTTGCAGCATGGGCCGAACACTACGGCCTGGATCGGTAAAGAATACAGTGGTTAACAAAGTAAGGGCAATGGCCATTACAACAATGCCGACAACCACTTCGATCAAGGTAAAACCCGCTTGTCTGGAACCTCTAAGCCACTGCATGTCAGAGCGCCTTAATATAACCGGTAGAATAAATAGCAAGCTGGATACCGGAAGGCTGAATCGTCAGGGTGGCGGGATTCGCAGTTGGGGTATCACCGCAATCCGCAGTAAAGGCGTTGCCCAGTCCATCAAAATATATCGCTGCTGCGGGAGTCACAGAAATATTGCTATAGTCATCGATAAAATCAATTTTACCCACCGGGCCAAAAAAGACGTCTGAGCGCTGTGGGCCAAACCTGGAAGCATCAATAAAAAGTTGGTAACAGTTGCCGCTGTGGTCATACATGGCCCGTTGCTGGGCGAGGCGGTAGGCGGAAATAATTTGATCGCGGACGGCGTATTCGGCAAAGCCGTCGCGACTGGCAAAGCGGGGGGCGACTACTGCGGTTAGAATACCGAGAAGAATCATCACCGTGACCAGTTCTATTAACGTAAACCCCCCCTGTCGTTTACACAGAGGGGAGATAGGGTTACTACTTAACAGTATGGCCATTCGTCTTGGCAGGCAATCTCATCAACAACCTTCAGTGGTGCCACCGGAACCCTTCGAAAGAGTAATTACTGGTAAAGTACCACCACCTGCAGACTCAGTATATTCAATATAACACGCTGGAGTTGTGCCTGCTGATGGCGTTGTAAGATTATAACCCAGCCGAATTGTTGTAGGGGTAGAACCTGTGTCATTAAAGAATACAGTGGCATCGTAGACAATCGCTCCCAGAATTCCATCAGTAGGAGTGTCAGCGCCTGAATCAGCCGCAGGATACCCAAGCACTGTTTCAATGTTATTTGAACCAACTGCGATGGCGGTAGCCGCATTATTACTGGTTGTTTCTGACCCCTGAATCAAGGCTTTGGAATAAACTTGGACAGCCGCACCCTGCATAGCCGCTTTAAGTCCTTCCAAAGTAGCTACCTTCGCATCACTCTGCAAATTCACAAACCGCGGCAACGCCGTCACCGCCAAAATACCCAGCAGCACAATCACCGCCACCAATTCTATTAATGTAAAACCCGATTGTTGCTTTTTCATAATTGAACCTCTCATCCTGTGGTCTAAAAAATAATATTAATAAAATTAATTGGGAGTCACCGGTGTCACCTGGCCATCGACTAAATCGTAATCAAAATAATGGGTGGCTGTGGCATTGGGATTGTTATTCAAAATCGATTCAAAGCGACAGACATCACCCGTATTACCAATATCATCACCACCCGCGCCGCTTATCACTTCAACAAAATAACGGAAGTTGGCTCGCTCGTTAGCATTAATGGTCGACGAGGGTGAACTTTGCAATACCGCATCAAACACCTCCTGACATTCCACTGCCACTTGGGCATCTGCCGCCGCATCGGTATTAGCATTGGTATTGGCGGGCCAGCCGAATTCGTTGATATAGATAATCTTGCCATCGAGATTAATCGCCACTTTGTCGGCTGGGGTGGTCGGACCACCTCTGTTATTGCCCTCCGCCGCCCACTGTGCATGGGCAATGGCCACTGCGGTGGCAAAACCTCCGCCAACACCCTCCAGCGAGGCAATTTCGGCCTCATCAGTTACATTGAGTAAGCGGGGTAAAGCCGCTGCCGCCAATAAACCCAGCAAAATAATAACAATAACCAGCTCGATAAACGTAAAGCCCTGGGATTGTCGGTAGCCCGATGGTGGTAAACGGCTTGCCAATAGGCCCGTTGGGAAAGCGGCGGCCAGTGTCTGAATTGACTGTTTTTTCATGGGCTTGTTTCTCATTTTATAAAGTATAGACAATAATTTAGTGTTTATTGTTGATCTAACTCGTTATATACCCTTAGCGTCGTTTTAGGCTTTGCCACCCTGAGAACTGTGAAGGGTCTCACCGTATCTTGCAGCCACCGTAGTGAGATCCCTCCTTTGTCGGGGCGAAGGTCGGGATGACATCAGGCGAAGGGAGATGACATCCTGGGCAAGATTAATGCTGCATAACGTTCATCATATCCCACATAGGCAGGAAGATACCCAGCGCCAGAATCATTACCAGGCCCGCAATGGCGGCAATCAAAATCGGCTCGATATAGCTGGACAAGTTTTTCAGGTCGTAATCGACCTCCTGCTCATAAAATAGCGCCACTTCTTCCAACAGCTCATCCACCCGTCCCGTTTCTTCACCGACCTGAATCATCTGTAACACCAAAGGTGTAAACATTTCGCTGGCGGTGGCGGTACGCAGCATACTCTCACCGCGCTGAATGCCCCCGCGCATATCGCGAATTTTCCCGCCCATATAGGTATTACCCACCGCCTGCGCGCACAATTCCAGCGCCTGTATTAGCGGCACCCCGGAACCCAGCATTAGCGAAAAGCTACGGCTATAACGGGCCAGCATGGACCGCTCCAGAATACTGCCAATTAATGGAATGCGTAATTTGGCCCGATCCCAACGCAACTCACCGGCTTCAGTCTTGAGGTAATACCGGGTACCACCGATTAACAACAGCAAAAAGGCCACCAGCCATGGCCAATCTTCAATAAAGAAGCGAGACGTAGCCATTAATATTTTGGTTGGCAAAGGCAGGTCTGCACCGAACTTTGAAAACAGGTCGGCAAACACCGGAATAACAAAAATATTTAATATCACCACAGCAATACTGATCGCGATGATGACAAATAGTGGATATCGGATCGCCATCGTCACCCGGCGGCGAGTATCTTTTTCTAATTCCAGGTACTGGGACATTTGCTTAAACGCTAAGTCCAAGCGCCCAGAATTTTCTCCTACCTGAACAATATTAATAAACAAGTTATCAAATACCTCTTGATGCCGACTAAATGCCGTGGCCAAATTCACACCGGAATTGATGCTGATTTCAACGTCCAGTAATACCGTTCGCAAACGCGGGTTGTGAATCGAATCCGCCAAGCCGCGTATCGCTTTATTGAGCACCACACCGGAACGGGTCAAGCTGTACATTTGCCGGCTGAACATTATTAGCTCTTCCAGGGTTATATTTGTCTGGAACAACGACGGCATTGCAAAGCTTATGGGCTTTGATTGTTTATCAATGGAGATCGGTGTAACACCACTACCCATTAGTTGGCTAGCGACACCATCGGCGGACGTGGCATCCATGCTACCGGATACCCGCTCACCGGATTTATTGCGCCCGCTGTAGCTATAAACTGCCATTATTTATCCCTATCGGGTATACACATAACTTACTCACATAACTTACCCCAGGCAGTTTATCCACCCTCTTCCCCAGCCATGTTTTCCAATTTTTCTTCCGCCAACTGCTCGGAGACACGGAATACCTCTTCCAAACTGGTTATTCCCTCGACGGCATAGTCCAGCGCGCACTGGGTTAAGGGTTTAAATATCGGCTGTGCCCTGGCGGCACGTCCAAAAGCTATGGGGTCTGAGACACGTAGCGAATCTGCCATCGCGTTATCAACTTCCAACAATTCAAAAATACCGATACGACCACGGTAGCCGGTATTGTTGCAGTGGGAACAACCGCGCCCATGCGAAAATGTTAACTCGGCAGACGGCCTGTCACGGGCTAACACGCGCAACCAAATCTGTTCCTGCTCATCGGGTTGATAGCTTTCTTTACAGCCGGTGCAGATACGCCGCACCAAACGCTGCGCCACCACGGCGCGCAAAGCACTGGCCACCAGATAGCCTTCCATCCCCACATCGATTAGGCGCATAGCGCTGGTGATGGCGTCATTGGTATGCAGGGTAGAAAGAACAAGGTGGCCGGTTAGCGCGGCGCGCACTGCAATTTCAGCGGTTTCCTGATCGCGAATCTCACCGATCAACAAGATATCGGGGTCCTGCCGCAACGTTGAGCGTAGTACCGCACCAAAATCCAGACCAATCTTTTCATGGACTTGCACTTGGGTAATCCGCGGCAAGGTATATTCCACCGGATCTTCAACGGTGATAATTTTTTTCTCGGCGTTATTCAGTTCCTGCAAGGCGCCATAAAGTGTTGTAGTTTTACCGCTACCGGTAGGTCCCGTTACCAAAATCAACCCATGGGGGCGTTTAATTTGTGTGCGAAAGCGATGCAATATAGCCTGCGGCATACCGACGCCTTCCAGATTAATCGCACCTTCACTCTGGTCTAACAAACGCATAACCACCGATTCACCGTGCTGCGCAGGCAACGTGGAAATACGCACATCGATGGAACGGCCTTTAACGCTCATATTAAAACGGCCATCCTGGGGCAAGCGTTTTTCGGAGATATTTAATCCTGACATCAGTTTTAAACGCAGCACCACCGCTGATGCAATGCGTTTTTCATTCATGACTTGTTCTTGTAATACGCCATCCACTCGCTGGCGGATTCGCAGCACTTTTTCGTCCGGCTCGATATGAATATCCGAGGCCCGCACTTGCACGGCATCTTCGAAGATAGATTTTAATAACTTAACCACCGGGGCATCTTCGGCACCGGTGGCCTCCAGCAGATCAATGTCCGCGCTTTGCTCACCCAGCTCATCGCCCAGTTCTTCGGCTAGCGAGGCAATTTCACTGGTGCGGCGATACAGTAAATCCAGCGCATTCAACAACTCTGACTCACGCACCACCGCTAGCTGTAAGGGCTGATGCAATATTCGCGACAATTCATCAAACCCAAAAATATCGGTGGGGTCGGCCATTCCCACGATTAACTGACCTTCAGTATCCTCTGATAAAACCACCGCGCGGAATCGACGGGCATAGGTTTCTGGCAGGCGCTGGGTGATTTCCGGTTTGAAGTCGTAGTTATCCAAGTGAATAAATGGCACATCTAATTGCTGCGATAACAGACCCAGCAATCGATCTTCTTCAACAAAGCCAAGATCAATTAGCGCGCGACCTAACTTTTTTCCGCTCTGCTTTTGTGACGCTAAGGCTTCACCGAGCTGCTCGTCGGTGATAAGCTGATTTTGTATCAGCAAATCACCAATGCGAATTTTTTTTCTTTCTTTTGTTGCTGCCACTTGATTGCCTTTTAGACTGTTTGCCTTTTACACTAATGTCCTAACACCTTTTACACCAACGTTCCTCATACCTTTTACCACGTTGCTAACAAACGTCGCATTCTTTTCAGGAACCTGCCGCTGATAATCGCTGCCTTGCGTAATCTGCCAATGGCTTGCTGGCGCTATGGGTGCGCAACGCTTGCTGATAGGCCTTCCTGGCGTTAACGGTCTGCCCCTGTGCATCCATCGCAATCGCCATACCAACCCACCAGTCGCCGCGACTGGCATCCATATCCAGCAACCCTCGGTAGGCTTGTTCTGACAACCGATATTGTTTATTGTGTCGCGCCGCCAACCCCAGCAATTCATAATAATCGGGATGCTCCCGCACCGTTGGTGTAGCGCTCATCAGCAAATCTACCGCCTCTTTGGCCTTGGCCTGCAGCAATAACAAACGCCCCTGCAGTGCCAATAAATTGATATGGTTTACATGCTCCGAACGCAGTCTCGCTACCAGCTCCCCGGCCTTATCAAGGCGCTGCTGGGATAACAGGATTGACGCTAATAGTTCACCCGAGTGAAGCGCCAAGGGCTGTTGCTGTACTAACTCAGCCACGGTTTGTTCGGCGGCGGCCATATCGCCAGCACGCAATAATGTTTTGGCCGCCTGGGCGGCTTTGATATCCTGCTGCTCGGGCGACAGTGGCAGCGCTTTCTTAACCGTGGACACGGCTTGTTTAGACTGTTTAGATTGTTGAGACTGTTTAGATTGTTGAGACATGGCCGGCATAGCAGTGGTTTTCTGCTGGGTAGCAGGTTCTCGAACAGCAGCAACCGTATCGACGATCGAATGTATGGTCAGTTCAAGTACTGCAAGCTCACCCGATGACATTTCCGGTAACATAGCAGCAAGGTATGAAAAATCGCCCACCAGGTGAAGATTGACAACAATCGACGCGCTGGTTTTCTGCACGGATAGTGCACGTACTGGCGCCAATGGCCGCAGATCTTTGGCTTTGATATCGGTATCAATATCGAAAAACCTGACATTTAATTGATTGTCTTTTCGGCTGACCTGGTATTTTGTGGCCCCAGTCAGATCAAACAAAACCGTTGTTGCTTGTTTACCTGTTAATGGCTTACCCACCAGAATACGGACGCTGGAAAGCATGACACTTGCTTTGTCGATAGGTTTAACGTGGACATTGGTTTGGTCTGTCGTTAGCGCTGTCGTCAAGCGAACTTGATCGCTCGCTGTTATTTTCGCCACTGCATCTACAGCACCCTGTCTATCTAATCCATCCAGTAGACCACTGGGCTGATACAACCAAGCCACAATAGCTACCGCAACCAAAGTCACTAACAGGGAAATAATCATCACCGGGGTATAACGGCTTTTATAAGTTGTTTTCTGCTGCCCCGTTAACCATTGCACATTTATTTTGTCACGTGGCTGCTGACCGCATCGCTCATCCAAATCATTCAACATATCGTTAACCAGACTCACTGCAATACTCCTGGCAATACAAAAAATAGCGCCAACATAATGCTAGCCACAACGACAATCGACAAACCCCAGCCAGCATCACCTAAAAAGCGACCTAACAGCCCAGGCATCTCAACGCCATCGGTGTCGTTCACCGCCGACACGATATGCTTTTTTCCTATCTGTTGTGCACCTTTGCCATAGGCGCACATTAACGCCTTGTGACTCAAAATATTCACCAAGCGCGGAACGCCCTGGCTCACTTTATAAACAATATCGATGGCACTGTCAGAAAACAACTGATTGCCGTTATAGCCTGCAGTACTGACACGATGACTGATATATTGCCGGGTACCATCGTAATCGAGAGAGGGTAGGTTATAGGAAAAACTAATTCGCTGCCGCAGCTGTCGCAAGCTACTATGATCGAGCAGACGATCCAATTCAGGTTGGCCAAATAAAACAATATGGATTAATTTAGTGGTTTCCGTTTCCAAATTGGAGATCAAACGTAGCGCTTCCAGCGTTTTCGATGGCATGGCCTGAGCTTCATCGATAACCAATACTACTTTTTTGCCGGTGCCAACCAATTCAATCAAGCGCCTATTAATCGCCTGTTGATATTCATTAAACCCATCTCGCGTTTTGCACTTAACACCCAACTCTTCCGCTACCGCACGATACAGGGCGGTTGGATTCAAAAAAGGATTGGGGATATAGGCAGTGTAATAACTGTCATCAAGGGTGTTTAATATTTTTCGGCACAGCATGGTTTTGCCGGTGCCAACTTCGCCAACAATTTTTATAAAACCTTCACCATTGGCCAACGCCACCTGCAGCATATTAATGGCTTCGCGGTGCCCCTGGGCATTGAGAAAGAACGCCGTATTGGGCGTTAAACCAAAAGGTTGTTCGTTGAGGCCAAAGTGCGCTTCATACATAGCATATTGTCCGCGCAATGATTACTTAAATAATTGCTTAAAGAGACTACCTATAGATTGAGTGTCCGCTCCTGTGGTCTTTTCCGCCTCTGTCTCCATCTGATAAGAGCTATCTAATAGCTGGCGAAATTGGCGGAAACGTTGCTGGGACTTCTTTGTGCCTTCGGGCAAACCATCCGGCCCCATAATGATCGGTTTTAACAATATCACCAATTCAGTTTTAGTCGTAGCATTGCGTTGCTGGCTAAACAAATGTCCTACCAGTGGCAAATTGCCTAGCACCGGCATACCGGAGTTACTGTCCTCTGATTTGTTTTGCATCAAACCGCCCAGCACAATAACCTGACCACTGCGCGCATAAACGATGCTATCGGTTTCACGAATAGTGCTCAGCGCCAGTGGCAACTCCACCGTTTGATCACCTAGAACAATGGTCTTGGTTTGATCCTCGACATTGCTGATAGAAGGATGGATATGCAAAATTATTTTACCGTCCTCACTAATCTGTGGCGTAACATCCAGCGCAATACCGGAAAAGAAAGGTGTCAATTCAACTTCGGGATTACTCGTGGTGGTGCCCGTTGACGTGGTAGTGGTATTGGAAATCTCAGTAACAAAAAACTCATCCCGCCCTATCTTTATTACCGCTTTCTGGTTGTTAACCGTTGAAATTCTGGGGCTGGATAGAACCTGTACGCTACCCTGGGTTTCCAGTAGTTCAATAACACCCAGAAAGTCGTCAGTAGTAAACGTCGCACTAAATGCACCCCCGATCGCATTAGGGCTTATCGTCTTAGACCCGGCAACACCAAAACTCAAACTATTGCCATTGATATTACTAACCGCCGTCCAGTCAATTCCCGTTTGATAACTGTCATTCAATTGTACTTCCAGTATTTTTGCTTCCAGCACCACCTGACGATGCATAATTAATTCGGCGCGATGCAAAAAATCTCTGGCTGTATTAATTTCGATCGGCATCGCGCGAACAACAATAATTCCCGTCTGAGGCATTATGATTACCTTTCTACCTTCCTCAGTGCCAATAAGCAGCGTAAGACTTTCTCGTAACTCGGTCCAAAAATCGGCTTCGGTTTCAGTCCTGACCTGGGCACCGATCCTACCCCGATTGCTGCCACTGCCACTGTTATTACTTCCGTTACTGCTATTACCGCCTGTACTGCTAGAGCCTGCCGAACTCACTTCGCCGCTGGTTACGTGAGTTTCAGAAATGCCTTGACGCTTTAAATTTAAATAATCGATGTGGAAAACTTCTGAGCGCAAACCACCGGGAAAAATCTGATAAAGATTACCCCGTTGTTTATAGGGATAACCGTATACGGCATTAACCACTTCCATCACATCGGCAATACTCACTTTTTGCAGTTCTAAACTAATAGTTCCTTCCACATCGGGATGCACCACCATATTGTAGGCAGTGCCTTTTACCAGCCCCATAAAAAAATCACGGGCATTCACTTCATCAACAGAAATATCAAATAAGGCTTCGGCTTGCTCTCCCGCTGCCGCACCTGAACCAATACCTGACTTGACCCCTAATAACAACGAAGGCAACAATGCAGCATCTACCTGTTCCGGCGGCAACACTACCGCTGAACGTGGTTTTTTATCCAGCGCAGACAACTCTTTCTGTATCGCTTCAAGACTGGAGTTATCCCTGGTTTCCCGCGGCGTCCACGCACAGGAGCTGACCAGTAAACAAGCCGCAAAGAGGGATATTATCTGCTGATAATGCATTTACTTTTCCTGTCTGATGGTAGTGTGCCGCAATACCAGTTTCACAATTTTTCCCGCACTGCGAACCTGCACACTTTCTTTATCAATTTTAATAATTTTTGCATTGCCAATGCTGTCACCTTCAGCAACGACTATACCGTTGATAACCGCCACCTTGCGGGCCGCACTAAATAGAATGCTTTCTAGGCGCAAGCTTTGTTTTTTACTGGCCGCCCTGTAACTTGAAGGCTGTGTTGGATCAGCTAGCGCTGCTGCCGTGCCAGAAAACGCGCCAGAAAAAAACGTCCATAAGCACACACTTACCGCTATTATTTTTTTATTCTTAAACACCTATCCACTCCTCGGACATACTCACCGTATGTACCTCAAGAGTAATCGTGGCATTAGGATATTGATCGACCTTATAGTGCAAATTATCCCAGTGAAACCGCCAAGGTAATTTTGACAACTCGTTAAAATAACGAATAGCGGCCATATAATTGCCGCGCAGGCGCAATACAAAGCCATGTTTATACAAAGCCTGTTTGTTAACCTGGGGTTTTCTTGACTTTTCTGCCTGCTCATCTTTCTGTTCAAGGACGGCGACAACCTGGATATTTTCCAAACTAAGCAACTTTAAATCAGTGCTTTCAGACAGAATATTTTCCAACACTTCTGGCATTAACCGTGGCGGTATCATTGCCACCATCGACTCGGTAATTTTTTTATTGAGCTGATCAACTTCACGCTGTAGTTGATCCCGTTGCTTGGTTTTATTGCGATTAACACCCGCAGTGAGCTGGGCAGAAATAATCAACTGCGCAGATGTTTGTTGCTGAATCTGCTGGTTCAGTTGTGTCACCTGCTGCCCCAACACCTTACGACCCGCCATCACTGGATCAATAAACACGCTTTGCAACAGCATAATGACCACCGCAACGCCGGTCACCAGCAATAGAATCCTTTCCCGTTGATTAAACGCATCGATTTTCTGCTGCCACTCTTTTAGCTGTTCTTTCATTAGGGCAAGCCTACTTCGTTGGCACGCAATTCAAAATCCAGTAAATGCTTTTGCTCTGCCGGAATATTCATTCGGAACACTCTAAACTGATGCCCCTCAAAAATTTCTTCTGTGGCCAGCTTTTGCAAAAACCGGGGTACATATTCCGGTGCTAGCGTTCGCCCAATCAAGGCCAACTGTTGACCGCCCTCCAACAATTGAATTTCGGTAAACCACATACCTTCGATCTGCTGGCGTGCCAATCCGCCTAAATGATCGGCAAATCCGTTTTCCATCACCTTAGTGTTGGGATCAATAGTGGCCAGTAATTGGCGCCGAAATTTTATATCGCTCCGCAACATAGCAATTTCGTTATTCAACGTTTCATCTTTCTCCAAGCGGGCTTTGCGAGCCTTTAATTCATCCAGTGTCACACTGATACTCTGTTGCTGTTGCTGCAATTGCTCCAGCTCTTCTTGCAGGGAACGTTCACCTACCAATAACACGCTATACATCACTACCATGACAACCACCACCGCGGCCATTGCCCACAATTGCTGTCTAGCGGAAAAGGGCGGCTCTACTGCCCGTGCCAATTGGCTGTAGAGGTTAAGATGCTGCACTGACAAGCTCCAACTCTTTGCAGGGACCCAGCGCCACACCAATAGCGCTGATGCAGCGCAGCGCCTGTTCGTCCACTTCATCCTCAAACAAGTCACCCCCAAACAAGCCACCCTCAAGCAGATCAAAGGCTGACAAATCCAGTGGCGCAACATTTAACCCCAACTGGGCGGATAGAAACTCGCCAATGGCCGCTGTCTCGGTTAAACCCGGCGAGTAAAATAAGCGAGTGATAATACCTTTGCCCAGCTGACTTTCGTAATAATCCAGCGAACGCTGTATTTCCAGAGACAGGGAATCGAAAAACACCGTGTTATTACCCTCCATGGTGAATTTTTCCAGACCAATATCCAAATGGCGAGTAAGGTAGATAGCGCCGTCCTCAACCAAATTGATAAAACCCTCCCCCTCATGGAGCTGCACCAGTGCAATGCCTCCCCCTTCACGGGGCATGCGCGAAATAATATTGTGCAGTGCCAGTTCTGCTATTTCTACGCAATCAACCTGCAAGCCACTGACTTCCACCGGGTCGATCAAATCCTGCAAGGCAGTCTTGCGCAATGCGGCAGCGTAAAGCATTTTTTGCCGACCTCGATAGGCATCATCCGGTAACAGAAAATGTTCGATAGCGGCTTCTTCAAGAGGATAATCAAGCAGTTCTTTAATTTTCCAGCGAATAGCTGCAGGCAGTTCATCGACTTCGACCGGCGGCGTTTCCGCCAATAACAGCTGATAATAGACTGGGTGCAAAACGACACTACAAGGGATATCCTGCCAGCCATGCTCGGCCACTAGATCTGCCAATAATTGACGGCTATTGGCAGGCTGATTGTGAAACTCGCTATACGTTAGCCGACCACCGGCATCGATGCAGGCTACCGCCCAACCATCCGGCCCAATCGCCAAGCCAATTCGACCAGACTTAACCCGGCGCTTTGACAACCAAGGAATTGATAGCACCATTGCCCTCTGGTCTCTCCCTTTTATTTAGATAATCTTGAAAAATCTTCCTTGACTATTTCAGATTAGACTCCTTACCAAACCAACAACACTACTCCTCCGCGACCCCCCAAAAGACCCCACTGCAGGCTTTGTTTTGGCTTATTGTTCAGGATTTGCCAATAACTTCAGGTATTACTTAGTATACTTTTCGTAAGTATATGCTTTTGCTGGTAAATTATAGTCGGTATTTTACTTCTTGCAGGGCTATTTATTGATACAAATAAGCCTCGCCGATTACACCCAGAAACAATTAGGCCACCATTTAATCTGGAAAAATCAGTTGCTACCCAAAGCACTCGTTGTACTCACGGG
>JAZFYA010000204.1:0-3036 GCA_036443315.1 Pseudomonadales bacterium
TTGTGGCAGCATCGAAGTTCTACAAAGCAGAGGAATACCACGAGAAACACTACCAAAAGAGAGGTGGGGGCAGCTGCTATCGCTTGTAGGACAAAATTGCGTTACCTATATTCATCCCCACAGTCGCCAATCAGGCGGTAAAGATCACGCGATCTGTGGAGAACAGTTTCTATCAGATCATGGTCCTCCTTATCAAGCGTGAAAGTGAAATTGAATACACGAGCATTATCCGCTCTATGCTCAGTGACGCCCAGTCGTACTCCAATAATTACCCCAGCAACTGCTGGTTTATCCAAGATGTAACGCACGGCTACATTGGCGATACTCACACTATGCTTGTTTGAGATCTGCTTCAGTGTTCTGAGTAGCTCTTGAAACAGATCCCAACCACCCCACGCATCCGCCATCTGCTTATACTTCCTTAAGCTGGCGGTGTTTAATGCGCCACCCCCAGGCTCAGGCTGCCCCAAATATTTGTCGGACACTAGGCCTCCGCAAAGAGTTCCGTAACTAAAAAGCTGGATGTTATGCTCTTTACAAAACCGAATCATCTGCACTTCTGGCCTCCTGTCGATGATTGAAAACTGGACTTGGTTTGATACTACTCTAATACCTTGGTCAATAATGTGCTTCAGGTGCTCTGTATCAAAGTTCGTTAGGCCAATATGTCTGATCTTACCCTCATCCCTCAGCTCGGACAAGTGGTTAAGCGCGTCGACATATTTCGTATCTTGATAGTCCCACCAGTGAAATTGTAAAAGGTCAAGCGTTTCAACATTCATTCGCCGTAATGACAACGCAATGTTCTCTTCAACGAAGCGTCTAGTCATTTGCCCCGATTGTGGCACCCACTTCGTAAAAGCCTGAAGACTGGAGAGCGCCTGCGCACCACGTGAAGCCTCTAGCTGTCTTCTGAATTCGCCAATAAAGTCCTCCGCTGGGCCATAATGGTCTGCTAGGTCCCACGTAGTGAAGCCTGAATCGAGATAGTTGAACATACTCGGGATGGCCTTTTCAGGGTCGATGGGACCATGTGCTCCAGACACCTGCCACATTCCGTTCAAGATGCGGCAGATACTCAAATCAGCGGTGAACTGCAGCTTGCTTGCTTCAGTTAGACTCATTTGTAACTCTTTCTAATGTTATTTCATTTTATAGCTTCCGACGACCATAATCCTGTAGCGATCTAATCATAAAACCTTCATTAAAAAGGTCAGAAACCGCTCAAATCATTCTTGGTTGCTTTTCATACTGGCTACTGCACAAGGTAGATGAATGATGATATGATGGTAAGGCATACATTTGTTCAAGCACTCTAGCCACTCCCGCTTTGACAACACTTTCCCATTAAGAAATGTTATTAGTTTTGATACATGTTCAGTATAGGAGAGTTGGAATGAACAATGATGATACGAGTGTGACACTGAAATATCACAACTTTACGAAACACTCACCATATGAACATAGATCATATCCATATGCTCTGGATCCAAGAATGAAGCCAATTCCTTATAAGATTTATGATGATGAGCGGGTAGAGCAAATTCTGTTTCCCGACAAAATTAGCACATCTGAAATTACTGCCCTTGATGCAATATCGTCCAATAAAATATCACGCGACCGAGACCGCGTGCCTACGCTGCAAGAATTAAGTCAAGTTCTATATTTTTCAGCTGGTATTACCAAATTCATTAATTACGGAGATCATTTTCATCCATTCCGGGCAGCTGCCTGTACCGGCGCTCTCTATCACATTGATCTTTATGCAATTTGTGGTGAGTTGCCTGATTTAAAGGCAGGCGTTTATCATTTTGATGTTCGCTTTCCTGACATGAAATTAAATCGCATTAGAGATGGTGACTATCGAGGAACGTTGGCTAATGCCACGGGCAAGGAAACTTTTGTCATAGACGCACCTGTTACTATAGCATTCACAAGTACGTTTTGGCGAAATAGTTGGAAGTATAATGATCGTACATATCGTCATTGTTTCTGGGATAATGGAACAATATTGGCTAACACGTTGGCAGAAGCAAGTGCGTTAAACTTGCCTACAAAACTGGTTATGGGTTTTGTTGATGATGAAGTGAATCGTCTTTTGGACATTGATACTGAATTTGAGGCAACAATGAGCTTGGTCCCTTTGGGCTATGCGCCTTCTATGCGTCCTACTGATGTCAAGCAAGTTGAGCCTCTAAATCTAAAAACACTTCCACTATCAGAATCACAGATAAACTATACTATAGTATCTACTACTCACTCTGCTTCAAATCTATCTAGCAGTGCCCAAGTCAAAAAATGGCGTGAGGCCCCGCTATCTTACGTCAAGGTTCCACCAAAAGGAAAATTGGTTCAGTTAAAACCTATCACTCAAGTTCAACCTACTAAGTCAATTGAGAAAGTAATAATTAAACGTGGATCGATACGTGAGTTTGATCCAACTTCAATTACTTTCCAAGAATTTTCCACAATTCTAGACGCATCCACTCATGGTATACCGTTTGATTTTTTAGGAAATGGAGGCTACCTGAACGACATGTACCTCATTGTCAATGTTGTTGTAGGGCTTGATAGTGGTAGCTATGTGTTGCATCGTTATAATCGTGCTTTAGAACTTTTAGAAAAAGGGAATTTTCGTGAGGACGCGCGCTTTCTGGATTTAGGTCAGGATTTAGCCGGCGACGCCTCAGTCAACGTTTACTTTCTAACTGATTTAAAAAGTGTATTAGAACGTTTTGATGATCGAGGCTATCGCGTTGCACAATTAGAGGCAGCTATCACAGGCGGGAAACTGTACCTTACAGCCTACGCATTAAACTTGGGTGCTTCGGGTATAACATTTTACGATGATCCTGTAACAGATTTTTTCTCACCCCATGCAGAAGGCAAGAGCATTATGTTTCTTACGGCCGTCGGACACCCGCGCCGTCGTTCCAAGAAATGAGATTATTTACTTCACACTTTAATGACCGAAATTCTAGTGTCTTCATAATAATTTCCAAGTTCTCCGCTTCTTTTCTCGTGCAAGGTCACTAG
>JAZFYA010000205.1:0-4450 GCA_036443315.1 Pseudomonadales bacterium
AAATTTAGGTGTTATAGGCCGCTCCTGCACATCCATGCGCCTGCGGCATTAGTGCATCCATGCACGTCACACCCCCTTTTTGCCCATGGCTGCGTTGTTTGAACTTGAAATATTGACAGTTTCCTGCGTTCAAACACCTTGCCATAGACAAAAAGGGACGCACTCTACAACCTAAATTTCAATCGCTTTGGGTATATATCAAAAAGTGTTTTGAGAAAGTTGGAGAAGAAGTTGTGAGTAGAAAGGTTTTGGTTATTTCAGGAGATGGTATTGGTCCGGAAATTACAGCAGAAACTCGTAAGGTTTTAGATGTGGTTAACGCGCGTTTTGATTTAGGGATGGAATTTCATGAAGCCTTATTAGGCGGTGCGGCTTTGGACGCAGCTGGCGTACCCATGCCCACTGAGACACTAGAAAAAGCCAAAGTCTCTGATGCGATTCTATTTGCTGCACTGGGCGGCCCTAAGTGGAATGATGTTGATCGCGAACTTAGGCCGGAAAAAGGTCTTTTGCAATTTCGCTCTGCTTTGGAATTGTTCGGTAACTTGCGCCCGGCAATTTTGTATCCTCAATTAGCTGACGCTTCTTCGCTAAAACCTGAAGTTGTTTCTGGTTTGGATATGTTGATCGTTCGTGAACTGACGGGGGGGATTTATTTTGGTGAGCCCCGTGGTATTCGCATTTTGGATAATGGGGAACGCGAGGGGTACAATACGTACAAGTACAATGAATCCGAAATTCGCCGTATAGGTAAAATGGCATTTGAAGCTGCGCAAAAACGCAGCGGTAAATTATGTTCGGTGGATAAATCTAATGTACTGGAAGCGACCGTTTTATGGCGTGAAATTATGGAGCAAATGGCGCCGGAATATCCCGATGTCGAACTGACTCATATGTACGTTGATAATGCTGCAATGCAGCTAGTCCGTGCGCCCAAGCAATTCGACGTTATAGTGACCGGTAATATGTTCGGTGATATTTTGTCAGATGCCGCTGCGATGCTGACCGGATCGATCGGTATGTTGCCATCGGCAGCACTGGATAAAAACGGTCGTGGTATGTACGAACCCTGTCACGGTTC
Source organism: Pseudomonadales bacterium (assembly GCA_036443315.1). Classification (GTDB taxonomy): domain Bacteria; phylum Pseudomonadota; class Gammaproteobacteria; order Pseudomonadales; family Dasaniaceae; genus Oceanicoccus. The sequence goes on from JAZFYA010000205.1 coordinate 1,082, forward strand.
CGCACCAGATATTGCCGGTGCAGGCAAAGCCAACCCGCTGGCGATGATTTTGTCGGCGGCGATGATGTTGCGTTATTCGCTGGATGCAACTGAGGCTGCTGTTGCCATCGAAAAAGCTGTAGGTGATGTGCTAGATAAAGGGCTGCGCACAGATGATATCTATTCCGAGGGGTGCGAGTTGGTTAATACCAGCGCAATGGGCGATGCGGTTGCTGCAGAAATACAGACGGCACATTAAAGAAACACTAAGTGTTAAGCAATAAGGGCGAGAGTAGAGTATAGCAATGAAGAGAGTAGGTTTTGTAGGGTGGCGAGGTATGGTGGGCTCTGTATTGATGGAGCGGATGCTAGAGGAAGGTGACTTCAATCTTATTGAAGAGCCCGTGTTTTTTACTACCTCTAATGTAGGCGGTCAGGGACCAGATATCGGTGTTGATATTCCGCCACTGAAAGATGCCGATGATATTGCTGTGCTGAAAACGATGGATGTCATTATTTCCTGTCAGGGGGGTGATTACACCCAAGCGGTTTTTCCACAGTTGCGTCAAGGGGGCTGGGGTGGTTACTGGATTGATGCCGCTTCCAGTCTGCGTATGGATGACAGTGCGTTAATTATTCTCGATCCAGTTAACTTGAATGTGATCAAGGAGGGTCTGGCCAATGGGGTGAAAAACTTTATCGGTGGGAACTGTACTGTCAGCCTGATGTTGATGGCCATGGGTGGCCTGTTCCGGGAGGGTCTGGTGGACTGGGCCTCGGTAATGACATACCAGGCTGCCAGTGGTGCCGGTGCTCAGAATATGCGTGAGTTGATCAAGCAGATGGGTACTATCAAAAGCTCGGTAATTGCTGAATTGGCCAGCCCCGCCAGTGCTATTCTGGAGATTGATCGCAAAGTAGTAGAGAGTATGCGAAGCCAGGAATTTCCTACTGATAACGTTGGGTTCCCTCTCGCGGGCAGCCTGTTGCCATGGATTGATACTCAGCTGGATAACGGTCAAAGCCGGGAGGAGTGGAAAGGGCAGGCAGAGACTAACAAGCTGCTGGACACATCTACGGTTATTCCCATCGACGGGATTTGTGTTCGCATCGGCGCCATGCGCAGCCACAGTCAGGCATTAACTATAAAGCTTCGCCGCGATGTGCCGATGGATGAGCTTGAGGCAATGTTGTCGGAGGCCAACGATTGGGTCAAAGTAGTCCCCAATGAGCGTGAAGCGAGTTTACAGGAGCTGACCCCAACGGCGGTGACTGGTTCACTGTCGGTTCCGGTTGGACGCCTGCGCAAGATGAATATGGGGCCCGAGTACTTGTCTGCTTTTACCGTTGGCGACCAATTGTTATGGGGAGCTGCTGAGCCTCTAAGGCGTATGTTGCGGATATTGATCGAAGCCTCCTAGTCCTTGTATTAGAAATCTCTTCTCCAGCTTTGGGCACGTTTGTGATCTCGAAAGTATCTGCCGAGTTGTGCACTGGGTCAAAAAAAATACCAAAAGGCGCCCTTCCTGGCCCTTTCCTGCTGGCTGAATTCTTGCTAAAAAGCTATTTCTAACTAATACTTACGCGGAATAGTAGATACGTATTCTAGCTTTTTCCTCTAAGTGAGGGCCAAACAAAAATTGACTAGCCGGGGGTGTGGTGTCGCCGGCAGTTTGCTAGTAGCAGTTTGCGAAAAGTAGTTAAGAATCTACAAAGTAGTAAGAACCTACGGATTTGCTTGGGATCACTAACAAAGATCAAGTAAGGGAACGATTATGGTGCGTAAAAAGCTTGCGGTTGCGATAGCAGCGTTGGGGGCATTGCAGGCAAATGTGGTGAGTGCCTTGGGGATGGGGGAGCTTTCTCTCTATTCTGCACTGAACCAACCATTGAAAGCGGAAATTCGGCTCCTTGATGTCAGTGATCTGGATGAGAGCCAGATTCGTATCTCGCTGGCAGACACACAAGCCTTCCAGAATGCCGGAGTTAGTCGCGATTACTTCCTTATTCATATCAAGTTTAGTATCGAAGTGGATGGTAGTGGCGGGGGCATTATCAAGGTCACAACCCGTGCTGCGGTGAGAGAACCCTATCTTAATTTTTTGGTTGAAGCCCACTGGCCTAATGGTCGTTTGCTACGTGAATACACGGTCTTGCTGGATTTGCCGGTATTTAGCGAAAGTGATAGCCCGCAAGTTGACGCGGCTACTACTAACATCACCCAAGCCCTTACCAAACCAGTTCCTGCACCTGTTCAAGCAGCGGCTGCTGTGGTTGCGACTCAGCGTGGTCCTTCCACCAGGCAAACCCTGTCTGAGGGTGAGTTGAGCGCGGGTGAGCAATACCGGGTTCGTACCCATGACACCTTGTGGGAGATTGCCGTTAAAAGCCGCCCGGCAGTCAATATCACCGTGCAGCAAACCATGGTGAGTATTCAGCGTCTGAACCCGCATGCCTTTATTCACGGCAATATCAATCGTCTTAAAGCGGGGGCAGTACTACGTCTGCCGACTGCTACTGATATTTCGGGAATTTCAAATCGGCAGGCTATTAGTGAAGTTGCTAATCAAAATCGTGCGTGGCGTCGAGGAGATGATGTTTCAGCTCCTGCTACTGATGTACAGCTTGATGCATCTAGTAGTACTTCATCAAGTCGTGATAGCGTTTATCCCGAGGAGTCTCGTCTGTCTATCTTAACGGGGGGAGAAAGCGACCTGTCCAGTGTTGGTAATGGCACGGGCTCCGGAGCTGGTACTCAGGCTTTGCAAAATGAGCTTGATCAGAGTCAGGAAAATCTGGATAAATCGCAGCGTGAGAATCAGGCATTGGCATCCCGTCTCGATGATATGGAGTCGAAAATTGCAACGCTGCAACGTTTGTTGGAATTAAAGGACAATCAGCTGGCTGCGTTGCAGAGTGGTATAGCAGAGCAGCAGGCCGATGCAGGTACAGACAGGGTTCCTGAGTTGGCGCCAGAGCCTGAAGCTAAGCCGGCACTTAAGCCTAAACCTGCGGTTTCCCATCCAGCGGAGCCAGAATTGCTGGATGAATTGTTAACGAACCCATTGTATCTCGGTGGGGCGGGCCTGTTGATATTGGCATTAGCGATTGTACTGCGTCGTCGTCGCCAGGCCGTTGACGGGGAATTTTCTGATGAAACTATTGAGCTGGTAGAAGATCAGGATGTTGCCCTTGCTGATGTTGACTTAGATGAAGCCATTAGCGCTGAGCCTGAAGCAGAAGACGTTACTTCTACTGATCAGCTAGTGGCTGAGCTGGAAGAGCAGATAGCGGCAGACAATGAGGCCGAGGCCGCCAGCGCCGAGCAGGGGGAGCAGGGGGAGCAGGGGGAGCAGGGGGAGCAGGGGGAGCAGGGGGAGCAGGGGGAGC
>JAZFYA010000206.1:0-3810 GCA_036443315.1 Pseudomonadales bacterium
GCTCCTTTCGTATGCCGAAGGCGTCCACGTGCTCGATGGCATTGATTTTTGGCCTGATGTGGATCAGTGGTATCTCTCAAGATGAATCTCGGGGATTGCCAACTTATTGTTTTGGATATACAATGCCAACTAGATTAACAGATGAGGTAGTATGACGATTGCTTACCGAAAGTTAGGCTACGCATTATAACCAAAGAAATTGGAGATGAGAAATGAAAATCTTGAAAACGTTTTTCCTGTGTCTATCTATAATGGGACTTTCAAATTGTGACGGTGACAGTTCACTGGAACCGGGTTCCGCTTTTAAACTTGAAGATTTTGAATCCGCATGGAGTCATATCGATTCAATCTATCCACTATTTGATTTCAAGAAGATCGACTGGGATTCTATTCACACTGTGTATCGTGAACGTATCGAGCAATCTAGCGACAATGATTTCTTCGCAGTTGTGATGGATGTAGTTGGTGAGCTCAAGGATGGCCATGCCAATGTTTACACAGAGTCCGGCGCCAAGTTCAGACCGTACACCCCACCAAGACTATTGAGAGATGAAGAGGCGTTCGATCTCGATGTAGTTCGGACCTACTCTGGTCAGCCCCTTCTGACGACAGGAAATGGCACAATCCACTATGAGTTTGTTTCGGATAGCATTGGATATGTTTATATGTCCACTTTTGGCAACGATTTGAGAAATCATGTGAACGACATAGATAAAGTGATCGACTATTTCTCGCAAGCGCGTGGTGTCATCATCGATGTGCGGAATAATCGGGGCGGAGGTAGTGCGGTTTATGATCCAATCATAGGTAGGTTTTTGGCAAGTCCTCTACAGACAGAATCAGCCGTCAGCGTTATGGGTACGAGGCCACCCTATACTATCGCGCCGCAGGGAAGTCGTCAATACACCGGTCCAATCGTTATCCTGATTAATGGCAGCTGTTTTAGCGCGACTGAGGTTTTTGCAGGGAGAATGCGTCAATTAGATTATGTCTCACTTGTCGGTGATACCACTGCTGGTGGCGGCATGAGCAGCAATGGCGATGCAAGGCATTTCCTTCCCAGCGGCGGCTCGATCAGAATCAACTATGAAGCCATTCTCAGAGTAGATGGTGAACCGATAGAATGGAACGGCGTGCCGCCCGATATTCGCATCGTTCAAACGAAAACAGATATTGATAGGGAACAAGATAAGCAACTGGAGTTTGCAGTGGATTTCTTAAAGGCACTATCTACGGATACTTTGTGAAGGTAATGAAAATAATGATAATTAGCACTTAAACTTTTGATACGAGAAAATAATTTAAAACCTGGAGAAATATCAGTTACGACTGGCAAACAAATGGCACTGAAAGTGTTGAAATCAACAAGATAACCCACTTCACGTTAGCAAAACGCACCCTTATCGGCAGGACCATATCCCTTGGGATTAATGTATCCTTTTGAAACTTTTCTGAAAAGTAAATCCCCAAACCACAAGTTTCAAGCAATAATCAAAATCTTCATTTTTTGCCCGGTAGAAAAACTTCCTTAAATAACTAGTGATTGATCGAAAACTAGCGTGAGGCGTCCCGCCGAACGATTTTGGATGCAACTCCGTGCTTAGAAATACTCGGCGAGACGCCTTCGTACTAGGAAATTTGGACTTTTCGGTCAATCACTAACTAAAAAAACGATCAGGGTCTTTTCTAAGTAGCGTGTTTAGTAACAAAAGGCTCAAAGATGTTTAACCAAATTAAGGAGTTTCATCATGAAAAAGAGTAGCCTGATAGTCGTCGCACTTACCGTATTATTTGCCATCGCGGCAAACGCTCAACACAGGGTTGGCGTTATAGGTGGCATAAACATAGCAAACGTAAGGTCGCTGATCTGGATCCTGGCGATGTAATTAATAATCGCCACTTGCTTGGAATCGGTGGAATTTTTGATTTTAAATTGAGCAATAACGCTGCACTGCGCCTGGAACCCATGTTTTTGAAAAAGGGCGCTACTTTACAAATATCCGATTCTTTCGACACAGTCGATTTTAAATTTGGGTTCTCTTATCTCGAACTTCCGATATTTCTCAAGCTTGATCTTGGAAACAGAACATTCCGGCCTTATGTGATGGCAGGACCAACGATCGGGTTTTTGTTAAATTCCAAGTTACAAATTGAAGTTAATGGGACTGAGGTTGACAAAACCGATATAGATTCGGTCACTGAAGGGATCGATTTTGCCCTGAATTTTGGCGCTGGAATAAGTTTTGAAATGGGTGCAAAATCAATTTTTGTGGAAGGACGTTATGCCCTGGGTTTAAAGGATATTATCGCTGACGGCACGGTTGAGATTCTGGGAGAACAAGCTGAAATTGATGGAAACATTAAAACCAAAGGAATCCAATTTATGGCCGGAATCACCTTTCCTTTAGGTAGAGGCAATTAAACTTCATTGAGTTTGATCTCTTATTGATCGTAAAAATATGGTGAAATCGAAATCAAAAGGAGCTGTCATATGTTGAAAAAAATTAATGCCATCCTTTTTTCTATAGCTCTAGTCTTTATCCAATGCTCCGAGAACAACAATATTCTAAACACAGCCAGCTCTCACGATCTATCCAATTCAACCTGGGAGACGATTGACAACCCGGAATCTGTAGGATGGTCTACAGCCAAACTCCAGGATGCGTACGAATATTCACAGGGTATCCAAACAGCAGCTGTCATGGTCATTTACCAGGGAAAGGTTCTTTACCATTGGGGCGAAATCGCGCGTAAGTTTAACATGCATTCATGCCGTAAAAGTTTACTCAGTGCACTGATTGGCATTCACGTCGATGAGGGAAACATCGATATCAAAGCGACAATGAAAGAGCTGGAAATCGATGATCTCCCCCCCTCTTTATCAGAACAGGAGAAAGCGGCAACAGTCAGGATGCTTCTACAATCACGTTCCGGAATATATCACCCGGCTGCATATGAAACTTCATCGATGAAGGCAAATCGGCCGGCAAGAGAAAGTCATGCGCCTGGCACATTCTGGTATTACAACAACTGGGACTTCAATACGCTGTGTACCATTTTCGAACAGAGGACTCAAACGAAGATTTTTGAGGAATTTAAACGTCGCATTGCAGATCCTATCGGTATGGAGGATTTCGAAGTCAACGACGCAGCTTATGTCTATGAGAATGCGTCGATGCATCCAGCATATCCATTCAGGATGACGGCTTGTGATATGGCGCGTTTTGGGTTGCTTTTTCTTGGCAACGGAATGTGGGAGGGTAAGCGAATTATATCGGAGGAATGGGTCCGTGAAAGTACAACCTCTTATACTGAGGTTGGCTCATCAGGGGGTTACGGCTACATGTGGTGGGTTGCGGTCAATGGCAACCACATTCCTTCAACAAACCTGGGTAATAGCGCATTTTCAGCGAGAGGGTTCGGCGGACATTTTATCGTAGTTATTCCTGATCTAGACCTTGTGGTTGTGCACAGGGTGAATACAGATATTCTAAACAGGGTATCTTCCTCACAATTTGGCGCCTTGCTTGGACTGATCTTAGATGCAAAGGTAAATTAGAGCATGATTATGAATGGTTTTGATGAATTTGAGCTGTAGAAGATGCCACTGAATTTGACTGATGAATGCTTTCATAGACAAGTGTTGAATAACAAGAAACCGGTGCTGGTTGAGTTTATAGCTGATTGGTGTGGAACCTGCCATATTATGACTCCCATCATAGAAGCATTGGAAATTGAGTTTATCGAACAGGTCAAGTTTTATAAAATGGATGTTGATACCAACCAAAAGATAATTAATGAATATGGCAT
>JAZFYA010000207.1:0-7033 GCA_036443315.1 Pseudomonadales bacterium
TTGAGCTGTGCTTTATCGCGCTCGATGGATTGAATGGCTTTGCGAACAGTTCGTTCACAGTAATCATTTTGATGCCCTGCTTTGCGAGTAGCCAACTTCGGGCTAGCTTTTTTCAGTGTCTCGACAAGTTGCTGCTCATTAAACCCCAACTTGATCATGTGCTGACAAACCATAAAGTCAGCACGAGAGAAATCCGTAGATGGACCGTAGCGTGCTGTAAGGCGATTTATCTCTTTTTGGTAGACTTCCACCGGATCGCCACCAGAAACCCCCTTGCACAAACTCTCAGAGGCTTTGAGCCTGCTCTCCCTCTCATGGCCCTGGGCGGGTTGAGAAGCCACCTTCACCAAATCCTCCCCGCGTGGGGCTTTCCGCCCACTGCTTTCATGGCACAAGACCCAAGGATTACGCCCCGTGTCCGTGATATGCGCAGGCTTACGATTAGTAAACCCGGCCAAGCGCCCATAGTGCCCCCAGTCCGCACTGCTGGGGTCTGCGTTGTATTGTTTAGCCAGTGTTTTACTGGCACAAGTCGCCACATGAGGTTCTAGTGGACTATCAGACAAACGTATCCAGGCTTGATAGTTCTGTGGACTGGTTTCCGTCACTAAGGCCGGGGTAAACCCCTGTTCCCGCATCGCAGTTAAACTTCCTCGCGTTAAATCATCCACTAACACAATCCCCTGTGACCCTGCCGGTCGAATATAAATATCCGAACCCTTAGCATTTTCCCGCTTCAGCCACCCCACCGATTTCAACACTTCGCTTTCCGTCCACTTCCTCGGCATCATGCGCCCGTCAGAGTCTCTGATACCCACTTCATAGCGCTCACACCCCATGGCATTAAGCTGCCGTCTAACCGCCAAGTAACACCGGTCTATTGGCTGCTGAGCTTGAGATAAAACCAGGTTGTCCCCTGATGAGTCTGTATCTTCGGTTCGAGCCAAAGCAACAATACGATCAACAGCGCCACCACTGTCGCAGTGCTGGCGGCGAGCATCTGCAAGTAAATCTTCCAACTCGGCCTGTGGGCTTTGGCTTGTCGTACTGCTCGACTCAACGCTTCCGCTGCTGCGTGACTCTCCAGGCAAGCTTTGCTCTGCTGGGCCAAGACCTCCCGTGTCTCGTCCGTCAGAGAGGCTAATGCTAACGCCAACGGCTCGATCTCGTTGGCCAGCTCCTCGATACTCCTGGCTTGCTTTAATTTGGACAGTGCGCCCATAGTCTAATGCCTCCCGATATTGTGACAGCTCGATGATCTGAGCATTGGTGTGTTCAATCCCTAAAGCGACTTGTCCGCGCTCGGTTTCAATGCCTCGCTGCTCCATCTCAATCACGTTTGGCCCCAGGTGGATTTGTGGGATTCGATCAATGCCCTGGGCCTCCAATGTTCGATGGTCAATGCGTTGCTCATGCCCTGCCTGTTTAAGCGAATGATTCGAATGTTCTTGCCATTGCTCACGCCATCGGCATAAGAACGCTCGATTATTCCAGTCACGGTTTTTGTGGCCAAAGCCATCAAATCCGATATGGCGAGTGGTTAACAGGATGTGAGCATGGGGGTTATCGCTCTTGGCATGATGAATGGCAATGTCTGCCACCATGCCCAAAGCAACAAATTGAGATTGGCAAAACTTTCTCACCAATTCTTGTTGTTGTTTTGGATTGAGTTCAATGGGTAGAGAAACCTCCACTTCACGGCAAAGCTGAGCATCTTTGCGTTTTTCAATTTGCTCGACATTGTTCCAAAGTGTAGCGCGGTCCATGACCCACTCAGGCGCGTATACAGGGGCTAATATTTCGGTATGGTCTACGCCGGGTTTTTGGCTGTAATCGTGGATTAGTCCGGTACGCTCATCGACTATCCGTTCGCCTGAACGATAAGCAATGGCACACGTGGCGGATCGTCCGTCACTGCGTTTGATTATTTTTACACTGCAATGATAGATTGCCATGATTTAAAATGAATCAATCCAATAATTTCAAAACGGAATATTCCGTTTGTTTGCAGCGCAAACCGCACACATTACGAAGTAATGTATAAGTGCGCTCTTAGTCAGAGCGACGCCACAACCAGCGAGGCACGATGAGCATACCATAAATAGGATATGTGGTACCATTGGCTAGAGGTGATTTTATGGCAGGCACGAGACTAGACAATCTAACCGCGAAGAGAGACCAGATAAATGCACAGATTCAAGCTATGCGGTCTCGGGAGAATTCGCAAAAGCGCAAGGAAGATACTAAGCGTAAAATCTTGATCGGTGGAACCATGCTAAAAATGGTGAGGTCGGGCGAGATGGCAGAGGCTGAATTACGGGCCATGTTAGACGCGAATTTATCGAGGGAGAAAGACCGCGAGCTGTTTGGCTTGCCGGCAAAGTCTGGCCTAGCCACTGCTGGCGCGTAGCGCCCTATCTCCCACTTGCGATAGCGTAGGGTTGTGTCGGGGTAGACCGTAAATGGAGAATCTAAATGGACAATGCATTTCCTTGGCTGGCTGGCATCGCCTGCTATCTTGCAGTACTGGTGGCAACATGGAAGGTACGCTATCTGCGTGTACCAATATGGGGGGCCACCTTTGGCTATGCCGCTGCACATATATCCATGATAGGGGGTATTGATAATGAGTATATACTTTTCGGGGTCTTTATCCCTGCGGCAATGCTGGGTATGTGGTGTGTCACAAAACTTGCTTTGACTCCTACGCTGAACACTGATTCTCATGGTTCCGCCGATTGGGGGCAGCAGGGAGAGTCAGCACAAAAGGGCCACGCTAAATCCGCAGACAACACCGGCGGCGAAGGGGTCGCTCTAGCACGCTATCGCTTGATTAAGAAAGACCAGGGCAATATGGATTCTCGTTTCTGGCATACAGGGCACATTGTCACTTGTGCACCTTCAGGGTCGGGCAAAGGCATCGGCGCAGTGATCCCTACTCTCTTGACCTATACCGGCTCCGTACTCGCCTTGGATATTAAAGGTGAAAATTATGCTGTTACCCATCAGGTGAGAGAGCGAATGGGCCAAAGCGTTTATTTGCTGGACCCTTTCCAAGTCTGCAAGGCAAGTAGTCACGCTTGTAATCCCCTCGACAGGCTGGACCCAAATCAACCTAACATCGTCAGCGAGGCGGCCGCACTGGCCGATATGCTGGTGGTGAGTGATCCCACCAAGAGTGACCATTGGGACGATTCGGCTAAAGATTTTATTCGCGGCTTGCTCGTGTACTGCTCCACGCTTCCCGAGGGCCAAAGGACGTTAGTAAAATTGCGGGAAATACTGACCTTACCCCGAGGCGCACTTGAAGACATCTTAGTAATAATGCAAGGGCAGCCGGAGGTGGCCTATGGGCAAATTTATCGCGCGGCTAACACCTTTCTCGCTAAAGAAGATAAAGAGCGCTCGGGGGTGCTCTCGACGGCGCTTAGGCATACTTCGTTTTTAGATGATCCGCGTATTGCGGATTCGCTTAGTCGCTCAGATTTCAATATCTCGCAGCTTAAAAAAATGAAAATGACGGTGTACATTGCAATGCCCCCGGAGAAGTTAAACGTTTACGCGAGATTCATACGGTGCATTCTTGGCCAAGCCCTATCAGGTATGACGGATAGCACCGATACCCCAGAACAAAAAGTGGTGTTTGTACTCGATGAATTTGCCCAACTTGGCCGCGTCTCTTGTATCGAGGACGGAATTTCATTGCTGCGCGGCTATGGGGCGACGATCTGGGTATTTCTACAAGACCTCAGCCAGCTCAAAGCGGTTTATCCAAAGTGGCAAACATTTTTAGCGAACAGTGCAAAACATTTTTACGGAACCGCTGATATAGACACGGCTCGCTACATTTCGGATTCGCTAGGCCAAAGTACAATATTTGTGCAAAGTACAAGTGAAAGTCGGTCAGATGATCCTAATCGCATCTTTTCAACGACGACTACAGGGACGGGTGTAAACCCGCAAAGCAGAGCGTTGTTAACCCCGGACGAGGTGATGCGATTACCCAGTGAACAATGTTTGATTTTGATTGCTGGCGAAAAACCCTACATGCTCCCAAGGCTCAATTACTTAGTCGATCCAGAGTACCAATATCTCTACGGCCCCAATCCATACCATGCGGATCTGACAGAAAAAGAAGTGTGCGTCTAAAGATATGCCCCCACTACCCCCCGCCAATTCAAATGGATTAACAGGGGTAGTGGGGGTCATCAATTGCGCCCTATCTTTTCTGTATCATCCGCATCAAAAACGAAATCACCCGTGACTGGAAACATTGCAGTAACCGTTAGAGGGGTAGACTTGCGGGTCATTCAGGATTATTTAGGGCATCGTGACCCAAAGCACACGGTTCTCTATACTAAAATAGCGGGTATCAAGTTTGAGGGATTATGGGATTAAACGGCCTATATTGGGGTCTGAAGCCCACATTAAGGCTTTCTTGCTAAAACCGGACATAGATTTCACTTTTGCTTTTAGCAATAGCCAAAGGATAATATTTTTTCTGGTGCTTTGATAGAGTTCCGGTATATGATAAAAGTATGAATATTAGTGACAAAGCGGTAGAAACATTAAAGACAGTCGCCGCGATAAAAAATACGTCTGTTGAGGGCCTTTTGCACTCATATGTGAAAGAGCAAGAACGCTACTTACGCGAATATGAAGAAGACAAAGCCACACTTGAAGCCATGAAAACAGGCGATTTCATCACTCAAGAAGAAATGTTTACTAAAATGGATAGACTGGCAAAGGAAGCGCATAACCTCGCCCAAAATGCCATTAGATGAAACTGCAATTTTCCCATCAGGCTGATCATGACCTTGATCGCCTTTACTCGTTCCTCATTAAAAATAAAGCGTCTCTTCGTACTGCGGATAAGGCTATTTTAGCGATCAAAAAAGGAGCGAAACAGCTTCTTGATAATCCTGAACTTGGCATTAGTTTAGATGATTCTATAGAGCGGCGGGAATGGTCAGTGCCATTCGGCAAAAGAGCCTATATCTTGCGTTATATACCGGATTATGAAGATAAAGTAATACGGGTTCTAAGGATTTGGCATAGCCGGGAAGACCGCGATTAATACAATGGGGCTTTGTGCCATCAAGGGGTAATTAACACTATTCGGGTATAGTGTTAATTTTAGAGGAGAGTATTAAACGGTAAACGGCTGTCTGTGGTGTGCCTGTCCCTGCTGTGTGTGCAATTTCCTTAACAGAATTAGTCATAGGGTTAAATGGATGACAGCTAAAAATCGTTTTAATGATTTTTAGGTTTTGTTATGGGCTTGGATGGTAGGGATGTGTAGATGTGACTACATAGTTGGGTTAACGTGCATTATGAAGACAGGGAATTTGCACCTTCAGTGCAGTTTTATCTTGATCTATATTATATCTTCATGAGATTCCAGAGCTTGGTTCGCAATTGATCCGTACCTTATACTATCACCGACAAGATGAGCCTCGAACGTTACTTGATCTGCATTATTTGATGCATTTAGGTCTTTCCTCATCTTGTTTTCAAACGTTTTATATGGCCCATTGTTCGTACCCCCGTCTTGTGCGAACACGTTGTCTGTCTGAGTTCCATCGCCACCGTTTTGTTGTCCAAGTACATGGCCCCTTTCAGGAGTGGTAAACGAATTCTGAAGTGCATCGCTCTTTTCATTATAGATTGTGTATTTTTTGTTTTCGTTCGTAGTATGTACGATTTCGTACCTTGCTTGGTAGCCTGTAACGTCTATCCATCCATTTTTCGTTTGGACGGCGCTTGATCCGTCTGTAAATTCACTTACTGTCCCCTCTCCTGTTATAATGCGTTTCGTATCGTCCCATGAAGTATTCTCAACGCTTACAAGCCGTTGGATCGGATTTCTAGTCATTTCATTAATACTTTGTTGTCTTTTTTCAATACTTTTCACCTTTTTGTTATACGTTTTAATTCCTCTGTTATTCTCTTTTAGCTTCTCCACTTGTGCATACATATCTAAATCCTTTCGAGCAAAGCCCTGTCCCCCGTTAGGTTCAGTATCCAATCGTTGTAAAGGACTTGAGTTTTGAACGCCGGTCTGATGGGTTATCAACCCCTCCGCCGATTGACCCTTCACCACCTTGTCTGCTACCGCATCCGCCTGTCGCTCATAGCTATCACCGATTTTGCCTACACCCCCATTCAACTGCACCCCCGCTGCCTGTTGTAGCACGTGGGTGGCTTCGTGCGCTGTGGTATGTAAATCCGGTGATGAACTGCTAAACGCGATTTTATTCCCGGTCGTATACGCTTGTGCGCCTATTGCTTTTGATGCGGTGGCTGCTTTCGTCCCCGTAAAAACCTGCACGCCACTAATGTCATGTTGACCAAAGGATTGCTGAATTTTATTTAAATGGGGTAACGAACTGCCCGTACCTTGTACGCCCGCCGCAGCGGTTTTATGAATATCCGCCGTTTCCGCTGCCTTCATCCTATCAAGCATCTGTATCACGGCCTGATTACCAATCGTCCGCTGCAAGTACATAAAATCCTCATGTTTTTGGTGAGGATGTTGTCCACCTGCTTCAATTCTCTGAACCACGTGATTGATGGATGAGGGTGAACCATTCGGCGGGATGTTCATACCTCTCATCCGTGCTTGAAACTGAGCATGCTCTAACGACGATGTATTTTCCTGCACGGTATCAGTAACACGGGTCTGTGGTGTCGCTGGTTCTACCGTCTGCGCAACCTTTGCTGTCTGAGGCATTTTATGATCCTTATAAAGTTGGATGTGATGTTATTAATATAGTGCGAGATTAAGTACTTTTCATTTTTTTCTCACTGTAGGTGTTCAAAACCCTATTGCATTTAACACAATTTATAGGACTGTTAAGCTGCGGGGCAGAGTTATGGCGGTATCGCCCTTATTCTCCGTAGACGCTGGACATATCGCCTATAAAATCAGGGGGTTAGGCATATTTAACACTATATAGGGGTTGTGTTAAACCTTCGAGCGGGTAAATATCGGTAGGTCATTATTTCAGGAATCAGTACCCGGATCTACACC
>JAZFYA010000208.1:0-23135 GCA_036443315.1 Pseudomonadales bacterium
AAATTTAGGTGTTATAGGCCGCTCCTGCACATCCATGCGCCTGCGGCATTAGTGCATCCATGCACGTCACACCCCCTTTTTGCCCATGGCTGCGTTGTTTGAACTTGAAATATTGACAGTTTCCTGCCTTCAAACGCCTTGCCATGAACAAAAATGAACGCACTCTAAAACCTAAATTTCAAACGCTTCGGGTATAGAATTACGCACCTTGAATGCTTATGCTAAAAAAAAGATCTGCAACCACCTGTGCTACTGGTTACAAAGATTGACGGATATCTTGGGCGAAGTAGCGATCCACCACCCGGTATCAGCTACTGTAGCAAGGGTATACGAAATTTCAGTTTATGTGTGTCGGGTTCTCGTTGTTAGACAGCGGTTGAGATTGTCTGGGCTGATTTATGGGTAAGGGGCAGGGCTAGGGGCTAGGTCATAATGACTTGTTACAGGAATCTCTGTCTGGTCTATTGCGGGAACTTCATAAGGTATAATTTTTATTAACAGCCCAATTAAAGGGTGGTCAATATAGTGCAGTTCATTACTGCGCATACGCCGGTGCTGGCGCATGGCAACAGTACGCTCAACCGAATATTGCTTGCCTTCCACTGTTACAAAGGGACTTTCAAAACTCAGTAAGACTTTACTATTATCCTTGGCGTTATTATTCCTGGCAATAGTATGGTGATCTTGGCCTGTGTCGGCAACAGAGATAGTGGGAGCTTTTGGCAGTACGGGCCAGGGTTTCTGATCGCGGCCTATAGAGCTAACAAAGGTACTCAACCATAAATCGGTAGTCAGGTGTAAATAACGGGCTACGCTCAGATTGATAGAGCCTTCGAGTTCGAAGTGAGAGTCGAACTGATTGCCGCCCCGAATCAATAAACTATCAGCTTCATTACGTTTGCCAACTGGCTGGCGCCAGGCTTGGTGAAATAACAGTCGATAATCAGCTTCGGCTAAGATCCGCTCAACGACCTCTGTGAGTTGATGTTGTTCCTTTTTCAGTAATGTGAATGGCCGTTCCACAGTAGGAGCAGCGTTTAAGAAGAATGCGTTGTCTGTAGTTGCTGGGTCATCTAACAGCGTTTGGCTATCATGTTGAATCGTTGTCTGGCTGTTCTCCGTGGGCATTATTTGTTTGTTGCTACTTTCAACACGGTGGGATAATTGCTCAGCTTGCTTTAATTCGCTGGTGCTAAGAGTCTTTTTGCTATCCAGATCAAGCAGTAATATTTCATCTTTACTGACCGTATTAAATGCATTGTCCTCATCAAACGCAACCATGGATTCCGGGTATTTTAATCCCAGTTCCTGTGGCCAGCGCTCTGTACTTGCGGCATCAGGATTGTTGTTGGCGAAAATAAATAGTTCGACCTGATACCATTTAATGGTTTCCTTGTCGTCATTATCTTGGTCTTGAGCGAAAACCAGTGTCGCCAGTAGAAGTAGTGCTGCAGTCGTTAAATTTGTTATCGTGTTATTCATTGATTAATGGTAAAGCAGTCCTGGTTAGTTAAGCCACCGCTTGTTTTAATACCCAAAGCGATTGAAATTTAGGTGTTATAGCACGCCCCTTTTTGCTCATGGCTGCGTTGTTTGAACTTAAAATATTGACATATTCCTGCGTTCAAACGCCTTGCCATGGACAAAAATGGACGCACTCTAAAACCTAAATTTCAATCGCTTTGGGTATATTATCAGGCGTCAAGGTATTTAATAGGTTCTCAATAAAACTAAAACGCAGTTCGATATCCTCCAGCTCATCACTAAAGCGCAGCGCTGTAGCGCCCGCCAATTGATAGGTAGCCGGTTTAGTCTGCACCAGCTGTACCAAGGCCATAGGTTCAACGTGAGTGTTAGCGGCAAATTTTAATTTGCCGCCGCTGGCTGATGCCTCCACTTTAATAATCCCGATAGATTGGGCTGTAAGTTTTAATTGGGTGATGCGGAACAGATTTTTAACTGGATCGGGTAATAGGCCAAATCGGTCGATCATTTCTACCTGTAACTCACGGAGATCATGGTTATTTTCAGCATTGGCGATGCGTTTGTACAAAATCAGTCTAGTGTGAACATCGGGCAAATAGTCATCGGGAATTAAGGCGGGTAGTCGCAAATTAACTTCACTGCCGGGGTTAAAGGCATCATCAAGATTAACGTCTTTACCATCCTGAAGGGCCTTAACCGCTCGCTCCAGCATTTCCATATAGAGGGTAAAACCGATATTGTGAATTTGTCCGCTCTGATCATCGCCGAGTAACTCACCCGCGCCACGAATTTCAAGGTCGTGAGTGGCAAGCATAAAACCTGCGCCTAGGTCCTCCGCCTGGCTAATCGCTTCCAGGCGCTTATCGGCATCGGTGGTCATGTTTTTCTTGCCAGGGGTTAGCAGGTAAGCATAGGCTTGGTGATGGGATCGACCCACCCGGCCGCGTAGCTGGTGTAATTGAGCAAGGCCGAATTTATCAGCGCGGTTTATAATAATCGTGTTAGCTGACGGAACATCAATTCCGGTTTCAATAATGGTGGTACAGAGCAACAGGTTATGACGCTTGTGGTAAAAATCGGCCATCACCTGTTCAAGCTGCCGTTCATGCATCTGACCATGGCCAATACCCAGGCGGATTTCGGGAACCAACACCTGTAATTCCCGCGCTGTTTGCTCGATGGTTTTAACCTCGTTGTGCAGATAGTAAACCTGGCCGCCACGAAGAATCTCCCGCATAATCGCTTCTTTGATAATGCCTTTATCCCATTGGCGAACAAATGTTTTTATCGATAATCGACGTGCTGGAGGCGTGGCGATAATGGATAAATCACGCATTCCTGACATAGCCATATTCAGTGTGCGAGGAATGGGTGTGGCGGTCAGCGTTAAAATATCCACTTTCGAACGCAGGGATTTAAGCACTTCTTTTTGCCGCACCCCGAAGCGATGTTCTTCGTCGATAATAACTAGCCCCAGGTCTTTGTATTGGATATTTTTTTGTAGCAGCTTGTGGGTGCCAATTAAAATATCGACTTTGCCATTGGCGGTATCCTTAAGAACTTGCTCTTGCTCTTTGGTAGAGCGAAAACGTGATAGTACCTCAATGGTAACCGGCCAGTCAGCAAAGCGATCCTTAAATGACGCATAGTGTTGCTGGGCAAGAAGGGTGGTCGGTACTAAAATCGCGACCTGTTTGCCGTTATGTACAGCGACAAAGGTTGCCCGCATAGCGACTTCGGTTTTGCCAAATCCGACATCACCGCAAACCAGTCGATCCGTTGCTGTTGCGGTTTGCAGATCCTGCAATACGGCAGCAATGGTCGTTTTCTGGTCGGGAGTTTCTTCAAAGGGAAAGCTGGCGGCAAATGTTTCGTAGGCTTGTTTCGGGATGTCGAGTTTTTGTCCTGGTCTAGCAGCGCGGCGAGCATAAATATCGAGTAATTCAGCGGCGACATCGCGAATCTTTACAGCGGCTTTGCGTTTGGCTTTTTGCCATTGTTCGCTACCTAGCCTGTGGAGTGGGGCATGCTCTGCATCGGCGCCGCTGTAGCGACTGATTAAATGCAGCGATGAAACCGGCACATATAATTTTGCTCCATCGGCATATTCGAGGGTTAAAAATTCCGTATCTTGATCGGCAACGGTAATCTCCTGCAAACCTCGGTAACGCCCAACGCCGTGATCAAGATGCACTACGGGTGCGCCCATTCTCAGTTCGGTCAGGTTTTTAATAATGGCTTCGCTATTATCTTTGGTTTTGCGGCGCCGCCGTGTTTGCAAGACTTGCTGGCCAAATAACTGTGGCTCAGCGATAACGATCAATTTGTGGATAGACAGCCCGGTTTCCAGCGGCGCGATAGTAATAGCGAGTGCTTCGTCACTGTGAATAAAGTGTTGCCAGTTATCGACGATAATGGGATTGATCCCGTTGCGTTGTAGCAATTCCAGCAAAATCTCACGCCGACCGGCACTTTCTGTGCAGAATAAAATGCGTGACTGGCTTGCAGTTATCAGCTTTTCCACTGCAGTTAGGGGGGTGTCGGATTTGTTATCGACAGTTAAAAAAGGTGGCGGGGTGGAATCGTAGTTACTGTAACCAGAGTGGCTATGATCTGCATGCTGCTCCAGGGCTTCCCTATGCATCACCACACGGGGGTAATTTTTCAGGGCAGCAAACAACTGCTCTGTGGCTAAAAATAATTGTTGAGGGCTTAACAGCGGACGCTGGGGGTCGATATTGAGATCCTCATAGCGGTTATGGAGCTCGCGCCAGAATTGATCGGCCGCACCTTCCAGTCCTTCACAGGTTACTAGCAGGCAATTGTGTGGAAGATAATCAAAGAGGGTGCTGGTTTGTTCAAAAAACAACGGCAAGTAATATTCGATGCCGGCCGGAGCAACTCCCTGGCTGACATCCTGGTACATAGGACACTGGCGGTGGTCCACATCAAACTGCTCGTGCCAGTGGTTGCGAAAGCGTTTTATTCCTGCATCGTCCAGGGGGAATTCTTTGCCGGGAAGTAGATTGATTTCTTTAATCTGTTTGATGGTGCGCTGATTTTCCGGGTCAAAGGTGCGCAAGGTATCCACCTCATCATCAAGCAAATCTATTCGAAAGGGCAGTTTGGAACCCATTGGATAGATATCCATAATCGATCCGCGTAGGGCAAACTCGCCATGTTCGTAAACGGTGTTAACACAGCGATAGCCATTTGCTTCTAGTTGTAAGCGCATAGACTCAATGTCGAATCGCTGGCCTATATTGATTTGCAGGCTGTGGACTTGTAGGTATTGTTTGGGCAGCAGACGGTGCATCAGCGTTGATACGGGAACGACCAGTATGCCGCTATCCATCTGAGACAGTTTGTGTAGCGTGGTTAGGCGTTCAGAAATAATATCTTGATGGGGGGAAAAGCTATCGTAGGGCAGGGTTTCCCAATCGGGAAAATGCACCACCTCCAGGTCGTGGCCATAGAATGTTAATTCCTGTTCAAACCGCTGGGCACTGGCTGTGTCATTACTGATTAGAACAGTTAGCTGTCCGCAATGCGTTGCGGCATTAGCCACACATAAACTCGGTGCGCTACCAAAGAGGTTGCCCCAACGTTGTCGGTCGCCAGCTTTATCACTAATTAAGGGTTTAAAAACAGAATTTTTATGCATAGAAACGAAACGGGCTGCTAGTAAAATCGGGCGCCATTGTAACGTGGTGGCTTTGCTTTTACACTGGATATGTACGCTGGCTGGACCTTGAACCTAGATTTCTCAGTAGGTGGCTCGTTAGTCTGACAACCTATTGGTTAATTTATACCCAAAGCGTTTGAAATTTAGGTGTTATAGTATGCCCCTTTTTGTCCATGGCTGCGTTGTTTGAACTTGACAGTTTGAACTTGAAATATTGACAGTTTCCTGCGTTCAAACGCCTTGCCATGAACAACTTGCCATAAACAACTTGCCATAAACAACTTCCCATAAACAATAAGGGACGCACTCTAACACCTAAATTTCAAACGCTTTGGGTATAGAAACAGAAAAGGTATTTGATAGTGACTTTTGACAGTATAACGCGTGAGCGCCCAGATGATTACTTTGGTGACTGGAAAGAGCGTGAAGCTCTCGCCGAGGGCATGATCCCTCTGGTAGGTAAGCTCTATCGCAAGAATAGTGTAAAAACCTACATCTACGGGCAGAACTTGGTGAATCTTTCGGTACTAGAAATCATGCAGGCTCATCGTGTGGTGCGTCAGGTTCAGGGCAATGAGCTTTCTGAATTTGAAACATTCCCGGTGATTAAGGCGCTAGCCAAACTGGATCTGGGTATCGCCCATATCGATGCGGGCCGTATTGCTGTGATGTACGAGGAAGGGCCTAAAGCGGAAGGCGTTAGTGTTGAAGATTTTGTTCGAGGTCAAGTTGCCGAGTTAATTGACGACAAAACACCCGAACTAGAACCCCAGGATGTAGTGCTTTATGGTTTCGGTCGTATCGGCCGGTTAATGGCGCGTCTGTTAATCGAAAAAACCGGTGGCGGTGACAAAATGCGCTTAAAAGCCATCGTCGTTCGTCAAGGTGGTGCGAAGAATGACCTGGTCAAGCGTGCCAGCTTGTTGCGTCGGGATTCAGTTCACGGCCCTTTCAAGGGCACTATCCGTGTCGATGAAGAGCGCAGTTCTTTTGTCGCTAACGGTAACGAGATTAAAGTGATTTACGCCAGCTCTCCAGAAGAAGTGGATTACACTGAGTATGGGATCAACAACGCCATTATTATTGATAACACCGGCATGTTTAAGGATGCAGCTGGCTTGTCTCGTCACTTGCGCCCTGGCGTATCAAAGGTGATTTTGACTGCGCCGGGTACCGATATACCGAATATTGTGTACGGTATTAATAATGACGATATTCGGCCAGAAGATCGTATTGTCTCCGCGGCAAGTTGTACCACCAATGCGATTGCTCCGCCGCTGAAGGCCATGCATGATAAATACGGTGTTGTCTCTGGCCATATTGAAACGGTTCACGCCTATACCAACGATCAAAACCTGATCGATAATTATCACAAGGCCGATCGTCGGGGCCGTAGCGCGCCGCTGAATATGGTTCTCACGTCGACCGGTGCGGCCAAAGCAGTGGCCAAAGTGTTGCCGATAATGAAAGGCAAGCTGACGGGTAACGCGATTCGTGTGCCTACGCCCAACGTCTCTCTGGCAATTCTTACCTTAACGCTTGAACAGGCAACGTCGGTTGAAGACGTCAATGCTTATATGCGTCAGGTTGCCTTGCATTCACCACTGCGTAAGCAAATTGATTTCTCCAATTCACCGGAAGTGGTATCCAGTGATTTTGTTGGTTCCCGTCACGCCTGTATCTATGATTCCGAGGCTACTATTGTTAATGGTAAGCAGGTCATCATGTATTGCTGGTACGATAATGAGTTTGGCTATAGCTGCCAGGTTCACCGCGTACTGGAACAATTGGCAGGGGTTGATTATCGGATATATCCAAAGGACGATTGAGTTGGCGATTGAGTTGGGACAGGCCCATAGCCTGTTGTGATAAACCGCTGCTTGTGCTTTGTACGAAAAGACTATCAAATCATTAAAACATCTTTTAAATCAAATAAATGCGGCCAGTGCCTATGGCAAGATCGGCCTTAGCTCTTTATACTTGCGCCTTTTTTGACAATCAGCTCGATAGAGTCCCATCTGGACAGAACCAGGCCGTATTTTTGGTCTATCCTTAACGCGGTGGCATTTACACGGTTAAGCTGGATGGTATCAACAGATGCTGGCTTAGTGGGTGGTTTGACCTAATTAGTGGTGGTTCAAAACGGCAACTACTTAATGACTACTATATACCCAAAGCGATTGAAATTTAGGTGTTATAGCACGCCCCTTTTTGCCCATGGCTGTGTTGTTTGAACTTGAAATATTGACAGTTTCCTGCGTTCAAACGCCTTGCCATGAACAACTTGCCATAGACAACTTGCCATAGATAACTTTCCATAGATAAATAAGGGACGCACTCTAAAACCTAAATTTTAAACGCTTTGGGTATATTAAGCTGCAAATAATTGCTTTACTCATTTCAAGGGCTTGCAACAATTAATAATCGGACATACCTATGATTAAGATCAATCGTGGTTTGGACTTGCCCATCTACGGTGCACCGGTGCAGGTTATTGACGAGGGAGTAAAAATCCGTTCCGTCGCAGTAATCGGCCCCGACTATGAGGGGATGAAACCTACTATGGCGGTGCAGGTAGGGGATCGAGTCAAGACTGGCCAGGTCATTTTTACCGATAAGAAAACGGCAGGTGTTAAATATACTGCGCCAGCTACCGGTATTATATCGGCGATCAATCGAGGCGACAAACGTGTGTTCCAATCGATTGTTATCGATGTTGAAGATGTTGAAGATGTTGAGGCGTTTGAACAGTACAGTGATCTAGCCCCGGTTTCCCGTCAACAGACGGTGGAAAATCTGCTCAACTCCGGTCTGTGGACTGCTTTACGCACGCGCCCTTTTAGCCGTGTGCCCGCTCCCGATACCCAACCTTCAGCCATCTTTGTAGCCGCAATGGATACCCATCCATTGGCTGCTGATCCAGAGGTGATTATTGCTGAACAGAAAGAAGCCTTTAATGATGGTTTAACGATTTTAAGCAAGTTGACCGAGGGCAAGGTGTATGTCACTAAAGCGCCTGGTGCTGACATTCGTGTCTCTGCAGAGGTAGTGACTGAAGAATTTGCAGGTCCACACCCTGCTGGTTTAGTGGGCACGCATATCCATTTCCTGAACCCTGTTAGTGCCAACAAGATTGTCTGGACGATTGATTACCAGGACGTGATTGCTGTGGGTAAATTATTTACTGAAGGCAAGCTCTACACAGCGCGTGTGGTTTCTTTGGCAGGACCACAGGTGGCAAGTTCTCGGTTGGTAAGAACCCGTTTGGGTGCCAATTTGGATGAACTAACGGCGGGACAACTGAAAATGGGTGACAATCGGGTGATTTCCGGTTCTATTCTAGGTGGCAGAACAGCCAGCGGCACAGTGGCCTATTTGGGCCGTTACCACAATCAAGTCAGTGTGTTGCTTGAAGGCAACGAGCGTGAGTTTTTAGGTTGGTTGTCTCCAGGGGTGTCTAAGCATTCGACTTTGGCTATTTATTTGTCCCATTTTACCAAGTATAAGTTGTTAGATTTTACCACTACTACCAATGGTAGTGAGCGGGCTATGGTGCCTGTGGGTAGCTATGAGACTATTATGCCATTGGACATTCTCCCTACTCAGTTACTGCGTTCACTGATTGTTGGCGATACACAAATGGCGCAGGATTTAGGTTGTTTAGAATTAGATGAAGAAGACCTGGCGCTATGTAGCTATGTTTGTCCAGGTAAGTACGAGTATGGGCCAATACTCCGCGATAACCTGACGCGCATTGAGAAGGAGGGTTAATCATGGCGGTAAAATTCCCCGCATTGCGAAAAATACTCGACGATTTAGAACCGCATTTTCATAAAGGTGGTAAATGGGAAAACTGGTTCGTGCTGTACGAAGCGGTCGATACCATGCTTTATTCCCCCGCCAGCACCACCAAGACCTCTGCCCATGTTCGCGACGGTATAGACCTTAAGCGGATGATGATTACGGTATGGCTTTGTGCTTTTCCGGCGATGTTCTACGGTATGTGGAATATTGGCTTGCAGGCCAATTCAATTATTGCCGATGCCAATTTTTTGCTCAACAATGACTGGCGCTTTGGCTTAATCAGCACCTTTGCCGGAAACGATCCTACTAGTATTTGGGACAACTTCTGGTACGGCTTCTGGTACTTTATGCCGATTTATTTGGTCAGTTTTTTTGTCGGTGGTTTGTGGGAAGTGTTATTCGCAATGAAGCGAGGCCACGAAGTCAACGAAGGGTTTTTTGTTACGTCTATCCTGTTTGCGTTAATCTGTCCGCCCTCCATTCCACTGTGGCAGGTCGCGCTAGGGATTAGCTTTGGTGTGGTTATCGGTAAAGAAGTGTTCGGTGGTACCGGTAAAAACTTCCTTAACCCGGCGCTCACTGGCCGAGCATTTCTGTTCTTTGCTTATCCTGCGGATATGTCCGGTGATGCGGTATGGGCAGCGATTGATGGGTATACCGGCGCCACGGCGCTATCGGTAGTTGCCAGTGACGGGATGGCGGCATTACACAATCAAATCAGCTGGATGGATGCCTTCTTAGGCAATATTCCGGGATCTATTGGTGAGACTTCCACCCTTGCAATCTTGTTGGGCGGGGCGGTGCTGCTGTGGACAAGAATAGCTTCCTGGCGGATTGTGGCAGGGGTGATGATCGGTATGGTGGGCTTGTCGGCATTGTTTAACGTGATGGGTTCTGACAGCAATCCTATGTTTGCAATGGGTTGGGAATGGCACTTTGTTTTAGGTGGTTTTGCTTTCGGTATGATCTTTATGGCCACGGATCCGGTATCTGCAGCCATGACTGATATCGGTAAATGGTGGTTTGGCGGTCTGATAGGGGTGATGGTGGTATTGATTCGGGTGGTCAATCCAGCCTTCCCTGAAGGAATGATGTTGGCAATTCTGTTTGCTAACTTGTTCGCACCGCTGATCGATCACTTTGTGGTGCAAGCTAACATCAAACGGAGGCTTGCCCGTGGTTAACAAAGAAACTACCTCCAAAACGATTATTGTCGCGTTGGTTCTGTGTTTCGTCTGTTCATTGGTTGTTTCCAGCGCTGCGGTACTGTTGAAAGACAAACAAGAGGCCAATAAAAAACTCGATCGCTACAGTAATATCCTTGCAGCGGCGGGTCTGTTGGACAGTAATGCCAGTGTAGAAGAACAGTTCAACAAACTGGTGACGGCACATGTTGTTGATCTGAATGCTGGCAATTTTACCGACGCAATTGATCCTAACAGTTTTGATCAACTGCGCTCTGCCAAAGACCGCGCTCTGTCTGTTGCCCTGAATGGTAAGGAAGACCAGGCAAAGATTTCTCGCCGTGAAAATTATGCCATGGTTTATTTGGTTGCAAGCAATGGCGAGCTACAGAAAATTATTTTGCCAGTTCGTGGTTATGGTCTGTGGTCTACACTGCACGGTTTTTTAGCGCTGGAGAGTGATGCCAATACTATTGCCGGTTTAGGTTTTTACCAGCACGGTGAAACGCCGGGTTTGGGTGGTGAAGTTGACAATCCCAACTGGAAGGCGTTGTGGCCTGGTAAAAAAGCCTACCAAAATGGCGAAGTCAAAATTCAGTTAATCAAAGGTTCGGTCAATCCTGGTGCAGCTACCGCTGACTATCAAATCGATGGCCTGGCGGGTGCGACCCTAACTAGCCGTGGTGTCACTAATCTGGTGCAGTTCTGGCTGGGTGAAAAGGGCTTCCAGAAGTTCCTCAGTAATTTGCGTTCAGGGGAGGCAGGATAATGTCTACTATTAAAGATTCATTAGTTGAACCGATTTTTAACAATAACCCGATTGCGCTGCAGGTACTGGGTATTTGTTCAGCGCTGGCGGTTACCTCCAGTCTGAAAGTGACCATGGTGATGGCGCTATCGGTCACCATTGTTACCGCCTGTTCCAATTTTTGTATCTCGCTGATTCGCAATCAGATTCCAGGCACCATTCGCATCATCGTGCAGATGGTGATTATCGCTTCGCTGGTTATCGTGGTTGATCAGTTGTTAAAGGCCTACTTCTACGATATCAGCAAGCAGTTGTCGGTATTTGTCGGCCTGATCATTACTAACTGTATCGTTATGGGTCGCGCAGAAGCTTTTGCGATGAAAAATCCGCCAATACCCAGCTTCTTTGACGGCATTGGCAACGGGCTGGGTTACAGCGCCATTCTGGTTGCTATCGCGGTGGTTCGTGAATTATTTGGCTCCGGAAAACTATTGGGTGTTGAAATTCTGCCGCTGGTTAATGAGGGTGGTTGGTACCAGCCCAACGGGCTGCTGTTGTTGCCTCCCAGTGCCTTCTTCCTGATTGGTCTGTTTATCTGGGCATTGCGATCCTGGAAGAAAGACCAAGTGGAAGTGCCTGAGTTAACCATTACCGCTAATAGCAAAGCTCCTGAGGCTGTGTAATGGAACATTATCTGAGTTTATTGGTGCGGTCGGTGTTCATTGACAATATGGCGCTGAGCTTCTTCCTCGGGATGTGTACGTTGTTGGCATTGTCCAAGAAGATGAATGCGGCTATTGGCCTGGGTATCGCTGTTATCGTGGTGTTGTCGATCACCGTGCCCCTCAACTACCTGATTTATGCTTATTTGCTGAAAGAGGGCGCACTGGTTTGGTTAAGTGCTGATTTTGCCACTGTGGACCTGAGCTTCCTCGGCCTGCTGAGTTATATCGGTGTTATCGCCGCGCTGGTGCAGATTCTGGAAATGTTCCTCGATAAATTTGTACCGGTTTTGTACAACGCATTGGGGGTGTTCTTGCCCCTAATCACCGTTAACTGCGCCATTATGGGGGCGTCGCTGTTTATGGTTGAGCGCAACTACGATTTTGGTGAGTCTGTCGTATTTGGTATTGGCTCCGGTGTGGGTTGGGCGCTGGCGATTGCGGCGCTGGCGGGTATCCGCGAAAAAATGAAATACAGTGATGTACCCGATGGGCTGCAGGGCCTGGGTATTACTTTTATCACGGTGGGCTTGATGTCGTTGGGCTTTATGTCCTTCGGTGGCATTGATCTGTAGAGGCGAATTAGAATGAATGAAGTCATTGTCCTCGGCGTTGGGATGTTCACAACCATCGTTCTGTCTTTGGTTGCAGTTATTTTGTCGGCCCGTTCTCGTATGGTGAGTTCTGGCAACGTCACTATTGAGATAAATGGTAAGAAATCTTTGTCAGTACTTGCAGGCGACAAACTGCTGCAGACTCTGGCTGCCAACGGTGTGTTCCTGGCGTCGGCCTGTGGCGGTAGTGGTAGCTGCGCCCAGTGTAAATGCATTATCAACGAAGGCGGTGGTTCCATGCTGCCTACGGAAGAGCCACACTTTACGCCGCGCGATGCCCGTGAAGGTTGGCGTTTATCTTGCCAGGCGCCGGTTAAGCAGAATATGAAAATTGTAGTGCCAGAAGAAGTGTTCGGTATTAAACAGTGGGAGTGTACCGTTGCAAGTAACCCCAATGTGGCGACGTTTATTAAAGAGTTAACCCTGACATTGCCTGAGGGTGAAAATGTTGATTTCCGCGCTGGTGGTTATGTGCAACTGGAAGCGCCAGCGCACCATATTAAGTATAGCGATTTTGATGTGGGTGATGACTACAGAGGCGATTGGGAGCGGTTTGGTTTCCTGGATGTTGAATCGAAAGTAGATGAGCCAATTATCCGTGCCTACTCCATGGCGAATTACCCGGATGAAAGGGGCATTGTGAAATTCAATATTCGCTGTGCAACACCGCCCCCGAATAATTTGAGTTTGCCTGCTGGTCAAATGTCATCCTGGGTGTTTAGTTTAAAGCCTGGTGATAAAGTAAAAGTCTACGGACCTTTTGGTGAGTTCTTTGCCAAGGAAACCGCTGCTGAAATGGTATTTATCGGTGGCGGTGCGGGTATGGCACCAATGCGTTCCCATATCTTTGATCAGCTCAAGCGCTTAAAAACCGACCGCAAGGTGTCTTTTTGGTACGGTGCCCGTTCACTGCGAGAAGTGTTCTACGCGGATGAATACGATGTTTTGGCCAAAGAGTTTGCAAACTTTAGTTGGCACTTAGCCTTGAGTGATGCGCAGCCTGAAGATAACTGGACGGGCATGACCGGCTTTATTCACAATGTGGTCC
This sequence comes from Pseudomonadales bacterium, assembly GCA_036443315.1. Taxonomy (GTDB): domain Bacteria; phylum Pseudomonadota; class Gammaproteobacteria; order Pseudomonadales; family Dasaniaceae; genus Oceanicoccus. Next base: position 13,291 of record JAZFYA010000208.1, read on the forward strand.
AGAACAATTACCTCAACGATCATTCTGCACCGGAAGACTGTGAATTTTATATGTGCGGACCTCCGATGATGAACTCGGCAGTTATCAATATGTTACATACCCTGGGTGTCGAAGACGAAAATATTATGCTGGATGAATTTTAGAGCGGCGTCGATGAATAGAGTAAGTGTTAATAAAAGAGCAGCCAGGCTGCTCTTTTTATTTGTGTCGGTAGCGCTGTTATCAGCCTGTAGCGACCCCTCGCCTAATGCCTTCAAACTTTCCGGTTCTACCATGGGAACTAGTTACCACATTACTGTGTTGGAGAGTACTGTGCTGGAGAGTGCTGTGGTGGGGAGGACAGTGGTGGAAAGGGAAGGAGTCGAAACCCAGCAAGCGGATCTAAAGATTGCGATTGAACAACAACTTTTATTGATCGATCAGCAAATGTCCACTTATAAAGAAGACTCAGAACTATCCCGATTGAATGATGCATTAGTAGACGAGTGGGTTAAGCTTAGCCCCGATTTATTGACTGTGTTGATGTTAAGTCTGGAGCTGGGCTGGTTAAGCAATGGCGCTTTTGATATTACCGTTGGCCCTTTAGTTAAGCTGTGGGGATTTGGTCCAGGGGGTATCGATAGAGCTGACAGCGTTCCCACTGCTGCCAAGATTACTGACCGGCTTAAGCAAACGGGCTTCCAGCACATTGAGTTCAATCTGGCTACTGGCGAGATTCGTAAACGACGTCTAGTTACTCTGGACTTATCAGCAATTGCCAAGGGATATGGCGTTGATAAAGTCGCTGAATTATTACTCTATGCCGGTTTTACCGATTTTATGGTAGAGATTGGTGGTGAGTTGCGGCTACAGGGAAACAGTCCCCGTGGAACGCCCTGGCGCATCGCTATTGAGCAGCCGGATGCAAGTTTCGGTGCAGCTTACCAAACGGTCAAACTTAGCGGGGTTGGTATGGCGACCTCTGGGGATTATCGCAATTATTTTGAGCAGGAAGGAAAGCGCTACTCCCATATCATTGATCCTGCCACAGGCTACCCCATCGATCATGCATTAGCCTCAGTGACTGTTATTGCTGAAACCGCCGCCTATGCGGATGGTTTGGCAACTGCGATTAACGTGATGGGTCCAGAGAAGGGCTTGAAACTGGCTCAACAACAGGGCTTAGCGGTTTATATGATTATGAAGACCAAGCAGGGCTTTGCAGCGGCTTACAGTGATGCGTTTAAACCCTACCTGGAGTAAACTTATAGCACCTGCACAAAAGGTTATTAATATGGCAACGATTGTACTCGCGTTTTTTATTATGTTGTTGATAGTGGCGGCAATGGCCATTGGCGTGATTCTATCCAACAAGCCCATTAAAGGTTCCTGTGGCGGCTTGAGTGCCCTAGGTATGAAGGAGTCATGTATGGTCTGCGGTGGCGATGAGTCACAATGGAAAAAGGCAGTAGGGATCCTTGGCAGGGCTGATTTAGCCTATGACCCAATTCACTCAATGCGCCACCAAGTCGGATTAATTGATCTAAAGTCTACGCAGCACTCCCTCCGCGCTGCAGGAGAATCCAAGCGCCAAAAGCAAGGTAAAAACGCTAATTAGTTAATTTATGGATGTCCTATTCTTTTTCTATTCTTTCGAAGATTAATTTACAGAGCCATGTAGATCCTTTAGAGAGAATGTTGCTGAAACTGTACGCCCTGCGTCGCTATATTCTAGCGTGTCACACAACGAACGGACCAAATTAATGCCTCGACCGTAATATTGTAAAGGCCCGTTGCGATGCTGATCAATTTTTTCATGTACGTCAAAACCTGGCCCAGTATCACTAAAGCTTATTTTCAGAGTGCCAGTGTATTGTGATTCTACAGAAATAGAAAACTTTATACTGCCTGATTTCAATTCACTTAAACGTTGTTCACGCAATTTGTAATAATTTTCAAATCCATCGGGAGAGATTTTGGTGGTCGGATCAAGTAGCAAAATACCATATTCTAGAGCGTTGTTGTAAAGTTCACCAATAATAGTTGTTAGTAAATCCTTATGCACGCCGAAACCTTTGATACTACTAATAAGTTTGGACAATTGCTCTAATATATCATTCTGGCGCATGTTTTCAGGTGTGATTATGGTATTTATATGCCAGGGTAAAATAATCTTTGGCGTGGATAATAGTATGTTGTTAAAGGATGTATCATTTAAATATTTTTCATGGCTATATATGACCTGGGTACAAGTGATTTCAACAATAGAAAAATCGTCACCTTGTTTTTCACCCTCTTGAAATGTAGCCACTGCTTCGAATATACGATCGATTCGATTATTCTCGTACCCATCCAGTGTGGTCTCGATTATGGCATCCAGTCGATCTTCTCCAAATAGTTCTCTTTGAGGATTTTTTGCTTCAATAATACCGTCAGTATAAATATATAGCTTTTGGTTTTGGCTTGGTGAAACAATATCAACAACACTTTTAAATTCAGAACGAGATAAAATCCCTAGGGGCATATGTTTAGAGGCGATGCGTTGATCTATTCCGCCTTGATTGTCAACTAATAGAATATCATTCATGCCTCCAAGCCAAATTGATAGCCGATTTCCCTGTGAATTCATCTCAATAATTGCAGCGCAAAAAAACATATTGTCTGGCAATAAGGCTAGCAAGCTGTCGTTTAATGCCACGGCAATATCACTAACGTTTGCCTTTTTTTGTGACATGGAGAAGAAAATATTAGCGGCGGGTATACATCCGATAGCGGCAGCCAACCCATGACCGGTGAAGTCCCCCGCTAAAACATATACACCCCCAGATGGGCTGGATGACACTAATAGTAAATCACCATTAAACATCGATGCTGGAGAGGTGTGACATTTGATATTTTTACAAGCAGAATTATTTTCTGTTATTCCTTTTTCAAATATCTTCTCAACAATATTGTGCTCGCGATCTATCATCTTGCGATAGATATTAAGTTCTGTATTGGCTTTGTCTATCTGCGAAAAAAGACTAAGAGTTCTATGGTGTGCTTTTAGCTTTGACGCCACCACAACCTCTTCAATAGGTTTGATAATAAAGTCATCTCCTCCGGTAGCAAGCGCCTCGACCATTGTGTCGATATCGTCCAGCCCGGTTGTAAAAATTATTGGTATGAATTTACCTCTTTTGTGTGCCTTGATTTTTTTACATGCCTCGTAACCATTCATGACTGGCATGCTGATGTCCATGAAAATCATATCAATCGACTGATTTACAGTAGCATTAAACGCCTCAAGCCCATCACATACTTCAATGCAGTGATGCCCGATATCAGTAATATATGAATTCATCAACTTTCTATGAAAGTTACTATCGTCAGCGACGAGAATATTTAACACGTGTTGTCACTCATTGATGTCGGATAAAAGTAAAATATTGTTGTTGATAAAGGATGGGGAAGATGTATTTCCCGTAAGGTGTGAAATAATTTCTCATGACGAGTTAATTGTATGTGATCGATCTTTGTTGATCATTAAGCGTTTGTTTCTGGCAGCGGTTTCTATTTGTGATGCTTGAAAATATACATCTGCGCAAGGTGATTTCGTAAGCGATATAAAATATAGAAAACACTGATGTCTCCAGGTATTGCTATGCTTCACGAAGCCTGCATTTTAATTCCTATTTTTAATCAATGGTAAAGTACTTATGAAAACAAGATATTTTAAATATCTTTTTAACGGTGTTATTGGCATTGACTATACGAATACCAATTTCTCGGCTATTACAAAATTTTCTTGCGTTAAGTAAAAGCCCCAATCCCGAGCTATCCATGTGATTTGTATGGCGAAAATCGATAATATAGGTTTTTATAGTGTCCCCATATAAGTCTTCATATGCGCTACGAAACTCACCAATGCTAACATACCCAAATTCCTCGCCTAGGGTAATCGTGCATTCCGTTGCTCCTGTCTGGGTGCTGTAAATAGCCATGATATCTACTCTGGATATTTCGTTGGTAGGTTGATAGTTAGTATCAACGAATGATTGATGGTGGACGAACATGCCGCTGAAAGAAATATCTATCAGCATCAAAAATAAACCTAGATCCTTATGGTGGATTTGGCAATATTAAAGAGTACTTTGGTTATTGTTCCTCCCCTGACCCATTTTACCTCTCGATAGCTATTCGTTATGAGTAACGTGTTGATTTATAAGGGTGTAATCTCCATTGGTTAGTTGTCAGGATTATTTTGGCAGGCCAGTTGAGCCCAATATGAATAACAACGTAAAATGAAATTAGCTTTTTATCTATACATTGTCCTTGTGCCACATGCCGGTTTTTATATATTCCTCTTTGCTTATCAATTCTCCCTTTAGTCGAAGGGTGTGTTCTGCTATTTGTGCATATGCTGATAACGGAAAGGCATATACTGACATGTTTTCTGTTCCAGCTAACTCTCCTAAGCGTAATCTGTTGGTTGCATATCGAGTCGATAGTTTGAGTTAGAGGCAAGCAATAATCCAAATTATTTATTTTTTTCCTTGGTCGTAGGTAATGAACTGCTATTCTGAAATATGCCCCAATCAATAATGGTTACCCACATGACTAAAAAATGTGTGTCAAATGAAAAGTTGGCACCGGTGAAAGAACAAGCCAAAAACAGTCTGCTGGTACGCCTGCCAATCTATGATCAGCAGTTGAATATACAGGGGTATCAATTGCGGTCAGAGGCTGATAGCAAGAGGAAAACCAATACGCTAATAGATGGTGCGACAGCTACAGATATCCTGTTGGATGCCATTAACAGTTCTCAAACTGATGATTTGTTGAATGGAAAGCCAGGCTTTGTTAATTTCGCTCGCTCACTGTTATTAGAGTCCCCGCCCCCCACTGAAAAAAAGTATACTATTGAGATATTTGAGAATATTGTTCTCGATAATAAAGTGTTCAATGCGCTGAAAAACATCAAGTCGAATGGTTATACCATTGCGATGGATACACGCTGTATGGGCCCCCAACGTCAAAAAATAATGGAGTTGGTCGATATTGTAAAATTTGATATGCAAGCTAATTTTATTGATCAAATTAGAGCTCAGCTGAAAGAGCTAACTCACAGTTCAGCGACATTGCTGGCGGAAAACATAAAAGATCACGCTTGTTTTAATGAACTTAAGATGCTTAATTTTTCCTTGTTTCATGGTGATTTCCTGTTAAAACCCGATATCGTCAAAGGTAAAAAGATCGAGACTGATCAGCAAACTGTATTACGGCTCTTGACGGTCCTGCAGGATAATGGAGCGGAGTTCTCTGATATCGAGAATGTCATTTCTACCAGTAGTGTTCTCAGTTACAAATTATTGCGACTAATAAACTCCCCATTATTTGGACTTAATGGACCTGTTGAATCGCTACAACAAGCTATTATGTTGTTGGGATTAGACCAAATACGTAGCTGGGGTAGCTTGCTTGCATTAACAAGCTTAAAAAACAAACCTGATTGGCTGTGTATGAATGCTCTGATTCGAGCCGAAATGTGCAAGCAATTGGCGGATAAAATCGGTATAAACTTAAGAGAGAATAGCCTGTTTACGGCTGGCTTGATATCGACCATGGATGCTTTTTTTGATATACCCTTGACGGATATTGTAAATTCTATTCGTCTTCCATCTTGGCTGAAAGTGGCAGTATTAACCCATGAAGGCGTAGCCGGCCTGATTCTTCAAACTGCAAAATACTATGAACAAGCCGATTTTGATGCGGTTAACTGGGAAAAACTACAGAGTCTTGGACTCACGCCTGATCTGGTTCAATCTTCCTATCACGATAGTATTGTCTGGGCGGCTGATATTACGGAGCAGATGCAGCTTAAATAAGGAATGAGTTTAACTGTGCGGTCACTGCTTTCTTCAACTCGGCTTAGAAAATTGGCAATAAACACAATCATTTTAACCTGGGTTTAGTGTCCTGTTGTTTTTGTCGTTCATCCATCTTTTAGCTAGGTTAGATATACAACATCAGTACATGTCAATTAATGTAAGAGACAGGCATGTTTAAACTGTTTTTCAGTAAGTGTTTACTCTATTTCTGTATAAATATTAAATCTTCAATCTTGTTTCGAGAGTTGGTAATAGGATAAATTATAACCCCATTTTCTTTTATTCCACTTCTATCTTTAACAGTGTTGTGTACTGATTAAAACAGTTCGAAGATTTATTTTCGCATGATGTGTAGCGGAAAGTGTGCAGGTAAGGGTGCACTGAAATGGGTATTTTGGCGGGACAAATTAAAATTAGACTCTATACTCTCGTTTGAACAATGATTGTTTTAAGCTCGGAAACGCAAGCAAGTCACTATTTCTTTGTGTTTCCTTGTTGGGAAGATAATAGCTGTTGCTCTCTTTTTGGGGGACAGAAAAAACTATTATCGGAAAGGTTTTTATTCCATTTTATATTTAGCTTACTGGTTTTGGTTCTAGTCGCAAAACAGATCCGAAAATCATGCCAGCCATTATTACACCAGGGAGTGGTGCCGTTGTGCAGAGAAAAGGCATCTATGTTTACATAATCACAACGAGTCTAATGACCATGTCCATGGCCATTACCTATCGCAGTAACCACGATGATTTTCTAAAACACTATCAGATAGGCTCAAAAAAAATAGTCGTCAGATCCTTGCAAATCAATGACAGGGTTGAAGTTGAGGGCACGGGTAAAGGGATTCCAGCCTCGCATTTAGACAAAATATTTACCCCATTTTTTACCAGCAAACAGGGTGGTAAAGGCCCTTGGTTTGGTCTGTCTATGGGTTGTGGAATCATTGAGAATACGGGGGGATCTTACGGTTAGCAATAAAGAGGGGCAGGGTGCGGATGGTACTGACTTAAGGCTGAACAACTAAGAGTCTTGAGCCCGGAGCCCGCTGTCCGCAATGCCTGGCTCGCTATCGGTTGGAACCCCATGCCTTCCGTTCAGCACAGTTAAGTGGGCCAGGTGTTGCGGACAGCTACTCCAGTAGTGTCCGGATACTGCTTTTTCCAGGATTGTAGGGACCAGTCTCGGTAGTCACTACCCCAACTAGGGGTGGGGTTCCAACCGAGTGAGGATAGTGACTGCCGAGGGCGGCGGCAGGATGCTACACCAGCGTCAGAGGTCAAGCCGTTAGCAGCACTGCCCTTAAGTCAGTGTCATTCGAGCACGGTACAACTTTTCGAATTGTACTAGCTACGTAAGGGAGTTACTGAGATGAGGCTATTAATTATAGGCGATGAACCGGACTTGCTTCGTGAGCTTGGGGATTTTTTTCACCGTCAAGGCGATATCGTTACAACGGCAGGCAATGGTGAACAGGCCTTAGGCCGCTATCGAGAGTCAGCCGAGCAGCTTGACGTCATCTTAATCGATTGCCGAATGCCAATAATGGATGACATCGAGTGTGTCAAACAAATGCGCCAAAACGGCTGTGCTGTCCCAGTGGTAATGATGTCTGGTGAAGGAGAGGTGTCTAAAAACTGTCTTAAAAGTTATAACAATATTGAGATGTTGTCCAAACCGACCGAACTCTCCACACTTAAAAAGGTGTTTGATCGATTCAGATCTGAACTTACGGAGAAACAGCTTATATCAGCAACATCACCACTATCACTGCCTTGTGAAAAACCGGGTGAACCGTTCCCTGAGTCCATTCGAGAAGGAGAGGCGGCATCATTAGATTCTCCCCGAATTTTAGTGGTTGATGATGATCCGTTTATTCGCGCTACGCTGTGTGAAACCCTAAGTGCAGAAGATTACTCGACCGAGCAAGCTGCGGATGGGGTTGAAGCCTTGGCGCATTGGCGGCGCGAGGCAGATTCACCCCAACCTTTTGATCTGCTAGTGGTAAATCTAAAAATGCCTCGACTGGATGGGGTCGGCGTACTAGAGGAAATTCGTAAAACCGATTCCACTCTACCGATTATCGTGTTAATGGAGCATGCAGATATCGGGGATGCTTATTCTTTACTCGTAGACTATCAGATTGCTGACTTTCTGACCAAGCCATTGGATCAACCTGAACGATTACTCTTTACGGTTAAAAACGCGTTAGAAAAATATAAACTTTTCCAGGTACTCAAAACCATTAACAGTGAATTGGAACAAGAAAGGCACAAGTTAGAGAGCGCCAATGACCAACTCAATTTACAGGCGATCTATGATCCGCTCACGGGCCTCTATAATCGGGGTATACTGATCGAACAACTGCAACATTCGATAGCCCTTGCGGAGCGTCATAACGACAGTTTTAGCCTACTCTATTTTGATCTCGATCATTTTAAAAACGTGAACGACACTTGTGGGCATGCCGTCGGTGATCAACTATTAGTACAAGTCTCAACCCGGGTCGGTAATCTGATTCGAGAGAGCGACGTTCTTGCTCGCATGGGCGGGGATGAATTTGTTCTACTGGTAGAGGAATGTGTTGATTCCACCAGCCTAACGATACTCGCAAGAAGAATTATACGTGCGCTTTCGGAAACCTTTTACTTGGGTAAACAAACCGTTTATATCAGTTGCAGCCTTGGTATTGCCGTCTTTCCAGGAAGTGGTACCACGCCAGAAGAGCTTTTAAGCAATGCGGATACGGCGATGTATAAGGCTAAGGAGGCTGGTCGCAATGGTTATAGCTTCTACTTAGCGCAGATGAATGAAAGGGCAAGGGCGCAAGTCGAGATGGAAAAAGATCTACACGATGCGCTGTTAAATAACCAATTTTCACTTCATTACCAGCCCCAGATTGATATTGAATTAGGTCTGGTGGTGGGGGCAGAAGCATTACTTCGCTGGGAGCACCCCCAAAAGGGAATGATTCCGCCTGCAGTATTTATTCCTGTGGCAGAGCGAAGTGATTTGATTATTGATATCGGTAAGTGGGTGCGGGAGCAGGTTATGCGCCAATTAGTACTTTGGAAAGAAAAGAATTTTCCTCAGATTAAGGTCTCGGTGAACGTCTCTGGTAAAGAGTTTATGAAACGCGAAGTGCTGCAACATTTAATTGATCTGTTTATGGAGTATGACGTTGATCAGTGCTTGTTGGAACTTGAAATTACGGAAGGCACCTTAATAGAGAGTTTGGAACATGATGATACCGATTATGAAATTATTCAAGGGATGGATGTGGGGCTGTCGATTGATGACTTTGGCACGGGATATTGTTCTTTGAGTTACCTGAAAACGTTGCCTATTGACACCTTGAAAATTGATAAATCATTTATCGATAACATCACTACTAATGACCGTGATGCTACTATCACCAAAACCATCATCGTTATGGCTCATAGTCTTGATATGAATGTGATAGCGGAAGGCGTTGAAACCGAGGAGCAGATGTCTTTCCTGAAGGGCAGTCATTGTGATGAAATACAAGGCTATTACTATAGTCGCCCCCAGCCTGTTGATCAGTTTGAGGAGTTCGTTCTTTCTTCTATTCATGTTGAGCCCGCTCCTGAATAAACGTTGTTCAGTAATGGTTGTTTTGAAGTGCCAGTATTATCCTGCAGCTCGCTGTTGTCTGGTGCAGATTCGGCGCTTTAATTCCCCGCAGCTTGCTGCTGGATGGTTTGTTCGGCTTATTCAGCTATTTCTCGGTGTAATAAACCTGTCTTTCCCCAATTTCTCTGATAAAAGAGTCCACTGCAATGGCAGCAAACACTAGCATCGCCGTTTGTAGGATTCTGCTTGAGTCTGATCCGAATGGCACTTTCTTAAGGCCGAACAACGAGTAAGAGCCTTGAATCCGCTCTTCTACGCTGAGCCCACTATCGGTTGGAACCCCACGCCCTTTAGCGGGCCTTGCATTGCGAACAGCTACTTCAGTGCTACCGACTTGGATACTGCACA
>JAZFYA010000209.1:0-2256 GCA_036443315.1 Pseudomonadales bacterium
GGAATCAACTAATGCCATTAGAGCAAGCATCTGAACAAACACACATCCCACTGATTCCACTGATGACACTGGTTATAGCAGGCAAAGAATATCACTCACGCCTCATTATAGGCAGTGGTAAATACCAAAGCTTCGAAGAAAATTTAGCCGCTTTGAAGGCGAGTGAAGCGCAAATTATCACCGTGGCTGTGCGTCGTACTAATCTTGGCCAAAGTAGTGGCGAAGCCAATCTATTGGACGTCATCTCACCTCAGGAATACACCATTTTACCCAATACTGCTGGCTGCTATAACGCCAAAGATGCCGTGCGTACCTGCCGCTTGGCAAGGGAATTATTAGACGGTCATAATCTAGTTAAACTAGAAGTTCTGGGTGATCAACGCACCCTGTACCCCAACGTAACGGAGACCTTAAGTGCCGCTGAAGAATTAGTCAACGATGGCTTCGACGTAATGGTATACACCACAGATGACCCACTTATTGCACAGCGTTTAGAAGATTTAGGCTGTGTTGCTGTCATGCCCTTAGGGGCACCCATTGGTTCCGGCCTAGGCATCCGCAACCCATACAATATAAAGATGATTTTAGAGAAGGCAAAAGTACCTATTATCGTAGACGCCGGTGTCGGCACAGCTTCCGATGCCAGCATTGCCATGGAGCTAGGTTGTGATGGCGTGCTGATGAACACGGCAATTGCCAAGGCACAAGACCCTATACTTATGGCCTCTGCGATGAAAAAAGCGGTAGAGTCTGGAAGGGAGTGCTTCCTAGCGGGCAGGATGGAGAGGAAATTGTACGCCAGTGCCTCTTCACCCAGTGCTGGTGCGTTTTTTAATATTCATGAATGAAAATCGTCAAAGAACGGTATGTAGTTACGTCATCCGTAGCGGCCGCTTAACGCATTTGCAATCCCAAGCTATAGATCGATACTTTGATAACTACGGCCTTACTATTGATATGGACTCTATAAGTAGTGAAGCTGTTTTTTCCCGGCAGGCAGAGCTAGTGCTTGAGATAGGTTTTGGCATGGGAGACTCCTTAATTGAAATGGCAATTTCAGGGCCGGAAACCGACTTTATTGGTATTGAAATGCATAAACCCGGGATCGGCCGCATACTCCACAACATTGCTGACAAAAAACTGCATAATTTGCGTGTATACAACGACGATGCCATTAAAGTTTTTGAGCAGTGTATTGCCGACCTTAGTGTAGACAAGGTACAAATTTTTTTCCCCGACCCCTGGCAAAAAACAAGGCACCACAAAAGGCGCTTGATTCAGCCTGACTTCATCGAATTAGTTGGGCAAAAACTAAAACCTCAAGGTCTATTGCAGCTAGCAACGGACTGGCAAAACTATGCTGAGCACATGATGAAGATCATGGGCGCAAGCAATACCTACCAAAACCTGGCTGGGGTCAATCAATTTCACCAGCGACTAAATCGCCCACTGACCAAGTTTGAGAAACGAGGAGAAAAGTTGGGCCATCAAGTATGGGATTTAGTTTTTCAGAAAATTTAGCTAGTTTAATTATAAAATTATATTACTCAAGAGTCGGGAGTTCACTACTGGCAAGTTGTTCCACCAAAGGGTTAACCATGTCGCCAAACCATTCGGGTGTGCCTGCAAATATACAAAAATCTAAATTTTGAGTTCCATGGCGAACATGCCAAGAGTTGTCGTATAAACACTGCTATTTATTATTTTTTGTAGAGTAGACATTGATGTCTCCTGTTATTTTGTTAATTTAAAATGCGAGAAAACATAATGCCCCTCACAGGTAGGGTCGAGAACTGGCGCGCCACTTACAAAGCATATTCTGCCCAGCTGACGCTATCAACCCCTACTGCCTTGTTTCTATCTTAGGGCCTGTAAAAAAATAACTTTACATTTTGGGCGTCGAAGCGCCCAACTGGCAAGGCGCAAAAACGCAGCCTCTTTATTGGTGGAAGGGCCGATATTTCAAGGTAAGGCAACACAGCCAGGTGGGATGCAGCGGCGTTCAAAATGTAAAGTTATTTTTTTACAGGCCCTTAGGGCTTCCATTAAACTTTTCTTATCCTTGTCTTTACTCTCACCAAAATCCTTATCTCTCAATCCTTTTGGCTTTTTATAGCCATTCGACTCGACCGGATGATACATGCATTGTTCAAGAAATAAAAGTACAAATTTCGTACATGCTTTCCGCCTGATGAAGTTGTTGTTTAGCTTGCTCCAATATCAGGTATATGGACACCCAACACTACAGACACCCAG
>JAZFYA010000210.1:0-14067 GCA_036443315.1 Pseudomonadales bacterium
GCGCTGCCAGCTCGGTAAGTCGCTATCTCGCCATAAGCGTTTATTGCATTTACAACTTCTACAATATCTTTTTTGGGGCCAATAATTCTCTTTTTGTCGAGAAGAGCCGTTATCTGAGACGCTGACAACGTATTACCTTCAATCGATAGTGACCCTTGTATGGTTTTTATTCTATTTTGTTTGCGCAGCTCTGGTTGCGGTACCTTCGACTGAAGGCCCTCCAGGCGCCCTATTATAGTTGCTATCTCTAAAGATAAATTAAGGGCTTTATTGGTGATGTCGTATGGTGGTGGTTTCATTGTATATGATAGTATCATATACAATGTCAATTGTTGGCCGAATTGAGACTATTGCCATAATCTAATAAAATAATTTTTTAGCAGAACATGTATGTCGGCTTCGTGGAAAATTGCGCCATTGGCGCGTGAATAGTTGGATGGCTAAAAAGTCCCCAAACCGGCCGTTGGCGCGAGTATAATTAGGTGGCAGGAATGTGCCCTTTGCAGACATTAATAACCGACCGCATATTATAGCTATCGGCTATAGATAGGTTTATTTTTTATTAGGAAATAAACCTAATCTTACAAAGAGAATTGTGATAAGTTTCTAGCAATTATACGGTGGAAAAGTCCCCATAGCAACTTGCAGTGGGTCCCATAATTCCTGCTCCAAAGCAGACGCTCGATAGGTGGATGACAAGCCTGGGCCAACCGGGGACGACGAGTATTTATTTAGGTCTGATTTGCTTGGTTTAAATTGTCGGTTGTGTAATTCTAGTCAATAATAATTGAGGATGGAATTGGCGGTGTCGCGTCAAGTGCACTCATCAAGCGCCCTTTGTATTACCTTCGCTTTCCAAGAAAATATATTGAACTCCAAAAGCCGGTATTGATAGTAGTGATGGCTTACATATATTGACATCTTACGAACGCTGATGAGGGCTAAGGTATGAAGAAATTAACGATATTACCGATACTTGTTTTTTCTCTATTTTCATGTTCTGTGGTAATCGAGGAAGAGGAGGTTCCGGGTGAAGGTATAGAGGCGCATGTGAGCGCTGATCCAGCTCAAAACAGTGGGGCAGGTCTTCGGGGCGTGGCCGAAAAATTTCTTGTTGGCTTGAACCTAGATCGGGAGACATCTATACGTCAAGTACCTAGTGTTAAAACTTTGCCGGAGGCCTTGAGTGGGGTAGAAAATTGTCGGCCTTATGATCTGGATGCTGAGTTAATCGGCGATAGTTGCCAAGTTGAGCCAATAAATCCAGTTTATTCGAAAACAGCGCAACCCTCTCAGGATGTATACATGGTGGAGGCCTTTGAGCAGATACGACAGACCGAAAGAGCTAAAAGAATACTTATGATAAAATATTCATTATCAGCGGCGAGGGCTCAAAAGATTGCTGAAATTGCGGTTGCTCTTGGGTCGAATTTAGATTCTATGACGAGCGCTGATTTGAATAGTTATTTCAAGGATGTTGTTGGCGTCAATTATAATGAAATGGTGGAATCCATAGAGAAATATAAACAGGGTGATGTACTTCCGTTTGAAGCGGCGTTAAATGACGCTGCTTATAAAAACGGCATTACGCTTGAAAATGCAAAGAAAATTATCGGCATATTTATGTGACTGTACAGCTACAAAAATTGATAATTTGTCTTGCGTAGATTACTTTTGATTTGTGAGTGGTTACATGAAGAAATTACTTTTATTTTTTCCTTTGGTTGTCCTTCTTCTTTCCTGCTCTGGATACTCTAAGAAAGATGAGGTTTTATATAGGGACTCCGATTTAGAGCAAGAATTAGCTAAGCTGAGCAAGAAAATTCTTATGATAGATACTCGTGTTGTTATTTTAGAAAAATCTATAAAAGAAATGCTTGATATAAAAGAACCTGAAGAGGAGTTAAGACTAGAGCTAAGTGTTCGTAATGATACATCCGAAAGGGATAAAAATATAAGAATAGAGCGCGAAAGACGGGCTAGAGAACTTCATCAAAAGAAGAAAAAGGCTGAAGAAGAAAGGCAGTGTTATATTGAAAAGCGCGAAATATTACGGGAGAAAGGGATGGAGTATTATCACGCCACGGAAGGGCCGGATAAGCAATGTTTAACTTAGAGGAGAGGACTACAAGAGGTGATGTTATAGCTGGTTTGGCACTATTGATTTCAATGATCGCTATTTTAACGCAGTTTTACCATCGCCTAATCGGTAATCAAGTAACTTTGTTGCCACTAGAGCAAGTTATTTTTCATATAAAGTCAGTTAACAAGATGGATAGCTATGTTGACGTGATATCCACGCAAACATATATCAACCATGGAGCAAGAAGTTATGGGGAGCCCATTCTCCGTGAGCGTGCAGTTCTTCAAGTAGGTAATGATATGTTTGCTTTAGGTTCATTAAACCTTGTAAGTCTTCATGGGAAAGCTAATAACAGAACTTATAGGGTTAGGGGTGACTACAAGCCATTTATTCTCTCAGGTAAATCCATTGAGAGTCATATGACTCAATTTGTATCAATAGGCGCTCCAAAAGCTTCTTTGACTCCTTTGGTTTTCCTTGAGGCAGTGCGTGAGGCCGAGGAAAATAAACTCTCAATAGAATATAGCGTCAGCTATAGACGAATTGATGATTTCTCTGAAGCTATTACTTGCAAGATAGACCCTAGCTTGTTGTTGGAGAGACTGTCAGAACTCGTCGACAAATCAATGGACTCCAATGTGGATGCAGACAAAGATCCATGGGTTGTAGTTAAGTGCAGTGCGCCCTAGTGTAATGTTGCCTGTGTGTAGGGCTAGAGAACATTTAAGCTAGTAACCAAATTTCAAGTCGACGATACCGTTTCTGCATCCCAACCTTAAGTGAGGCTAAGCGTAAAGTTTGGCTATGCTTGATTAGGTGACGTAATCATTTGGACTTAAGCAGGTGTCACGTATTTAACAGGCAATGCTGCACAACTTAGATGCTAGAACGCAGCCGAAATAGCAGAGTGACACGTCCTGAGTGCCCGCTATTTCCCTGCTCTCCAGGTCCTAACGAACGCTTTTGGCACTTTTCTACCCTCGTACCACCAGTCGGTGGCCGTCCGCTCGTGGAAGGAGTTGTCTCTCGCCGGTGTTAAGAGGGTGAAGTGGCGGCAAACGGCAAGTGCGTCCCCTTTGCGGTCATTGAACATATAGTTTGAAGTCATCTCCAAGCAGAATAACGAACGGCAGGAGCTTTCGCAAAGCGGCTGTTGACTCGATTAAAGACCCTATTTCAAAAAAACGCCCATTTCCGTGGACGAGAGTTGTACACTACACGATGGAATGAGACCCTGTCGCAGGAGCGAATGATGATGGCTGTTTCCAGGGCAGATGGTACTTGGTAGGCTGTGAGTTGTACCTCGGAATTATTTAAACATTGGTCTAGAGCTTGAGTGGCATAGCTCCCGACCTATAGACCCTAGACCGCAAGCTAAAGCGCGGGCCACGTAGAAGTAATTACTGGTAGAGTGGCGACTACCATCTCGCCAATCGTTTCACGCTCTTCTGGTGGCACTGGAACGACATTAAACTCGTCCAACAACGGTAAAAGCTCCGCGCTTGTTTGTGAAGTCATAAGTCTAAGGAAAATGCCAGGTACATTAGCAACTTTGAACGTAAGGCCCAAGACACCTCCTTTGCCATAACTTAGTGCCATTTCCTCGATGGTCGACTGCGAATAAACCTTGGGTATATCCTTCCACTCAAATTCCAACTCTGCGAGGGGTGCACCAGCGGTTATGTACGTATCTGGGTAGATGGGCATATATTGAATAGAGCCAAGTCTGCCCATGTCGCTTAGCCAACTAGACAGGTCGCCACTCATGTACCAAACAAGCTTATTTGGCTCTATCGCCATAGTGCTGTTTTCGAGTTTTAAGAAATGCAAGTTGGTGAGGCGCTCATATATCCAAGGGAATACTTCTGTCCTTTCCACACCAACTATAATCGCCTTGAAGTTCTTGCAAAAACCGACAGATAAAGCGAATCTATTTCGCAGTGACAGAACCATCTCGAACTGCGAGTGCGTTAATCTTGCTACAGCAGCACTTTTATCTTGCCGTGGCAGGTACACCAACCAATGCAACTCTTTAATAGAGGCATTCGTGGCGTTGGTAGTTATTGCAACCGAACTTGTGGATAATTGAAGAAGTTCGCCGAGCTTCTCGTCCGCTGTCTCGGGCACACTGCTCAAATCCAAGGCTCGCCCGTTCTTCAGCTTGGATCGCGCCGCCCGCTTCGCACTGTGCAGCTGATCGCTAGTAAAATCCTGTGTCCCTATGGATATTGATGAGGACACTACATCAATCCGAATTTTTGTCAGCTTCTCTAACCGGTTGGAGACTTGCACAGAAACGTCGTGCCAGTCCGCTCGCGCTAGTTGCGGAAAACCTGATGGCATTGCCTCGTAGAACCAAGATCGGACGATTTTCTCCAGATACTGGTCTAATTGCTCAGCTACTCCCATTGCGAGTCCTTCCCAATGCGCCTCACTCTGTAAGTTAAACCCGCTTGGAAGCGTGAAATTCCTCCGATTACTTTGTAGAGCAGTTTCTAACTTTGAGAGCAATTCTTTCATTACATCGTAGGAGTAATGAGCGACAATGATCTTCCATCGCTCGTCTGGGCTTTCACTGTCAAGCACCGAGAAGCTATCAAGCTCTTTTAGTTCACAAATTCGCAAACTGATTGGAGCACCGAGCGCTAACTCGATGAGTGTTTTAGCAACGAGAAACTGGGTAAAAGTCGAGTTAAAGACTCCATCTATTACATCGGCAATATCCTGGTAGTATGCCTGATACACTGGCGGCGTGCGCTGGAGTAATTCGTTGTGAAATCGAAAAGGAAACGCTTTGATTGAACAGTAAGTTGCAGCCCGTTCATGCGTATCCTGGCTTGAATGCATGAGTTCGTTCAAAAGCAAGGTTAGTTCGACGCGAAGAGTCTCGTCCTTCACTCTCAACTGGTTAGCTTTTACTATCGATTGAAGTAGACCATACGGTGTTTCGTTTAAAAATCGGTCGTGAAAACTCTCATGACTGCTAATCACGTCTTGTTCGGCATACTCTGCGTCAATATAGTATGTGTCTAGGTTGTGGAACCCAGCGATACTCCGTAATGAACCAGATTCGGAAGAGGCTGAGAGTACACACAAACCGTGTTCTTGTTCGGGCATTTGCTTACACCTTAGCCAATCAGGGGTCCTTCACCGTAATACTGAAATGACCGCCTAAGTCCGCCACGGAAAGTACTAACTTCCTTCCGCGTCCTGTTTCAACGTACACAATGCAGGGCTGTGTATTCTGGTCACTTAGTCCTTGGTAGTTCTCAATTTGGATTGCACAATCAGATTCGACGTCCAACTTTAGGAGTTCGGCATCTAGGTATGATTTCAGTCGCGCCTCGGACCACGTAGAGTCTTGGGTAGCCCGTCTTCGGTCTTGCACGACAGCGTACAGTAGTGACGCAACAGCTGCGAGCGCGGATACAACGCTGGCTGCGGTGCTGACATCCATTGCAAGACCAGGAGATGTGTGGCCTATCTTGATGTTTGGTTGGCCAAGTCCGATCCTGCATATTTGATCCGCTTCCCGGACCGCCGATGAGGATACGTCGCCTTCAACTAGGATGGTTATTTGGGACATTTTTGGTTCCGCCATTTCGCTCTGCTACCTAACCATTGGTCGCTATCAAATCAGGTACAATGGCTCTACCCTGTTGTTAGTGATCCCTCGGGGGGGGATATCTATGGTGTAGATCATGGTCGCGACAGTGACATAGCCTGCAAGACCGTTAAGGGTAACCGAATCGGATTCAGAAAAGCAATATGAATCATTAGCTTGCTTGGTTTTGTGGGTTGCCGCCTAGTCTTTAACCCGTTGAATTTCAATAGCTTTAATATTTTGATGCGGTTACCCCACTTCATTGGCAGATAGTGACCGCCATTACTAACTCCGCACTGGTATCGAGGCACACTCACAACTTCCAAAGCTGATGACTTACCTCGGGCCGCATCGTGCTGGCCTGTAACGCTTAGGACAAGAGCGATTTGCTTCGTTCCCTACGTGCAGAGAGCGTAAGCAAGAAAAATCACCGCCAAATATGGCCTTTAAAATGCGCACGAGAAGTATCTCAAATCAAATTTTTCACCGACAAAACTAAACCATGGGCCTGAGCGTGCGAACACAAATTCAAATTTGTTGTTTTCACACAGGCTGTGGAAGGACCTTCCGTAATGAGCAAATTTATTTAAGTTTCGTGAGCGTCTCCTTAGAGAACTGAGCAGTAGCCCAGGTAGCAACAACCATTTAGAAATATTGAGGACCGTTACAGTCCGCTTTGTGGAAACAAGAGTCGCTCAAAAAGAGATTTTTCGAATCTCGTTAATGTCGCCTTTGGGTCATTACCACCTCAAATGACTAATGTCTGGTCTTGGCTGTTAAGCGGCTCCTCTACTGTCATGTTGTCAGATTTGATATGAACTCATTATTCTACTGTGTCGGGTCAAGTGTGAGCTAATACAGTTTAAGGCGCTGTTAGTTGTTCAACCTTAAGTAAGTACCATTCCCGTCAGAGCGTTTTTTTATGAACACTTGGTTTAAAGCCTTAGTCACCGCCTGTATTTTCCTGACTCGCCTACCCATGCCTTTGATCAACAGCATTGAACCAAAGGACGAAGGGCGTTCACTATTATGCTTTCCCCTGGTCGGCTTGATTATTGGTTTGTTGCTGTGGGTATTAGCAGCTAGCCTACACGCCCTGTTCTCACCTTTAGTGATTGCAGCTTTACTGACTGTATTCTGGGCGGTCGTCACCGGCGGCTTACATTTGGACGGATTAGCTGACAGCGCCGATGGCTGGCTCGGCGGTTTGGGCGATGTAGAGCGAACACTGGACATTATGCACGACCCTCGCTGTGGTAGTGCTGCTCTGGTGGCGGTGATTTGTCTATTGATGACGAAATTCGCGGCGTTAACCATCATAGTAGAACTGCAATTGTGGCCCGCATTAATTATCGCCCCGATTATTGGCCGTTGTGTTGGCCCGTTATTGTTTGTTCCCGGCGCTTTTTTTAGCACCCCCTATATTCATCCAAAAGGCATCGCCAAAAACTTTATTGACCACTGCCCTGCCGCTGCCCACCAGTTTGCGGTACTTGCCATTATTGGCTGTAGCGTTTTATTGGGGGACTTAAGCATAGCTGTCGCCGTAATTGCCAGCAGCGCACTAACACTGTATTTACTGCGTAGACTGATGCTAAAAAGATTGGGGGGAGCAACGGGTGATACTGCAGGTGCAGCTACTGAGATTATTGAAGTGGTGGTGCTGATAGTTTGCGGGGCACTGATGACTAGTGCTATTTAAATAAGCCACCTAATTATTTTCTTCGACACTTGTAGAGTGAATCATAATCCACCATCTTTAACCATTCACCTTGACTTTCCTACCCTATAATCATAAAGTGCGCGCCAACTGTAACAGGTGTCGGTTTATTGACCTGTCAATAAATCGCTGAAATGGGAAGTCCGGTAAGTCAGTGTGTTATCACTGCAAACAGTCCGGCGCTGCCCCCGCAACGGTAACTAACTCTTTAACTGCACTGCTAATTAGAGAGCCACTAGCCCGATACCAGCCTCTTGCAGCTAGCGTCCAGAATTAACAATGGGCGCTAACAGCGATGATGCGGAGGGCGTCGTCTGTGGTCTTATCAAAACTCCACGCTATTCCTTCCTCAATCGTATACTGTTAATTATTTGCATTGAGGCACCACAATGAAAACAGCTCTATCACTGGCTATTGCAGTAGTCATTTCAAGTAACGCTATTGCAGCGGAATACGCTAACAACAAGGCCGAAGAAATTATCGTAACGGCTACCCGAACTGAGCAAACATACGCAGAAACACTAGCGTCCGTTACGGTTTTTACCCGTGAAGATATTGAAAGGTTTCAAGCTAAGAGCTTGGCAGAACTATTAACCAAAGCACCAGGTATAAGCATGAACCGTACTGGTGGGCGCGGCTCAGCAACAAGTCTCTCAATGCGCGGCAACCAAACTGACCACACTTTATTTTTGGTGGATGGGGTCCGTGTCGGCAGCTCTACCTTGGGCAGCACTGCCATTGAACTGATTGATCCGGAATTAATTGAACGCATTGAAATCGTACGTGGACCAAAATCCAGCCTTTATGGCTCCGATGCTTTAGGTGGTGTAATCAATATCATCACCCGTAGAGCCAACAGTAAAAATCCACTCACCGTTAAAGCGAGTATTGGCAATAACAACACCAATGACGCGCTGGTAAGTTATGGCCAACGAGGGAGTAATTACCAGGCAAACCTGACCGTATCCTATGTTTATTCCGGAGGCATTGATAATACTACCAGCAAAACCACACCCAACGAAGATGACGATGCATTCCGTCAGCAGTCTATCGGTTTTAATGGCGCCATTGATATCACTAAAGATATCAATCTTGGCCTAAGCTACCAACTCACCGACGCCGAATCCGAATATGACAACAACTGCACAAACGCTACCACGTTCGCAGCGGTGTTGTGCTCACCGTATACCGATAGCACAGTTGAAGCCTTTAACCTGTCAGCGGCATGGAATATCTTTACAAACTGGACAAGTACACTTAGCACTGGTTTTTCAAAGGATGAATCTGAAACACTGGCCGATGAAATTGATATGCTAACCACTTTTTCTGGTGGTGAATTCAATACGGAGAAAACCGACATTAGTTGGCAAAACGATATCCAACTGAATAAAGATATGTTGTTGACGGTCGGCTATGATTATCTCAATGAAGAAGTAAGCGGTACAACTGCCTACACTGTCGATGAGCGCGACAACGACGCTTATTATCTGCAACTACAGTTAACACAAGGCGCACTATCTGCCAATTTAGGTGCACGCAACGATGACAACGAACAGTTTGGCGATCACGATACTTTTAACTTAACTGTTGGTTATGATATTAATCAGGATATCAAAGTGATTGCCAGTTATGGTGAGGCCTTTAAAGCCCCAACCTTTAACGACCTTTATTTTCCAAACTTCGGAGATCCAACAATGGTGCCCGAAGAAATAGATACCTATGAAATTGCTGTACGCGGTTTTGCGCCAACTTACAGTTGGTCAGTTCGCGCTTACCAAAACAATCTGGAAAATCTGATTCAATTCAACAGCGCGATTAATGCCAACGACCAGATTGCCTCTGCTACGATTAAGGGCTGGGAATTCTCCTTAGACGGCGAGTTTTATGGCTGGACCGTCAACACAGCACTGACTCTTATCGACACTGAAGATGATACTACTGGCAACGAGCTGCCGCGTCGCCCAGACAAAACGCTGAATGTCGATATTGATCGCGGTTTTGACAACTGGTCTGTAGGCGCGACGTTGTATGCCGCCAGCAGCCGCTTTAACGATGTAGCTAATACGTCAGAACTCAGCGGATATTCTACAGTAGCCCTGCGTGGTGCCTACACAGTGAGTGACGAGTGGAAATTACAACTGAAGGCAGATAATATTTTTGAAAAAGAGTATGTTCTCGCCCAGGCTTTTTCTTTCTCTGGCCTCGGCGACTACCAACAACCCGGTTTAGAAGTCTTGTTTTCAGTTGTTTATACTCCTAAATTGTAGATATTCCGCAATTATCGGGGCTGGCCACGGCCCCTATTTACCACTGACGAGGCAGCGACTGAACATGACCGATAAAAATACCCGTCACAAAAAAAGCATGGAAAAACAAAAGGCTAAAGTCGACGCCAATATCAAAGCCGCCGATATCGAACGCGGTGTGCTTATCTTGTTAACCGGCGACGGCAAAGGAAAATCCAGCTCCGCCTTTGGCATGGCATTACGCAGCTTGGGCTACGGTTACAAAGTCGGTATTGTGCAATTTATTAAAGGGGTACAACTGTCCGGCGAAGAAATTTTTATTCGCGATAAACACCCAGAAGTTTATTTTCACCAAATGGGTACCGGTTTTACCTGGGATACCCAGGATCGCAGTGGCGATATAGCCGCCGCTGAAGCCACTTGGGAACACGTAGAAAAATTATTGCAAGATAAAAGCTATCACTTGGTTATTCTCGACGAATTGACTTATATGCTAGCCTACAAATACCTGGACGAAGAAAAAGTCCTGAACGCCATTCGCAATCGCCCGCCAGAACAAAGCGTGGTGGTAACGGGTCGCGGGGGTGGCAGCGCCATTCGAGAACTAGCCGATACAGTTTCTGAAATCAACGATATCAAACACGCGTTTCGCGCTGGGGTTAAGGCCCGTAAAGGGGTGGATTTTTGAAGCTTCGGTCTTACTGGCTAATGAGATGCTGGCTAATGATTACGCTTTTTTTTAGCGCAACTTTTAGCGCAACCTTTAGCACAATGACCAGCGCTGCCGAAAAACCTCAACGTATTGTTTCCTTATCCCTGTGTACCGATCAAATCCTGTTAATGCTGGTGGAAAAAGAACGTTTTGCCAGTATTTCATACCTCTCTGCGGATCCAATCTATTCCTATATGTGGCAGGCCGCTGCCGGGATTCCCACCCACACGGGTTTAGCGGAAGAAATTATCCCATTACAACCCGATTTAATTATTGGCTCTAAATATACCACGGGCAACGCCGTACAGATGATGCGCCACCTCGGCCATGAGGTCACCACCGTTGACTCACCCACCACACTGGCTGAAACGGAGGCATTCACTCGCACTATCGGCAACGTTGTTGGCGAACCTGAGCGAGCCGAACAGTTAATCCAAACGATGCGGGCGGAGATTTTACGGGCCAAAGCCATGGTCGCAAATTTGCCCAAGCAGGTGGCGATTAGTTATGGCCCTAACGGTTATACTGCGGGAAGATTAACCTTAAAAAATGAAATTCTTGAAGCGGCGGGGTTTCGCAACTTGGCTGCAGAGATCGGCATTGAGTACTACGGTAATATATCACTGGAACAATTAATCTGGTCTAACCCAGATGCAATCATTATTGACGAAGATATTCCCAACACCAATTCTCTAGCGCAAAACGTGACCACCCACCCGGTACTACAGCGGCTATTACAGGACCGCAGCATTACCAGTGTGCCAACCAACCACTGGATTTGTCCGGGGCCACTGGCCAGCAAAGCTATCCTGGCGTTAGCGGAGCAACGTCAATGATGCGTGTTCGAACCGGACCACTGCTGGCACTGCTAGCGATAATCACTGCACTACTTTTTATTGCTGCCTTGCATATCGGCTCTGCCAGTATTGATGTTTTTCAGGCATTGTCCGCCAGTTTCTCACAGCAAAATACCCTCGCCGCCATGATACTGAGCGAAATTCGGTTACCTCGCACTTTGCTCGCTACCGCCGTTGGCGCCACCCTGGGCTTAGCGGGAGCCGCGCTGCAGGGCTTATTGCGCAACCCTCTGGCAGGACCAGGACTGGTCGGTGTTTCTACTTGTGCCGCACTGGGAGCTGTTATCGCACTGTATTTTGGCTGGAGTTCCGCTGTTTGGTTTGCTGTGCCAGCAGCAGGCATGATCGGTGCGGCGATTTCTGTCGTATTAATATTTTTGATGGCAGGCCACAACAGTGGCGTAATGACTTTGTTGCTGGCAGGCGTTGCGGTGAATGCAGTAGCATCATCGCTGATTTCCTTAGTATTGAATTTTGCCCCCAACCCCTACGCCATGTCAGAAATGGTTTACTGGTTGCTGGGATCATTAGCCAATCGCAGCCTGGCTGACTTTAGCCTGGCTATACCCTTTATGGTGCTTGGCTGGCTATTGATACTCAGCAGCGGTCGTTTTCTCAACGCCCTCAGCTTAGGGGAAGAGACGGCACAATCGCTGGGCTTTCATTTAGGCCAGCAACGGGCAGTGATTGTTATCGGTGTCGCCCTGTGCGTAGGCGCAGCTGTTTCCGTGAGTGGTAACATTGGTTTTGTCGGCCTGATGGTCCCCCATCTGTTACGCCCGCTGGTCGGCTACGAGCCCGGGCGACTACTGCCAGCAAGCGCCTTTGGTGGCGCCATATTAGTATTGTTAGCTGATATCACAGTGCAACTGATTTCCCCCCACCAGGAATTAAAACTCGGTGTGGTTACCGCACTCGTTGGCGGACCATTCTTTTTGTATCTGATTATTAAAACCAGGAATACTTTACAATGAGAATACAACAATGAGACCACTACCGTGATGTTAGAGGCTAATGACATTGCACTGAGCTTTAATGGCAGTGTGATTCTCAACTCGCTGAATATTAAGATTGGCGAAGGTGAGCTGGTGGGTTTAATCGGTCCCAATGGCGCGGGAAAAACTTCACTATTGCGAATACTCGCCAATCTGCAAACACCCAACACCGGTAGTGTGCAACTTGATGGAAAAAACCTCAGTGACATTAATCGGAAAAAGTTAGCTCAGACCATTGGTTATCTTGAGCAGGGCGCACCGGCACACTGGCCACTACAAGTTTGTCGTTTGATAGAGCTGGGACGCCTACCCTACTTAAGCCCCTGGGAAAAACTATCCAGCCTCGACAGCCGCATTGTTAATTGGGCAATGAATCAGGCCGAAGTACAACATTTATCAACGCGCATTGTTAGCACTTTATCCGGCGGTGAACGGTTAAGAGTATTAATAGCCCGTATGTTTGCCACTGAACCCAATATTATTCTTGCGGATGAACCCATTGCCGCCCTGGACCCTTATCATCAATTACATATTATGGAGTTATTCCGCAACCATTGTGATCGCGGCGGCAGCACTGTTGTTGTCATGCATGATCTCAATATGGCGGCGCGCTTCTGCCATCGCCTGGCCTTACTGCATCAAGGGCATATTGTCTGCGAAGGGTCACCTGAACAAGTACTGCAACCGCAACAATTACGTGATGTCTACGGCATTCAAGCAGAACTACACCACCATACATCAGGACTCATCGTTCTTCCGCAAGCGCGAGTTAACTGACCCCCCGGCAAAGCCGGGGGTTTACCTTATTTAATTAAATCTGTCCCGATGTCCCGCTAAATATACAGCGATAAACTTACCGAAAGGCCCATAACTGCTGGATTTAGCTGGAGTCATCGTTTCATGATAGACATCCTTAACTCAGTGCCATTCAAATCTGTCCCCTAAACTTATTTCCCCTAAACTTATTATAATCAGCGCTCTGGCAAGCCAGGCCAGAACATCGCAACCTGATCGTAATAACCGTGGATTTTTTGATCCGCCGTGATCAGCGTTAATCCTTCTGATTGAGCCTGAGCCATCAATAAACGATCGAAGGGATCGCGATGTGTCATCTCAAGGCTGTCCAGCACATCAATATGATGATTCTCAATGGTTAAAATATCGATCCCTTCCTCCTGAGCTTTCGCCACCAATCGTTCGCGAGGTGTCGGTAATGTCAGCTTGCCGAGCTGATGCTTGATTTGCATTTCCCAATTGCTCACCACACTGAGGTACAGCTGGTTTTCAGGTATTTCACAGAGGGAGAGAACGTCAGCAGGTAATTGATTACTTTGGCAGGCAAGCCACAAGAAAACGTGCGTATCCAACAGCAGCTTCATTCACTATCCCCTAGCCAGAAGTGATCGGGTAATGCATCGTCGAAGTCCTCACTGGTAGTAAAGGGCTGGCCATCATACCAACCAAACCGCCGGGGCTGACCCACCATTGGCGGTTTTTCCACAATCAATTTGATCACTGAACCGTTCGCGCAGCGAATCGCAACCTCTTCGCCCTGACTCGCTAACTTCACAAGTTCAGCCAATTGACCTTCGGCCTCATTAACGCTGATGTGATGCATAGGGGTCTCCAATCTATCTAGTGCACTGATCATACTACAATCACCCCGTTAACTCCCCTTCCTCTACTTGGCTAAGACAACAAGTCATTGAGTTTGGCAGGATGCGTCTCGGCATGCACTTGCTGCAACTGCCTAATTGACACATGGGTATAGACTTGTGTTGTAGAGACATTGGCATGACCCAGCATCAGCTGGATATAGCGCAGGTCGGCGCCGTTCTCCAGCATATGGG
>JAZFYA010000211.1:0-4772 GCA_036443315.1 Pseudomonadales bacterium
TCATCTGACCCCAATTATTGTTTAAACAATCCCTCGGTGAAGATATTTTGACTGAGATACGCGGTGCAGTTAATAAAGGGTTGGCATTAGGGAGTGAGCAGTTTAAAGATGAGGTTGAGTTATTGCACGGCCACCGGGTAACACCCAGGAAGGCGGGACGACCTAAAAAGAAGGGGTAGAATTGTTGATTAATGAAATGTTCATCTGACCCCAATTATTGTGACCCCAATTATTCGGCCTCCCGGGCTTACCTGGAGAAACCCACCTATTTAAATTCTTCTCAATCTCTTGCTTGAACTTAGCGATTTAATAAATCTGATCCTTTAATTTAGTCGCCTCTCGTCAATGTCAATGGAGTTTTTACACTGACCCCAAAAATCCACCAAAAATCCTGCACTACAGCACGCTAAGCCCACGCTGCATATCTGTCTTTAAATCGTCTATATCTTCAAGTCCCACAGCAACGCGAATAAGACTATCACTGATATGAGCGGCGGCGCGTTGTTCATCAGTGAGGCGCCCATGGGTGGTGGTTGCGGGATGGACAATGGTGGTTTTAACATCACCGAGATTTGCCGTTAAGGAACAGAGGCACATTGCATCGATAAAACGCCAGGCGGCGGCTTTATCACCCTTCACTCTAAACGATAATACGCCACCGTAAGCACGTTGCTGTTTAGTGGCCAACGCTTTACCAGGATGTGAATCCAGACCCGCATAAAAAACTTTTTCTATGCCCTCTTGCTGCTCCAACCATAGCGCCAACGCTAAAGCATTTTTTGAATGGGCATCCATTCGCAAACGCAACGTTTCCAAACCTTTGAGAAACACCCATGCATTAAAAGGGCTCATGGTTGGACCACAGGTCCGCAGGAAACCGACGATCTCATCAATATGTCTTTTAGGTCCTACCACACAACCACCAACACAGCGGCCCTGGCCATCCAGGTACTTGGTCGCCGAATGAATAATCAGGTCAGCGCCGAATGCCAGTGGTTTTTGTAGTGCCGGTGTGCAAAAACAATTGTCGACCACAAACAGACAATCATTGCTTTTTGCCAAAGCCGACAAGGCCGATAGATCCGCCACTTCACAGATTGGGTTAGAAGGCGTCTCACAGAACAATAGCTTGCTATTGTCCTTAATAGCATTTTCCCAATCCTCAACATCGGTTAAATCAACAAACGTTACGTCCAGACCAAACTTGCATAAATATTTCAAAAACAGGTTAGTGGTGGTACCAAATACGTTACGTGAACACACCACATGATCACCTGCCTGCAGCAACGCCATACACGTACTTAATATCGCTGCCATACCAGAAGCCGTAGCCACCCCAGCTTCTGCCCCTTCCATTGCTGCAATACGCTCTTCAAAATTACGTACAGTAGGATTGGTATAGCGCGAATAGACATTACCGGTTTCTTCACCGGAGAAACGGGCCGCGGCCTGGGCAGCATTTTCAAACACATAACTTGACGTTGGAAAGATCGGCTCAGCATGCTCACCTTCGGCTGTGCGCAGTTGGCCAGCACGGATAGCTAACGTATCAATCTGTGCATTTTCCAATGCCGCTTGCCGCTGCTTATCTTTCTCTGACATTAATATTTTCTCTTCTCGTTACTCATCAGGTCTCAATAATCGCTTCTTATTCCACGCGTCCCATCACGCGCTTCTTATCTCTAAATGGCGCCATCGTTATGCAGTCCTATGGCTGCACCGTCATCATCGTCCAAACTGGCTTTGTGTTCATCATTACGTTCAGCCTCCAGTCTGGCAAGATACTGATCATCAATATCACCAGTAACGTATTCGCCGTTAAAAACCGAGCAATCGAAATGTTTAACCTTCGGATTACCTTCTGTTGAACTGGCTACCAGATCATCAAGATTTTGATACACCAGCCAGTCAGCACCGATCAATTCAGCAATTTCCTGCTCACTACGATTATGAGCTATTAATTCATTAACCGAAGGCATATCGATACCATAGACATTAGGGTAACGCACCGGCGGTGCCGCTGAAGCAAAGTACACCTTAGCTGCTCCAGCATCCCTAGCCATTTCAATAATCTGTTTACAGGTCGTGCCGCGAACAATTGAGTCGTCCACCAACATCACGTTTTTGTCTTTAAATTCTAAACCAATCGCATTCAGCTTTTGCTTAACTGATTTTTTGCGCTGGCTTTGACCCGGCATAATAAAGGTGCGACCAATATACCGGTTTTTGACCAAGCCTTCCCGGAACTTAACGCCTAAATTGTAGGCCATCGATTGGGCCGCGATGCGACTTGAATCCGGAATGGGGATAACCACATCAATATCGTTGTCAGGACGTAGTTGCAGGATCTTGGCCGCCAGTTTTTCGCCCTGGCGCAGGCGGGATTTATAAACCAACACCTTATCCATAATGGAGTCAGGACGAGCAAAATAAACATGCTCAAAAATGCAGGGGGATAACGTGGGGTTCTCTGCACACTGGCGTGTGTGCAGTTTACCGTCCACATCGATATAAACCGCTTCACCAGGCGCAATATCGCGCACTAGTTTAAAACCCAGTACGTCCAGCGCAACGCTTTCCGAGGCGATCATCGTTTCCATGCCCCGATCCGTTGCGCGCTCGCCGAACACAATGGGCCGAATACCATTAGGATCACGAAAACCAATAATGCCGTAATTAGAGATCATCGCAATCACCGCGTAACCACCACGACAGCGACGATGCACACCACTGACTGCGGTAAAAATATCATCAGGGGAAGGAACCAGTTTATCCAGCTTCTGTAATTCATGGGCCAATATATTGAGCAACACTTCGGAATCGGAGTCAGTATTCAAATGTCGACGATCCGTCTGAAACAACTCTTTACTCAACACAGCCGCATTTGTCAGGTTGCCATTATGGGCAAGGCTGATCCCATAGGGAGAGTTTACATAAAAGGGTTGAGCCAAAGCGGAACTGGCACTACCCGCAGTAGGATAACGCACATGCCCCATACCAATATTACCGGTTAGCCGTTGCATATGGTGGATACGGAAAACATCTTTCACCAGCCCGTTACCTTTGCGCTGGTTTAAGCGACCATTCTCACAGGTCATAATACCTGCCGCATCCTGCCCCCGGTGTTGCAATACTGTTAATGCATCATAAAGATCTTGGTTTACATTGGACTTGGCAACAACGCCGACAATACCACACATCGATCAAACCCCCTGAACGTTTATCTTCTAAGTTGGTTATCCCGTACTACTAATGCCCATTTCTATCTCTATGAAATGCCCAAGATTGATCAAGCGTTCAATCTTGATCAGGGAGCCAAACGACTCGCCAATGCTAATAATAAAGAGAAGCTGTCTTTACACCATTGTTCCATCAATAAAAATTGTGGAATTAACAATGACTGCTGCCACCATGCATCCTGATTAGCCGGAAAAGCCATTGGCACCAAAATCAGTAATGCCATGATGATAATCACACCACGGGCTAAACCAAACGCCATGCCGAACAATCTATCGGCCCCTGTCAACCCGGTCATTCGCACCAGCTCACCAAGCAGATAATTGACCATCGAACCAACAACAAAAGTGGCTGCAAATAGCACCGCAAAGGCAATCATAAACCGAAGGGATGCTGACTCCACTGTATCCTGTAGCAACACCGCCAAACGATCATCGAAGGCCACTGCCACAAAAAAGGCCAAGGCCCATATTGCTAATGAAATGGCTTCTTTAACAAAGCCCCGCTTAATACTGATTAAGCTGGAAAACCCGAGAATGGCGACAATAGTCCAGTCAGCCCAGTTCATTAACACCCTATGAGTATGACAAAAAGATGAATTAAAAATGTTGCGTGAATTCTATCAGAGCCTGTGCAGAGGCCATAGTGTTTTATCCATTAGCGCTTACTGTACAAACTTCACTACTACGGAGTTCACCAGGAATGCTTTATCGATAAGCGGCTTATCCTTGTTAAAGGCGCCTTTGCTAAGCTTCGGACCAATATAGACACGGGTCACGTTACCCTCCCCCTGCTTAGTGACAACATCAGTGGCGATATACCGAGTAAACGCCTTATAACCCTTCTTTTGTAAGGCCAGCTTTAACGCCTCGGCGTTACTGGCTTTGGTAAAACTGGCCACCTGTAATATCCAGGATTCTGGCAAGCCGCGATCATCTAGTCTGGGTGATTTGTCTGCTAGTCTAGAGGCGTTGTCTACAGCCGATAGCGATACACGCTTTGCCGGGGTGACAAGCGCTGCTGACAGCTCTTCCACTTTAGGACGCACTACCCGCTCAATATTGTCGGGACGCACAGGCTCAGCAACAGAGTATTTTTTAAAGACGGGCATTTCAAGAATTTGACTACGGCGATCAAGTGCCGGTGAGTTTGGACCAGAAAAAATTACCGGCCACAGAATTGATGCAAGACAAGCCAGCACGATTGCACCTACCAAGCGCTGTTTAAAACCATCATTCATCGAATGCTTACTCTCCAGAACTAGTATTAATGGCTACTATAAATGAATGGCACTTACTTAAGGCCGAACAACGAGTAAGTGCCTTGAATCCGCTGTTCTACGCTGAGCCCACTTTCGGTTGGAACCCCACGCCCTTAAGTGGGCTCAGCGTAGAACAGCTCCTCCAGCGGTACCCGGATACCGCACAGTCTAGCCACCCTCGGTAGTCTAACCCCTCACCAGGGCGTGGGGTTCCAACCGAGTGAGGGGTTAGACTACCGAGGGTGGCGGCGGGATACTACGGTCGCAAGCCGTT
>JAZFYA010000212.1:0-7230 GCA_036443315.1 Pseudomonadales bacterium
CGACGAGGGCCTTGCTCAGCATGTCGGTATAAAGAATCAATTACATCCCTTGCTTCACGCGAACACTTCAACTTATTCCAATCAAAAATCAGTCCTTTTACCCATAGATCAAGCAGTTTGTGGTATTTGCCTTTGTTGATCCAGATATCAATAATTTTGGCCATATCCTCATCGGCTGAAAATACAGCCAAGGCGTCTTTATTACGTTTGACTTGACCACGGTATAAATCTTCTATGCTTTCTTTACCGTCCAAAAAGACTTGCAGTTTTTCTTGTAATTCCTCCTGGGTATTGACTATCAAGCCTAAACGCTCTTCCATAGCTTTTCGCCCCACTTGCAGCGTGTACGCGATATTGGCCAAATCGATAGCATCGTCATTCTGGATAAAATTCAAGAGCTTCTGCGCATACACTTGCAGCCGTTCCTGATTTTTACCGGAAAGTACCATTATAAATGGCGGAACTGTGCCACGGTCTTTGGTTAAATCGGATTCATGGCTGGGTTGCGGACAATATTCTTCAATCACCACATGGGCATTCACACCACCAAAACCAAAGGAGCTCACACCGGCTCTGCGTGGCAACGTTTGCCCTTGCGCATCTTTTAAAGCAGGCCAGTCTTGATTCTCTTGCACAATATAAAAAGGGCTGTCTTTTAGTTCAATATACGGATTGATTTTATCGCAATGTAAGCTCTTAACACGGATACAGTGTTTGAGTTGTAACAACACTTTAATCACACCGGCCACACCAGCGGCAAGTTCTAAATGGCCAATATTGCTTTTGACCGAGCCCAAACCACAATGGGCTTGGGTGATGTTGGTATCGCCGGTCTGTTTATAAAGAGCGTCAAAGGCGCTTTTTAGCCCATTGATTTCTATGGGATCTCCAAGTGCAGTCCCAGTCCCATGGGTTTCAATATAGCTAACCGTCCTTGGGTCTATGCCAGCTTTTTTATAGGCCGTTTGTAATAAATCCGCTTGTGCTTTGGGATTCGGTGCGGTGAGAGAATTAGCACGCCCGCCGTGGTTCTCTGCACTGCCGCGGATAACGCCATAGATATGATCTCGGTCTTGTTCGGCAATACTAAGCTTTTTCAAAAACAACATGCCCACCCCTTCCCCTCTAACATAACCATTGGCTTTATCGGAGAAGGTCTTGCAACGTCCATCTTCACAAAGCATACCGGCTTTATTAAAACTGATATGTGCCTGCGGAGTGATGATGATATTGATGCCTCCTACAATCGCCATCTCACAGTCACCCGCTTCTATTGTTTGTACGGCGCGGTGGATCGCCACTAAGGAACTGGAGCAGGCCGTTTCTATCGGTTCACTGGGACCATGCAGATTTAACAGATAACTCATCCGATTCGGACCCACGGACGGCACCATACCCGTTGCACTATACCCTTCGATGGGGATATCAGCCTGTGATATTAAGCTACTGTATCCGCTGCTACCGGTGCCGATAAAAATCCCGGTTTGTGTGCCGGAAAGACTTTCGGCTGAATAACCTGCATCTTCTATCACTTGCCAAACATAGGCCATCAATAAGCGTTGCTGCGGATCTATTAATTGCGCTTCACGAGGAGAAATGCCAAAAAATAAGGGATCAAATTCATCCACACCATCGATAAATCCACCCCATTTGATATTGGTTTTATTGACTTCGGTATAGGGATCACCATACAGAGATTGCCAATTCCAGCGGCTTGGAGGGATTTCGCTAATGCAATCTTTGCCAGCTTGCAGATTCTGCCAAAATATCTCCAAATTGTCGGCCTGGGGGAATTTTCCGCTCATACCAATAATGGCAATCGCTTCAGATTTTTTCGTACTCAATGAGGGTAAAATACTGGCTTTTGCAAAACGATGGCGGGGTTTATGCTCAACGACCCAGTCTTTATCCTTAACATCTTCCCTCTCTATACGCTGTTGATCCTGCCCTTGCAGATTAAATTCATTGGCAAATACAGCTTGGTGGGATTCACTTAAATAATGGGCAAAAGTTTCTATGGTCGGATATTCAAAAAAGATTGTGGGGGCTAATGTTAATTGGTAGCGTTGATTGAGTTGATTGATAAACTCCGTCAGACTGATGGAATCAAAACCGTACTCATTCAGTTCCGTATCAGTATCCAGATCCTCGACTCGAATCTTTAATAACTCGGCTGCCTTTTGCAATAAAACATTTTGCAGCTTGCCAAACAATGTGTCGGTATCAATCACTGTGCGGACTTGGACTGGGGTAGGTGGTTGTGTGGATGGCAAAGACTTTTCAGTTCCTGATGATAAGTGCTGTTTCTTATCCTTAACATCTTCCCTCTCTATACGCTGTTGATCCTGCCCTTGCAGATTAAATTCATTGGTAAATACAGCTTGGTGGGATTCACTTAAATAATGGGCAAAAGTTTCTATGGTCGGATATTCAAAAAAGATTGTGGGGGCTAATGTTAATTGATAGCGTTGATTGAGTTGATTGATAAACTCCGTCAGACTGATGGAATCAAAACCGTACTCATTCAGTTCCGTATCAGCATCCAGATCCTCGACTCGAATCTTTAATAACTCGGCCGCCTTTTGCAATAAGACATTTTGCAGCTTACTAAACAATGTGTCGGTATCAATCACTGTGCGGGCTTGGGCTGGGGTAGGTGGCTGTGTGGATGGCAAAGGCTTTTCAGTCCCTGATAATAAGTGCTGTTTCATACGTTTGAGCTGGCCTACCATCACCAGCACTTGCGATACACTTGAAGATAAACTCTGGACCAATGCGTTTATACCCTTGGCGCTTTGCATGGCAACCATGCCCGTAGCCGTCTTCATCAGTTGCTCGGCAGTGGCATCCACACCCATACCACCCTCTTTCCATAAGGGCCAGTTGATCGATAGACTCTGGCCATAACGTTGCTGAGTTGCCACTAAGTCATTGCGATAATGAGCATAGGCATCCATAAACCCATTTGCCGTGGCATAGTCTGCCTGACCCACATTGCCAAAAGATCCTGCAAGGGAGGAAAATAAAACAAAAAAGTCTAAATCTATGGCTTGGCTTGCTTCATCGAGATTCACCGTGCCCGCTACTTTGGGCGCTAAAACTCTGGCAAATTCTGCTGGTGTTTTTTTCAATATAAAATTATCGTTATTGACACCGGCACTGTGTAAAACCCCATTTAATGGGCCATAGTCTTGTTGAATAGTCTGTATCAAGCTGTGCACTACCTGCTTATCTGTCACGTCCACCTGCTGATATGCAACGTTTGCCCCTAAGGCTCGCAGGGTTTCCAACTTTTCTTGTTTATCGTTATCTAATGCGGAACGACCGGTTAATATCAATGTCGGCTTTTCGGCTTGTTCCGCTATCGCCTGGCTAAAGATCAGACCTAAGCCCCCGGCACCCCCCGTGATTAAATACACACCACTTGCTTTCCAAGGATTATCGGGTCTTTTCTGGGGCGGGATACATTCTTCAAAGCTGGCTACTAAACGGGTGTTTTGCTCATAACGAACCTGCGTTTCTTGTGGCGAGCAGCTGTTTTCCTCTAGCCTTTGAGACACCGTGTCTACCGATGCATTTGCCTCAACGACTATCACTTGACCCACAATTTTCGGGTTTTCCAGTTGGGCGGTTTTCAGTAGACTCGATAGACTGGCATAAACCTGTTCTGATCCTTCATTGGACACTAATACCTGAATCAACACAGGCTCTTTGGGCTTTTCTTTTACCAACTGTTGCAGAATGCCAAACAACTGTAATGCCGCGTCGTTGAAACGACTGGCTAAGTCAGTGGCTGCCGACTCAAGGTCAATCAAAACAACTTGCGGTAGGTGCTTCTCTAAGGCCTGATGCAGTGAGCTAAAGCCACAAAGAAAAACTCGATGGCCGGCATAGTGGGTAAGCTTAGTAAGTTTCTCTACGGCCTTTTCTTGCCACACGGGTTTCAGCATCAAGGTACCGACCTCGCCTGGCGATGAGCTTAAAACATTGCTTTCCAGTACCCGAGAGCAAAAACTTTTCAGCCTGACACAAATCCTGCCGTCATCATCACATAGGTCAATATCCAGCTTCTGTATTTTATCCGACGCTGAACTGCCCTTGGCATAACGCACCCAGGCCCACATCGTGGAAGTGCAAGGGGACAAAATTTCAAGGTTTTCCAACGCAAAGGGCAACGCCGCTTTGCTATTCGATTGATCGGCTAAACCAATACTGGCTTGCAAGGCCGCATCTAACAGGCTCGGATGTAAAGTGTATTGCTCAAAGCCCGCTGCCACGCTAGCCGGCAGCGATAGTTTGGCCAAAGCTTCTTGCTGACCAATGGCAATCTCTTCAATCCCTTGATGGGCAACACCATATTCAAGACCCATGGCTTTGAAGGTTTCATAGCACTGTTCAGCAGTGAGCGTCTCTTGAGTCATCCTGCTTTGTAATTGCGCTAAGTCTAAGGCAGCTAATGACTGGTTCTCGGCCAAAAAGCTAGCAATGCCCTGACTGTGCACAACCACGGCATCATCAACATCCAAACTGGTGTCTTCGATATAAACTTCATAGGCAACCGTGTTATTGGCTTCAGGGAAAAGACTAATATGCACACGCTGTGCTTCTCCATTTACTCGGATAGGACGTACCCATACCACATTGCTAAGTTGTAGTTGCTGTCGATCTGGATTTAATTGCGCGCTTGTGCCTTCTGCTGCCTGGACCATCGCGGCTCGAGCCATTTCTAAATAGGCTACACCCGGTAATACTTTTTCACCTTGAACCTTGTGGTCTTTTAAGAAAAACTCTTCGCCCGTAAACGTTGAGCTAAATCGCTGTTCAGATAAACTCGAGGTGTTTTCATGCACTAATGGATGCAGGATTGATCGAGTGATTGCCTTATGCTCTGTCTTCAGTCCTTTACCTTCTGGTACCCAATACTGCTGCTTCGCAAACGGATAAGTCGGTAAACTAATGCGACGCGGTTTATCTTCCCCATACAGTTTATCCCAATCAAAAATCAGCCCCTTGACCCAAAAATCCAACAGCTTGTTGTATTTGCCTTTGCTAATCCAAGCATCCATGGCTTTTTGCAAATCGCCATCCGCCGTAAAAACCGCCAAGGTGTCTTTATTACGCTTGACCTGTCCGCGATACAAAGTCTCATTATTTTCTTCACCATCCAAAAAGGCTTGCAGCTTCTCCTGCAGTTCCTCTGTGGATTTAACCATCAGACCCAAACGCTCATCCATCGCTTCGCGTCCAGTCTGGAGGGTATAAGCAATCGATTGCAAGTCATCCGCCAGAAGGCTTACGTGTTCCGTCAGATAGCGATATAAGTTATTCACCGCTTCTTTTAAGCGCTCATCGTTCTTCGCCGACAAGACAATTAATTGAGAGCCTGTTTTGCCCAACAACTGTTTATCTGGCAATCGGGCACTGGCGACTGACGAGGACTCTGCTCGGTATTCTTCAATCACCACATGGGCATTAACACCACCCATGCCAAAGGAACTCACCCCAGCACGGCGGGGAAGATCATGGCCTTGAGTATCTTGCAGGCAATGCCAAGCTTGTTGCTTCTGCACAATGTAAAAAGGACTGTCCTTAAGCTGAATATAAGGATTGATCTGCTCACAATGGAGCGTTTTCACCAAGGTTTTATGTTTAAGCTGCAAAAGGACTTTAATCACACTCGCCACACCCGCAGCCAGCACGGTATGCCCAATGTTGGTTTTGATGGAGCCGAGTCCACAATGAGGGGCTTGTGCTGAGGAATTTCCCGTGCCTCGATATAAATCTTGAAACGCTGCCTTTAAGCCATTGATCTCAGTCGGATCACCCAGTTTCGTGCCCGTACCATGGGTTTCAATGTAGCTAACGCTGCGCGGATCAATACCGGCTTGGCGATAGGCCGCTTTCAATAATTCAGCTTGCGCAACCGGATTGGGAGCAGTAAAGGAACTGGCACGACCGCCATGGTTCTCCGCAGTCCCCCGTATCACACCATAAATATGATCTCCCGAGTTTTGCGCCTGAGGTAATTTTTTTAATACCAACATCCCCACCCCTTCACTGAGGGCAAAACCGTTAGCCTGGGAGGAAAAAGCTTTACAGCGGCCTTCTGCTGATAGCGCGCCTATCAGACTAAAACCTATGTGGGCCTTAGGGGTAAGAATAATATTGATCCCCCCCACGATGGCCATTTCACAACTGCCACTCGCCATAGCTTGCACGGCCCGGTGGATCGCTACTAATGATGATGAGCACGCGGTTTCAATGGGTTCGCTGGGGCCATGGATATTTAAAAAATAACTCATCCGGCTCGGCCCCATGGAAGGGACCAGACCCGTGACACTGGCATTATCCTGAGCAAGCCCTGCGCGCTCTATCAAACCGGCGTATCCACTACTACCGTCCGTAGCAACAAAAATGCCTATATTTTTTCCCGCTAGACTGCCTGCCGAGTAGCCCGCATCTTCTATGGCATGCCAGATATAGGTCATTAATAAGCGCTGCTGGGGGTCCATCCATTCTGCTTCCCGTGGCGAGATACCAAAAAACAGGGGATCAAACTCGCGAATACCATCGATAAAACCGCCCCATTTGATTTTGGTTTGATTGTCCCCCTCAAGCGGATCACCATAGCAGGATCGCCAATCCCAACGATCAGCGGGAATCTCACTGATACAGTCCTGACCTGCAATTAAATTGTCCCACAGGCTAGCAATATCTTCTGCCATGGGAAATTTGCCACTCATGCCAATAATTGCAATGCCGTCCGCAGGTGCCGGTGATGCTAGTGGCGTTGTTGATCGCTGCGTGTTGTTGGCTAACAAACGCAAAGGCCGCGTGACGAAAGGTGCTTCCATCACCGCTGTTTCAGTGGACTCTTCCTGGTCCGACAAGCTCTCCACAAAAGTTTCAGCCGATGCCACGGGCGAGGTGTGCAACTGGAAATACTCTGCCAACTGGGTCTGATGTTCCCCTGCAAGATAGTGGGCAAAAGCATTCAATGTAGGGTATTCAAAAAAGATTGTCGGCATCATCTCTAACTGATATTGCTTATTTAGCTGATTGCAAAAATCAGTAAAAGAAATGGAATCAAAGCCAAATTTTTCAAACGCTGATTCGCCATGGATATCTTCAACCTTGACTTCAAGCAGTTTAGCCACCCTGTAGACCAGAGCCCTATGGATTTTTTCCAGTAGCTCTGATTCATCAATGACGCTCTTTTTCATCTTGGCC
>JAZFYA010000213.1:0-2719 GCA_036443315.1 Pseudomonadales bacterium
AATAGTTTTTGAGTATATTATTTCTATAGCAAGTTTCCTCAGAATCTATCACTTATTAGCTCGTATAAACTTAAATCTAACCTTTCATGCATGTTTATTGCAACAACTCTAATTATAAATCTACATAATTAAGGCGGCTTAGTATGAAGTGAAGGCATGACAATATCATAATCCCCTACAAACGCCTGTCTATGGATTATAAAAACGTAAGCGGTCAGCAAACCCCATCTAAAACTCAGCTATAAATTACCCTACGCTTCAGACTTCTCAACAATGGAGCCCTGAAGATGAAGTCTGAACAAAAGCGCACATATTGGCAGCAACATTTCGCTGACTGGAAAAACAGCAAATCATCCCAGAAAGATTATTGCCAGCAACATAAATTGAATTTCTCTACTTTTGGTTATTGGCGCAAACAACTGTCACAGCCAAAGAAGCCTAAAAGTAAATTCATTCAAGCGACAATCTCAGCGCCATCTGCATCTGTCATACTAGTGGCAGCGAGTTTTCGCATGGAAATTCCAGTCATAACACTGGATCAAGTATTGCCTGTCATTCTCCGCTCCCTTAAGGCGTCGTCATAATGCTGCGCCCCTGTGATGAGGTTCAGGTCTACCTTTATGCCGACCCAGTCGATATGCGTAAATCCATTAATGGTCTGTCCATACTGGTAGAGCAGGAAATGAATATGTCACCCAATATAGCCGCGCTGTTTGTGTTTTGTAATCGCGGGCGGGATAAAGTCAAAATGCTCTGTTGGGAGAAAAATGGTTTTATCGTTTGGTACAAGCGGCTGGAGAAGCAGCGCTTTCGTTGGCCTAAAACTGAGGAGACGTTAAGCTTAACTGGGCAGGAAGTAAACTGGCTTCTTGATGGCTTTGATATTTTTAATAATAAACCTCACGCGGCTGTGTATTTTGACTCGGTAAGTTGACCATTCGATGGTAAAATCCATGCTATGAGCATGGTAAAAAACACCCAAGAAAACACGATTAAAGCGCTGCAAAAAGCACTTTCTGAAAAAGAAAAGGCGCTGCTTGAAAAAGATAAAATCATTACGGGTAAAGATCTGCTCATTGCTCGTAAAGAGCAGCGTATCCTAACGCTCGAAGAGTTTGTCAGATTACATAAACTACATCGCTTTGGCGCAAGCTCTGAGAAATCGCCCGATCAACATGAGATGTTCAATGAAGCTGAGTTATCAGTAGTTGCCGAAGAAGCGCTCACCGAAAACGAATCCACTACAGAAGTATCTCAAGGAAAATCTCAGAAAAAGCCTGGCCGCAAGCCATTACCTGTACACCTTCCCCGTATCCGTATTGAACATGATCTTTCTGAAGAAGAGAAACTGTGCCCCTGTGGTTGTGAGCGCACCCTGATCGGTGAAGAGTGTAGTGAACAATTGGATATTATCCCCGCCAAGATTCAGGTCATCGTCAACGTGCGTAAAAAGTACGCCTGCAAAGTATGCGAAGAAGGTGTAAAAATAGCGCCAATGCCACCGCAGCCCATTCCAAAAAGTAACGCCAGCCCAGGTTTGTTGGCGCACATTGTTATCTCAAAATATCAGGATGCCTTGCCGCTACACCGACAAGAAACGGTATTAAGCCGCACCGGTATTGAGATACCGCGTAATACCCTAGCCAGTTGGATGATCAAGTCCGGCGATCTGATCCAGCCGCTACTGAATTTACTGGAAGATAGCTTGCTAGCCTATCCTGTCATGCACTGTGATGAAACAGGCTTGCAGGTGCTGAAAGAGCCCGACAAAACGGCCTTACAAAAGTCCTATATGTGGGTCAGGGTCGGCGGGCCACCCACGCAACCGGTGAGATTGTTTCACTACGCGGATAGCCGTAGGGGTGAGGTCGTCAGTAACTTATTGGCGGGTTATCAAGGCTATCTGCAAACGGACGATTACGCCGGTTATAACGCCGTGTGCGCAGAAAAAGACATTACCCAGTTGGGCTGCTGGGCGCACGCGCGACGAAAATTTATCGAGGCTCAAAAAGCCAATGCGGGTGAAAATAAAAAAGCGGGAAAAGCCGATATGGCGGTGAGCTTAATACGCCAGCTGTATGTGATTGAAAAGAAGATCAAAGATGAAGCCCCAGAAAATAAATATACCATCCGCCAACAAGAATCCGTGCCGCAACTCAAAAAGATAAGAACGTGGCTGGATAAAAGTCTGCACAGTACACTGCCGAAAGGGTTGCTGGGGAAGGCCATGGCGTATCTGGACAAAAACTGGAATAAGCTCACCGTCTACACGGGGGACGGTAGGCTCTGCATCGACAACAATCCGGCAGAAAATGCCATCAGGCCATTTGTTATTGGCCGAAAGAATTGGTTGTTCAGCGCCAGCGTACAGGGCGCAAAATCCAGCGCTAACCTCTACAGCTTAATAGAAACCGCCAAAGCTAATGGACTAGAGCCATACGCTTATCTCAAGTATGTTTTTAAAGAGCTGCCTGCCGCGCAAAGCGTCGAGGCGATAGAAGCACTGCTGCCGTGGAATCTATCGAAGAAAACAATAACGACGGAAGCATAGAGAGACAAAGTGGGGTTTATCGACCGCTTACGAAAAAAATAGGGATAAGGCAATAAGGGAACTACTTCGCCAGAACCTTCATTTTAATATGCTTCAGAAGAAAGAGTTGGAGGGTGGAGAGGCTAACGCAGCCAGTATAGTTGTAGCTATAGCTGCTGACCGCCTAAG
>JAZFYA010000214.1:0-3075 GCA_036443315.1 Pseudomonadales bacterium
TAAGTAAGCCGCTATTAAGTGATCCAGAATGGATAGACGCACGTATGTCTGGTGCTTTAGCAAGGATAGAGTATTGGGAAAAGGAAATAGAAGCGATTAATGAAGGAACCTCTCAGGTTGTACTCGGATGCGCGCGCGAGATGCTGGCTCATGCAAGGTGGAGTGCTGAAAGAGAATTTCCTAGCCAATGGGGTGGACATAAGTTAAATATCAATGTTGTTGGTGCTGTAACTATGTCCGAGGCATTAGACATTACTGCTGGTGAGTTATTAGATCAGATAGCTAAAGAGTAGTATAGAAAAAGAGACACTTTCAATTTATCGTGGCATAATTCTGGCACGCTATGTTTGATAAGC
Organism: Pseudomonadales bacterium; assembly: GCA_036443315.1. GTDB lineage: Bacteria > Pseudomonadota > Gammaproteobacteria > Pseudomonadales > Dasaniaceae > Oceanicoccus. Next base: position 357 of record JAZFYA010000214.1, read on the forward strand.
CGTTTTGATACTCCCTGACAAGGATATGACCCTCTCTTAAATTTCCTGGCAATCATAGGTTACCAAATTAAAATGGGGGTATTAGTGGGGGTATGGAATCAACTATTCAACTCATGTCCCAATGAATACGCCATGAATAGTCTAATATGCTGCTGAATATTTATAATTGACATTAATCAAGTTTAACAATAAGGAGAGTACTGATGCAGGCCCCCATTAAAAAGATCATCTTAGCTACTGACTTCTCAGACAGTGCTAAAGATGCAAGCTTATATGCCCTGTGGTTAGCCAAGACTCTAGGAGCAGAACTCATACCCCTGCACGTATTTGATACAGCAGTGTGGAATGTTCCATCGCACTATTACTTAAAGCCAGGATTCGATGGAGTAGTTGAAGGCATTGAAGATAGCAAACAACTAGGAAAAGACACTCTTCGTAAATTAAAAGAGGAGTTTGATATTAAAGTGGATACTGTTTTTACTGAGGGCCGTGCTGGGGAAGAGACTGTTCGTATTGCGACCGAAGTCAATGCGGATCTCATCGTCCTTGGAACACATGGCTATAGTGGATGGAAACGATTTACCATCGGAAGCGTTGCAGAGTATGTTGTCAGACACGCCCCGTGCGCTGTTCTTACTACCAAACATTTAGAGCGACGTAAAGAAGATCGACGTAAATCGAACCGCAGACAGTCAGATAGCCAGTAGAAGCCAAAAAAGAGCGTGTTCTAATATTCTTTCACAAGAGAATTAGTTCCTACCTCAATTCAGTCGCACAAGGTGTACTTACATGCTCTGGGCAAAACCCGATTCCAATTAACCTAGCAGGAAGCCGACGTAAAAACGGGAACCGTGCTAAAAGTTGAATGAGGAAAGGAGGTGAGAGAGAACTATCGTCCCGCAACACACGACTGATAACACGATTCTGTATGGAAAGCTGTACTTGCTGAGTTAGACGAGTTGGCCACTCTCGCCGACGCTGAACCCGGCGTAGATCCTCCGTGATAAGCCTATTTGAGCGCAATGGGCCAGCCAATAAGTTCGCTGCGGCTACCGCATCCTGAATTGCGAGGTTAATGCCAACACCGCCAACCGGAGACATAGCATGCGCAGCATCACCAAGGCAAAGAAGCCCCGGGCGAAACCACTGACGCAACCGATCAACTTGGACGGTTAGTAGCTTAATTTCTTCCCAATCTTGGAGCTTACCAACACGGTCACTTACAAAAGGTGCAAGTTTTACGATATCGTCGCGAAGAGCCGGTAGCCCTCGCTCTCGAATCTGCCCAAGTGACCCTTTCGAGATTACGAAGCCGCACTGCCAGTACTCACCTCGATTCAGCATAATAAAAACCCGTCCTGTGTCAAATCGAGCTACTGGATCTTTAGGATCACCAGACTGCCGTGTAAGCTTAAACCACAGAACATCCATGGGTGCACCAAAATCCTGCACCTTCAAGTTAGCTTGGGTCCGGACAACCGAGTGTCGTCCATCGGCCCCCACCACCAGGTTTGTACGTACCGACAATGGTCTCCCTGAAGATATTGCATTGAGTCCAGTGACACACTTTTTTTCCTCGATGAGCCCTGTAACTTCCGACTGCATGCGCAGATGAAATGTAGGGTATCGAGCTGCCTCCAGAGTGAGAAAATTAAGAAAATCCCATTGCGGCATTAATGCAATGAATCGACATTGGGTTTGTAGGTGATTGAAATCCGCTACTGTAAGTGCTAAATCACCAAACAGTGCATTAATCTGCGACACTTTTTGATGTGGCAAATGCAGTAATTTTTGGAGGAGTCCAAGTTCATGCATGACCTCCAACGTCGATGGATGAAGCGTATCTCCTCGGAAGTCACGCAGAAAATCTGCGTGCTTTTCTAAAACCAATACTTCAACACCTGCGCGAGCTAGCAGTAATCCCAAAATTACTCCAGCTGGACCAGCTCCCGCAATACAACATCGTACCGAAACCGTATCCATATCTATATTAATGAATAGTTAATAGAGAAAAACAAGAAAAATACTACAGATCAAGTGCTATGTTTATTTTTTTAGTGTTTGCAGATATTCTTTAAGATCTCGCTTCACCTCTGGTGCTAGAATATAAAGTCCAATAATATTCGGAATACCGAGCGAGAGGAACATGGCGTCAGAGAAACGAATAACATTCCTCAGTTCCGCCTCCGCACCGATGACAACGAACGCGCAAAATATAAGTTTAAAGGCCAGCACAACCCACCGCTTTTCCCCGAACAGGAAGGTCAGGCTCTTCTCGCCGTAATAATACCAGGTAATCAGCGTTGAATAAGCAAACAGCACAACACACAAAGCCAACACATAAGGAAACCATGAAACCGCACTTCCCATCGCAGCGGAGGTCAGCTCAACTCCGGCAATGCCGTCTGTTGTTTCATACACACCGGAAATCACGATAATCAGGGCCGTCATCATACAAATAACAATCGTATCAACAAAAGACCCCATCATCCCGGCGATGCCTTGTTTAGCCGGAATATTCGTCTGCGCTGTCGCGTGAACGATAGCCGCTGAACCAAGACCTGCTTCATTGGAAAACGTCGCCCGCTGTACCCCGGCAAGCAAGGCACCGATAAAGCCGCCGACCCCGGCCTGCAATGAGAAAGCAGAGGTTACAATAATACCAAGCGCACCCGGCAAGGCGGGCAAATTCATTGCAATAATAATAAACCCGGCCAGC
>JAZFYA010000215.1:0-18336 GCA_036443315.1 Pseudomonadales bacterium
GGTAGTCGTGGGCATTATCCTGCCTGCTCTAATCCTATGGACCACACCGGTGGGTACAACAGCGACAATTGCCTCAGCGGTTAGCATTCTGGCAGGATTTATGGCCTGGCGAATATTGATTTTCAAAATTGGGGTCTATGAACCCATTATGAGTATGAATCCGTTCAGCCCTGCGGGTCGATAAGCCAGTATAGTGGCCTCTGCATTGAGAATACGTGTGGTGGAAGAGTGCGTTGACACTCGATGTGCCGGTTTAATAGCAATGTTAATGGAGTAGGCTCATTTTTGATAAGCATTGGCACCTCGCCCAGTGTGATGGTGAAGTGAAATTTACCGAGCTGGAATTTGCGATACTTCGCATCAGCGCCGCATTCGACCGCTGGCAAAAGGATTGCCTTTCTTGCTGTATAGAGGGGGGGTTTGCAGGCATCGATAATGCGGTGCTGCATGTCATCCGCATGCATGACCGGGCCAAAAGTATCTCTGAAGTGGCGCGTTTGATGAATCGGGACGACATTTCTAACTTGCAATACTCTCTGCGTAAACTGATCAAGGCGGACCTGATCGAGCGCGCCGAAAGTAACGGCAGCAAACGTACCGCTGCCTACCAGGTAACCGCCGAGGGAACCCGGGTCACCGACCTATTTGCCCAGTTTCGCCGTGAATTGCTGCTTTCCATGACCGAATCGATTAAAGATCTCGATATAGACATAGTGACCGCATCCAAGGTATTGAATATCACCTCCGGGTTGTACGATCACGCCTCCACAGTGGCCGCATCGCACTGGCGCCAGTGACACGTTGCGATACTGACCGCAGTAGTATTGTCGGCGAACCAAGCCTAGGCGGGGAGTGAGCAATGACAGTAATTCCACCCTCCCTGTGGCGTAGCCCTTTTCGACCCTTCTTTCTTCTCGGAGCGCTGTATGGGCCGCTGTTGATTCTGAGCTGGATTCCCCTGTACACCGGTTTGCAGTCGGCAACAGGCATGTCGGTGAATGATCTTCCTGCGCTACACCACCAACACGAGATTGTGTTTGGCTTTTCCACCGCCATTATATTTGGTTTTATTTTGACAGCCTTGCCCAGCTGGGCGGGAACCAAGGAAATAAGGGGGCGCAGCCTGGTACTGTTGGTGCTCAGCTGGGTGCTGGGACGACTGTCTGTAGCACTGTCAGCGCAGTTACCGCTACCGCTGGTGATCATTCTGGATCTCAGTTTCCCCTTGATGTTTGCCGCTATGGTAGCAGTGGATCTGTTTAGAATGCGTTACCAGATTTCCCTGGGAGTGGCTATGATCACCGCCGGCTTCTTTGTCGGCAACCTCTGCTACTACCTAGGAGTGTTACAGCAGGATCTGGTGTTGTGGCAGCAGGGCCTGCGTATCGGTTTCTATGCCATCGTTTTTCATTGTTCGATAACAGTCGGTGCGCTAGCGCCGATTTTTACCGAAAATGCCCTGCTGGAAAAAGGACAGCCCACCGCTATTGGTTACGTCCCTATTCTGGAATGGCTATCGGCTCTTTCTATCATCATTCTGGCAATCGTTGATATCGCCGCTCTCGCACCTGCTGTGATCGGCACGGTGGCGCTGTTCAGTTGCCTCTTACATGGAGTGCGCCTGTGCCGCTGGCACAGTCTGAGCATTACCGATATTCCCATCGTGTGGGTTTTGCACTTCGGTTATGTTTGGCTTGTTGTGTGCCTGCTATTGTGGACACTGGAGAACTATGGTCTGGCAGTCGGCACACAGAGCTGGATTCATGCCTTTACAGTGGGTGGTTTTGGACTGATGTCACTGGGCTTAATGACCCGCGTTAGTTTGCGCCACACCGGGCATGAAATTCGACCCCACGTTGCAATGGTCGCCGCCTACCTGTGCATGGCTGCAGCTGCGCTGGTGCGGGTGGCGACTTCCATGGCAGGGCTAGGTTCGGAGATCTTACTGCTCTCGGCGCTATTGTGGGTGGTGCCTTATGTGGTGTATTTGGCGCTCTACGGCCGCCTGCTGTTGACACCTAGCATGCCTCAATAATCCTAAATAAATCAGTTGAACCTAGGGCCTGCCCCGCGACGCGCTTTTCGCGGAGTGTTTTGGGTACTGCGGACGCCCAATGCACTGAAAATAAAGCGCTTTTGCACTTTTTTAGACTCACCCGTAGAGTGACTACGCGATCCTCTAAAAAAGCACAAAAACACTTTATTTTCAGCACCTTGGTCACCCTCGCTACGGTTCAACTGTAATGGGCTCATGAACCCCACATTCAAAGATTGACCCTGCCAAGTTAGACTTCCCTGCATCCAAACCAGGCAGGAGAAAGTCATGACCATTAAAACTCAACCCTCAAAGCCCACCCCTAGAAATGAACAGTTTCGGAAAGACATGGTCGCTAGTTGGAAGTCGAGCGGTTTGAGCCAGTCAGCTTTCTGTCGGCGAGAAGGTCTTGCTGTAGAGAGTTTCAATAAATGGAAAGTGGAAATCATGGGTAAAGAGTCGCCAGAGACAAAACCCAAAGAACAGAGGTCGATATTCATTCCCGTTGAAGTAGAACCCAACCCCGTTGACCATCCTCGCGAGCAGGGCACTATTGAAGTAACACTAGCCAACAAACTAGTGATTAAAATTCCACTAGACATACCCCCTCATCAAGCTGTTCCGCTCATTGAAGCTTTGAGTGGTGTGCGATGTTAACTGTACCCACTGGCGGCGACATCTATCCTGACACAGGGGGGCTTGGGTGCACAGGTTAAAAAAACTCCACAAAACGGGACACTCAATTCTTATCCACCTTAACGGTAGTAGGTAGTCAGAAGATACGGTAGAATACTTAATGAGATATACAAGGCGCAATAAGGTATTAATCATTGCTCTGTTCGCCGCAGATATTGAATCCATTCACCTCTTTCATCTATTTGTCGGCGTCACAAAGGGTATCAACATAACAATTATCACCGGTGTCCGGATTGGTCTATCTAGACGGTAGGGTTGGCGATGGAATTCCACCACCAGAGGGTCCGTAACATTAACTGAATCGGATACAATTGAGACAGAATCAATCGTTTGCTATCCGCCCGGCGGCAAGAGTATACTTGCAAAAAACAGGATGTTTGTCTGTCCTATTTCCATTATTGCGCATGGACCAATTAATGTTTCAATTCTGGCTTGGCTTAGGCATTGTGCTTGTATTGGCTGAAATGTTGCTGCCAGGGCTGGTGTCTGTTTTTGTTGGTATGGGAGCTCTCACGGTAGCAGCTCTTATCCACTATCAGTATGTTGATAGCATTGCTGGACAATTTATTGCCTGGTTTCTAAGTTCGATCGCTTACATTTTTTCCCTTCGCTTGCTTGCAATGAAATATTATCCAACCGACACCATGAAGCAAAAAATTGATGATGATCTTTTGGTTATCGGTAGCGTGGTTGAAGTTGTCGAAATGATTCCCAGCGGAGGACTTGGCCGTATTGCTCACAGCGATTCGACCTGGAAGGCTTTATCCCATGAAGAGGGAAATATTCATGCCGGCGAAAAAGTAAAAGTCATCGGCAGAGATAATATTACATGGCTGGTTGAAAGGGCCTAACAAAGAGAGAAAAATTATGCTGACTGCAACATCCATCACTATCATTGTCATTTTTCTTGTCATTTTTAAAACAATCATTATCGTCTCTGAGAGAGAAAATGTTGTTGTCGAAAGACTGGGGAAGTTCCATCGAACACTAAAGCCAGGAATTTATTTTCTCATTCCATTCTTTGATAATGCCGCTTACAAACAAGAAATGAGAGAGCAGGTGATTGATATCCCCTCGCAAAGTGTTATCACGAGCGATAATATACAGGTTGAGGTTGATGGTATGCTGTACCTGCAAGTCATGGATGCCAATAAGGCCAGCTATGGTATCGGTAATTATCTGGCAGCAAGCAATAATCTGGCGCAGACAACGATGCGCTCTGAAGTGGGAAAGATCACCCTTGGCGAAATATTTTCTGAGCGCGAATCGGTCAATAATAAAATCATTTCAGAAATCGACAAGGCTTCTGATCCTTGGGGTATCAAGGTGTTGCGCTATGAGATCAAGGACATTGCTCCAACGACACATGTGATTGAAACCCTGGAAAAACAGATGGAGGCAGAGCGAGAGAAGCGGGCTGAAATCACCCGGGCCACTGCCGAGAAGGAAAAGCTCATCAACGTCTCAGAGGGTCAAAGGCAGATGGCCATCAATATTTCTGAAGGAGAAAAACAGCGACGAATTAATGAGGCAGATGGGCGAGCTCAATCGATAAAAATGATTGCCGATTCGACCGCTAAAAGTTTAGAGATGGTCGGCAGAGCGATCAGTGCTCCGGGTGGTGGTGATGCGCTTAGGATGAAACTGGTCGAACAATATATCGCTCAACTCTCTGATGTTATTGAGGGCGGGAACGTCGCTTTGTTTCCCGCCGGCCTGGCAACTTTCAAGGGAATATTCGAAGAGCTAAATATCGATAAAATAAAAGCTCAACTTTCGGATAGTCGACCCCAAAAAGCAGGAGCATGATCATGGAATTGGACCTCATATTATTTGCAGTTATAATAGGTGGGATTTTTTTGGTGGTGCTTTCAGCCCTGTTTCGCTCCATCCGACTAGTACCTGCAAAAAATGAATATATTGTGGAGCGTTTTGGTAAGTATCATGTGACCTTGAAAGCTGGCTTTCACTTGTTAATACCTTTTATTGACAAGGTAGCCTATGCCCAGGATCTTAAAGAACACACCATGGATGTCCCGCCCCAAAGTTGTTTTACCAAGGACGAAATTCAGGTTGAAGTCGATGGTGTGATTTACATGCAGGTTCTCGACACTGCAAAGGCAAGTTACGGCATCACGAATTATCGCTATGCTGCTGTCCAGTTGGCGCAGACGACCACTAGAGCCATTGTTGGTACTCTAGATCTTGACCGCACCTTCGAGGAACGCGAGGCGATTAGTAGCAAGGTGGTGTCAGTGCTTGATGAAGTTGCTTCAAAGTGGGGAGTAAGAATATTGAGATTTGAAATTAAGAATCTTGTTCCACCTGAATCTGTTCGTCAGTCGATGGAAAAGCAAGTTACCGCGGAAAGAAATCGACGTGCTATTCTCCAGAAAAGCGTTGGTGAGAAGCAGTCGTTAATCAATACTTCTGAAGGCCAAATGCGTGAAATGATTAACCAGTCAGAAGGTGAAAAACAAAAACTTATCAATGAGGCTGAGGGTGCTTCCAGAGAAATTCTGGCCCTGGGAGAGGCGACTGCCGAGTCCATCACTAAAGTCGCCGGGGCGCTTAACGGTGAAGGCGGAAAACAGGCCATGAAACTCGATCTCAGCCAAAAATACATCCAAGCACTCTCCAATTTGAAAAACGGCAATCGGGTCATACTGTCGGGCAACCTCACCGACATGAATGATATGTTAAAGGCCATGGATTTGGATTACTAGGCCCAAGCTTTTGTTTATTCAGGGAGCGCGCTCCCTATTTCTTAAATCCGCGCAACGCTGGGCGTCGATCTGCTTGACGAAAGTCCCCACAGGGTCTGCCTGTATTTCCTTCGATAAGATAGATGTCTTTGTCCGACGTGCTGTTCGCGGTAAATGCTGGCCACTGCATATTCAATACCTCAAAGTTGTTTTGCGTAGAGCTGGCGAATTGCCCCCAAATTAGTCGCCAGGTTATCCTTGCTGCTTGTGCTGTCGCAGTTCTTGGTGAAGCCGTATTGGCGAATTAGGTAAGTGGTTTCGCTTGGAAAAAAAAGGGGTGTTAATTTTGCTTATACTCTTTTATAGAGCTAACACATTAATAGGTTCCGTCATCGACGGTTCAAGCTCCAATAATTTGACAGTCCGCTTCCGTACATTCTTGCCTGTGGCAATCAACGTTCTTTCAGTCATTGTCCAGATTCTTTAAAAGTCCGCTTGTGGCGCGAGCTGCCGCACGAATAAATCGAAATATTGACAACAAGCCAAACCTCAGAGTCTAAATAGTGTGAGTTGGATTTCGATAGTCGCGAACGTCTGAAAATGGCTGTAAGCAGTAATACGCGCCTCGACAAAATCGAGGCGTTATTGTTTCAAGTTATTGTCAGCGTCTGGTATTGAGGCGAAGTTGACTGCAGATTTCATCACGTGTGGTTACTGAGCCCTTTACGTTCAACTGATTTATTTAGGATAATACCGGGAAGAACTTTGAGCAGGGCGGTAAAAGGTCTGTAAGTCGCTTCAATTCAATCGGGCAAAACGGAGTGAAGCTAACCAGACAAAACTTGATGGAGAACAGCAAGTTCAGACATTCACTTGCTAGCACTGGCCTGCCAATTACTGGCAGGCCAAATGGTTAAGTTAAACTGCGTGGATCATCACTCTATACCAATATAGAGTGGGCATCAGGCATAGCTGATGCCTTTCTCCTTGATCGCATGGAGGATTTTTTCCGGCGTAATCGGCCCTTGGGTAAACTGGATTCCCGTAGCCTGAAAAATCGCGTTGGCGGTGGCACCCACTGGTGTTACCAATCCTGCTTCGCCCACGCTCTTGGCGCCATAGGGCCCGTAGGGGTCAGGATTTTCCACCAGGATACAGGTCATTTTGGGCATGTCCGATGGGCCCAGCATTTTGTAATCGGTGAAGCTGTTATTGATCATAAAACCCTTCTCGTCGAAATAGGTTTCCTCAGTCAGCACCATACCCAGCCCTTGCTGTGCTCCGCCTTCCATCTGCCCTTCACAAATTGCTGGATGTATTGCCCTGCCAATATCGTGACTACTCACCAGCTCCAGTAACTCCACTTCACCGGTTTCGGTATCCACTTCCACCTCGACAAAGGTGGAGAAAAAGGGCGGGGAGTTATTGTCCGGTATATAGCTGATGAAGGCTTGAAGCTGACCGGCCTCGCCTTCTGCTTCCCCGGTTTGGGGATCCGTAAAGTTATAGATACCCACTCGACAGATCTTTTCCGCAGATACAGAATGATCCGGTGAGCCTTTGACGAAGATCTGCTTGTCTTCCATATCCAGGTCTTCACTACTGGCATCGAGAATCTTTGCCGCCCGGTCAAACAACTGTTTGCGCAGATCCTGACAAGCTTTCATCACAGCCATACCACCTACGTACAGGGTGCGACTAGCATGGGCGCCGATGTCGAAACCATCGGCATCAGAGTCCCCGGTATCCAGGTATACATCGTCCAGGGGCAAGCACAGTGTTTCCGCGGCTATTTGGCGCAAAGTGGTGTGGGAGCCCTGGCCAATATCTGAACAGGCGACAAATACCGTCGCTGAGGCATCCTCGTTAAAGCGTACCGTGCAGGTCGTTTGTTCTAGAATCATCGGGAAGGCACCACTGGTATGGTTACCTACAGCAACCCCAATCCCTCTTCGCTTAACGCCGGTCTGGTGGGTATATTTTTTCCGCTTCTCAGCCCAGCTGATTGCTTCGGCACCCTGCTCCAGGCATTCGTCCAGCGCACAGGAAGTATAGGGCGTGGCACCGAGCCAACTCATATCACCCACCTGCTTATGCCACTTTTTGCGCCACTCCATCGGATCGATATTCAATTCCATGCAGCCGCGCTCAATCATTTGTTCCAGCGTAAAGTTTGTCTGCGGGTTGCCGTAACCGCGAAATGCGCCACAGCCTGGTTGGTTAGTAAAGTAGGACTCACCCCTATAGCGCAGATTATCAAACCGATACATGCCCTGTAGCCAGAAGCCTGTAGTGCTGGCCAACGCTGAGCCATCCAGATAATAACCGCCCTTGAAGTTAACACTTTTTGCATCGCAGGCAATCGGTGTGCCATCCTTTTTAAAACCCAGCTTCATCCAATAGCGCGAGGGGTGACGACTGGGTGAACTGAACCAGTCCTCCTCTCTGGGTTCTTGAATTTTGATCGGTCGACCGGGTAACGCCATCGCCATGGCACAAACCTCGGGTTCTAGCACCATCCCTAATCGTGCGCCAAAACCACCGCCGACTACGGTCTGGTTCACCTTCATCCGTGACATGGGTATCTCAAATAAACGCGCCAACTTTTCCTGAACCAGCTTGGGCATCTGAGTGGACGTCCAGCAATTCAAGCGGTTCTCATTGTCGTATAGTGCCACATAGGAATTCGGTTCCATTTGGCACTGTTTTTGTTTCGGGGTGTAGAAGGTGTCCTCAATAACCAGATCGGCTTCCTCAAAGGCTTTATCGACATCACCCCAACCCAGCACGTTGCCGGGAAACATGCCGTCAGGCAGTTGGAAAGCCAGGTTGCCTGGCTTTTCCGAGGTAAACTGCTCTGCATCTGGAGCAGCGGACTCCTCCGGGGTTAGATAAACCGGCAATGGTTCGTACTCGGCTACAACCAGCGCTGCAGCCTGTTCAGCCGCTTCTTCACTGGTAGCTATAATGCTGGCAATACCGTCACCGTAGTACTTGACGTGTTCGGTAAAGATACTCTGTTCTTCAATATCCCCCAGCATCTTGGCCGTTGAGTCCGATGCCATCAAGTCGATGACCGATTTGTTGAACGTTTTACTGGTCACATCCTGGGGCCCTAGCACCTTAACTACGCCCGGCGCAGCAGCAGCGGCGGACAAGTCCAGGCTCACAATCCTGGCATGGGCGTGTTCAAAACAGCGCACTACCTTGCCGTGGAGCATACCAGGCATTTGTAGGTCAGCCGCATAGACTGCAGTACCCAAGACCTTGGCTTTGATATCGATGCGCTCTTCGTTTTTTCCTATCGTCTTGAATTCAGTCATCTTTATACCCCATAGTTCGCAGATTTGGCCATTGCTTTGCTCGCGGCATCTACCGCTTCGACGATCTTGACATAACCTGTACACCGGCAAATGCTACCTTCCAGGCCCTCCTTGATCTCCTGCTCGGTGGGGTTCGGATTCTTCGCCAGCAAGCTAACTCCCTTTATCACCATCCCCGGTGTACAGTAGCCACATTGCACCGCCGCACAATCGATAAAAGCCTGCTGAACCGGGTGTAATGCACCGTCTTTCTGCAGGCCTGCTGCAGTAGTGATCTGTCGACCGTCCATTGTCGCCGCCAGTGTTAAACAGGAGTTGATAGCAACATTGTTTTCTATCAGCACGGTGCAGGCACCACATTCACCAGTACCGCAGCCGTACTTGGTTTCGGGCATATTCAACTGGTCCCGCAACACCTCCAACAGGGTCTTATCGGAGGTCACGACAATGTCATGATCTTCACCGTTAACATTTAATGTAATGAAATGTTTGCTCATGATTCACTCCTCAAATTCCTGCACTGTATAATATAGCTAGTGCAGGGATCTTTTAGTTTATTATGTAGTTTATTATAGACCTATTCGATTCCACACGCTTGTTGGATAGTGCGTTTCAAATACACACCGGCCACTGTGCGGCGATACTCGGCAGTCGAGCGCTTATCATCAATGGGCGAAATGTCTTGTTGTAGGGCCTCGGCCGCTTTGTTTAGGGAGTCGTTATTGATTTCTGTCCCGATCAGAGCTGCCTCGGCGGAGGGTAAACGGATCGTTGTGGGCGCGACGCAGCCCATAACCAGGCGGGCACCATTGCAAGTTGAACCGTCCATATCCAGGCCAACGGCCACATTGAGCTTGGCCAGATCCTCGTTGACCCGGGTCAGCCGCTTGAAAGCGGAGACCTTGCTGGTGCCAGGGGAAGGTATTTGTAATTCAATAGCCAATTCGTTATCGGCTCGGGCAGTAACACCGTAGGAGACCCACAGGTCATCGATATCCAACTCACGCTGGCCTTGTGCATTGGCCAACACTAGCGTACCACCTAGGGCATACACGGCTGCAGAGCAGTCACCGGCGGGAGAACCGCGCAGCAGATTACCCACTACCGTTGCCGTGTTGCGCAACTGGGGCGTGGCAAATATTTTTGCCGACTGCCACAGGGCAGGGTAGTGCTGCTTCACTTCCGCCGAGTCCACAATCTGGGCTATGGAAGCCTTGGCGCCTATCCGAAGCCCAGTGTTATCGTCGTATTCCAGGTAATCCAGATCCGGTAATGCAGCCAGGCTCATGACCTTGTCGGTCTTGAAGCCCATTTTCATTGCCACCAGTACGTCAGTGCCCCCGGATACGATTGTTATCGCCGCTTGCTCGCGTTCCAGGATGTCCAAAGCTTCCTGGAGACTGGCAGGGAGCAACAAATCAAAATTAGTTAATAAACGGCTACTCATCTAACCCCCTAAATTGAAGTAGTCTAATGCTCATGAACATCACGTTACGTTGGCAGTGTAAAACACTGCCACTAATGTTAGCGAGTATGTTTTGCGGAGATTAACAGACAGATAAAAGAAAAGAAAGGGCTTCCCAAAGGAATTCAAAAAAGAAGCCTCAGTTGGGCTAAACGGGTACAAGATCGCAAACTTAATACCTATGACTAATATACCCAAAGCGATTGAAATTTAGGTGTTATAACACGCCCCTTTTTGTCCATGGCTGCGTTGTTTGAACTTGAAATATTGACAGTTTCCTGCGTCCAAACGCCTTGCTATGAACAACTTGCCATAAACAACTTTCCATAGATAAATAAGGGACGCACTCTAACACCTAAATTTCAATCGCTTTGGGTATATTTGGTCGCAAAAATTAATGAGACCAAAGATCTGTTATTTAAAGTATCATCCCAACTAAACCCTAGCGATGCATAAATTTTTGAGCATAGACGCTTTGCTTTATAGAGCGGTATTTATAGCATCGTGTGAGATTTTTCCAGATTGAGCGTAGTCACTCTACACGTGATGTCTGGAAAAGTCGAGCACGGCGCTATACAATGCTGTTCTAGAAACACCGAAGGGATTCTAGACCAAAGATTTGTACAGCGTTAGGGTAAATTTGCTGTGAACTACCCTAATCAATCAATGGGGTTTTCAGCGCCCATGAGCCTTTGTTTTATCATTGCCAATCAATATGGCTATTACTTCAGTAAACAAAAAATGGATTGACGCTAGGAGGCTGTCCGAGAATAGCGACTGTTGCTATTTCGTTGTCTGCATATATATAGGTGGAGCTATTAACACAGCATTTGAAGTAAGTTCGAAAGATATTGATCTAGGTACACATATAATCTGTTGTGAAAATGATAGTAAGCATCCGCCTATTGTTACCTATTAACGAAGCAGATAAAGCATTATGTGGAAGTTAGTATGACCAAAACATCTCCAACGACTACGGCCAACCGCGGCGTGCGTAACGTCGAAGCTGTGCATATTGCAAAACCTAATCAACCAGGTCAATTGGAACAGTGTCAAGTTGTCGAAGAAGATACCTTGGCAATCAATATCGAACAAGTTGGCAGTTATACCTTGATGTGGACTCCCACAGAAACAATCAAAGGTGGTGCCGGCTTTACCCATGCCGACGGCGTATTAGCAGACCATGAATATCCTGCACCCTTGTGCTTAGCAGTGGGCTTCGCTTTCACCGAAGGGATTATCGACAGCCTGGACGATATTGCCACCATGGCTATTTGTCCGGATGAAGACAATGTCGTCAATATTCAGTTGCATCATCCAGAAACGGTAAAAGCCCGCCGTAGCAACGTCATCATTACCAGCTCTTGCGGTATTTGTGGTAAGCGCGACATCTTAGAGAACAATGTACTGGGCCTGTCTACAGTTCCGGACAGCATGCAATTGGGACGCACAGGCTTCGCTAAGCTAATGCAGCTAATGAAAGAACGGCAAGCCATTTTCCAGGATACCGGAGGTTGTCACGCGGCCGGTATTTTTTCTGCAGATGGACAACTGCATACCGTTGCAGAGGACCTAGGACGACACAACGCCTTCGATAAAGTGATTGGCCGTACCTTATTAGAACATGGCGATTTTGCGCAACGCGGTGCATTGCTATCCAGCCGACTGAGTTTTGAAATGGTCGTGAAAGCGATCCGCGCCAACTTGGAAATTATTGCTGCGGTTAGTGCGCCCACCTCTCTTGCCATTGATATCGCCGATCAATTTGGCCTTACCTTATGTGGTTTTGTTCGCGGTGAACGCGCCACTATTTACACTCACCCGCACCGAATATAGAAGCATTAACAGCCCTTTTTTGCTGAAATAATGCTTGTCTAATACCTTCAGATCTTATTGCGTACCAAATCGCGGATAACAAACCGGGCTGGGTTTAAGGCACTGACCAGCTCTCTGGGCAGAACCGCAGTTTCATTACAGATGGTTGCTGCCAGTAATTCGCTGCACAGTGGTGTTGAAGTCAGTCCCCGAGAACCATGGGCAACGTTGATATAGAGGCCGGGATAGTAGCTGCCGGGTGTGCTGAATGGTAGATGAGCATTTTTCCGCAGGGGGGCATAGTCTTCGAGGAATTGTTGATAATTATGTACTGGGCCGACCAGAGGTAAATAGTCACGGCTGGTGCAGCGCAGGCTTGCCCTACCGGTTAGGGAATCCATGTCCACATCAATAAAGTCCTTTGTTAGTGAGGGTATTGCTTGTAACAGACTTTGCAAATTGCGTTGGTGGTCTTGGTTTCTAAGGGTGGTATTACTGTCATTATTATCAAAGGTGGCTCCTAGGCTGTGAGCGCCATTGATAGCCGGGGTTAGATATCCCTCATGGCATATCACGGTGTTGAGTTGTGCCAGCTTTCCTGTTGATTCAATACCGGTGATTTGGCCGCGGATGGTTTTCAAGGGTAGCGATTCCGTCTGTTTAAACTGGATCGCATCCCGGCTGTTAGCAATGATCACCACTTCAGCGCAACACAGTGTGTTTTGGGACAATGTGTTTCCGGAAGTGCTGTTAACTTTCCACTGCTGCTCGTACTCAAGCTCTAGCACCTCGGTGTTATAGACGATTTCAATCCGGGGGTGGGTGGCGAGTGAACGGCATAGGTCCGACGGCGATAGCCAACCCGCCTGGGGAAAATACCAACCAGGGTGAGTCAGCTCTATGTTAGCGACTTCCGAGGCCTGGGTGCTATCGAAAAACTGCACCAACTCAGGCTGCCCAGCAAACAGCTGTTGTAACTGCTGTTGAAGTTTTTTTTCTTTCTCATCGGTTGCTAATTGTAAAACCCCGCAAAAATCCAGCTGCTCAGGGGATAAGTGTTGCTGTTCTAAAAGTTGACGATAAAACCGCAGGGCGTAGAGGTAACTGCTTAGCGTAAACTGATTCAGCTTGCCGGGTTTCGGTGATAGCTTGGTGTACAACATCCCCTGTGAATTGCCGGAGGCACCCTGGGCCAATGCGGGAGTGCGCTCCACCAGAGTGACTTGCCAGCCTCGCTGAGCCATCGCGTAGGCACTGCTAGTGCCTGCTAGGCCACCGCCGATAATGGTAACCTGTTTTTTCTTCGCGCTATGCCCGGCAACATACCAGGGTGCGCTTAGCCCTTTTTTGCGCGTTTTAAGCGTTGTATCATAGTGAGGATAGTGTTGGGTCAAAACGCCTTTTAGCATTTCTCGCTTGTTGCCAAAGCCTGTGGTTTTTTCCATATTAAAACCCTGCTTTGCCAGCCCCCTACGGACATCGCCCACGGCGGTAAAGGTCGCAAGGGTAGTGCCAGCAGCACTTAGTTGGGCAATCAGGGTATACAGCGGGTCATTCCACAAGGACGGGTTTTTAGCCGGGGCAAAACCGTCGAGGAACCAGGCATCTACTTGGGGATAAGCTTTAATGTCATCGGCTAACATCAGTTCTGGATGGTCGCTGCAGTGTAACTGTTCCAGGCAGTCAATCGCGTCACCGAGTAACAAATGTAAAGTAACCCGACCCTGGTCAAACTTCAGTAAATGGTGGCCGGGCAGTAATACCGGGTACTCGGTAATGAGTTGCTTTGCAAAAGAGTGGAGCTCTGGCCAGGTGTTGAGGGAGCGTTGTAAATCTTGCAATCGCAGAGGGTGTTTTTCTACCGAGAAATAATGCAATTGCCAGTTATCAGGGGCCTGTTGTTGCCACAATCGCCACGCGGCTAAAAAATTCAGGCCAGTACCAAAACCCGTTTCGCCGATGGTGAAGATAGTGCTAGTGGATGAGTTTCCTGAGCCGAGTTGTCGCCAGCGTTGTTGCAACTGATTATGTTGTAAGAAAACGTATTCAGTTTCCTCTAGCCCCTGATGTCCGGAAAAATAAATATCGTTATATTGAGTGGCTGCGGGAGCATCGCCTTCCTGCCAATTTAGTTCGGCATAATCAAGCTGATAGGGTGACGCGGATGGAACTGATTGTACAGGCATACAATACAACAAAGCAGGGTTGTAGGATGGGTTATTGTAACCTGAATACTGTTAACGAGCGTTAAAAACAACGTTTGGGCATAGCCTGAAAAAGTCATGGGCGCATTTTTCAGGGTTAACCTATCAGTTGCTAAGGGATGTGGGGAAATAAACCAAGCGGGGGTTTTTAGTATCCGCCGTATCAAAGATAACGGTATACTCTGTGCCTTCTGGAGTCGTTGGCACCTGTTGACGCCAACGATTGAAGCCGACGATAAAAATTATGTCTCCTGCTGTTATCGTGATATTGCCTCGATACTGATTATGCCCTAAAGCATACAGGGTATTGGTCTGGGCTTTACCCACGGCGCTATTGGCAGATACAGGCCTAACGTTAAGAATTTTGTTGTACTTAGAGCGCTTTTTTTCTTCCGGTGTGGCCAGTAATACCATCAGGCGCTGTTCTTCGACCTGTACTTGCTCTTTGGTAGTCAGCAAAATGGCGCCGGTATGTTTAGCTGATTTGTTAGCTGGTACTGGGGCCGTCTTGGTTACTATAGGCGATGATTTGGTAAGTGATATCGGCGTCGCAGTATTGTTCGATGGTGCAGGAACCGTAGCTGTTGGTACTGACGGCGCGGCGGCTTTTGTTGCCAGTGCCGCAGCGGCGGCCGCTTTTCTCGCGAGTTCTACTTTTTCTTGTTCTTCAATCTGAGCTTTTAGTCTGGCAATTTCTGTTGCTGCAGCTTTGGCCTTGAGCTTTTGTTTCTGCTCGCGGTTAGCCTGTTGTCTGGCCAGTTGCTGTGCACGGGATTTCTCTACTGCTAAGCGTTGGGCGTTAACATTGCTGGTTAAAGTGGCAATTTCACTGTGGGTTACTGTCAGTTGTTCTGCGAGTTCTTTTGTTTCTTGTTGCAGGGTGAATTGTTGGGCGTTGGCCTTTTTGAACTTGCGTCCCGCCAGCATGTGCTTGAACTCAGCATTTTTTAGTCTGGATTTGTTTTCTGTTGTTGGGTTCGCTTCGTAGTCAGCTTTGGCTTTATCCACGTTGTTTAGCGCAGCATCCAGGTTGTCTTTTTCCGGAGAGCTTTGATTAAGTAGTGGGCCAAGTTCGGTTTTCTTCTTGCTTAGCTCGGCCTGAAGCTGCTGCTGATCGGTTTGGAGTTCGCCTAATTGCGTCTCAAAAACTGCCAGTTTGGCTTGTTCGGCACTCAGGGATTGCGCGACAGCGGTTGAATTGCTGAAAATCACAATTAATAGAAAGATTGATGTGTTTAACCACTTATGGCACATAGATATAGGTTGTCCGATTAGGGAGTTGCAATCTCTTGATGGGCGCAGACTTATTTTTTTGGCAAAAACAACCAGGTCAGTGTCGCGACCTAAAGCTATGACATTATAGACCATTGTTGGAACCAGGATTGTTAAAAGTGTCAGTGTGGATGATCGGTTCATCAAATTAATCTGCTTATTATAAAAATCAGTCAAAAAATCAGTCAAAAAATCAGTCATAAAAACCAGGGAGAATGCCCGGAACCAGCAAGGTTCCGGATAGCCCAAGCTGAATTCAGGTTGATAATTAACCAATAGTGATTGTAGGGAGTTCGGGTTTAGGCAATATGAGCTTCTCGGTGGGTGCCATCACCTCCGCAGTGCCTTCAGCAACAGTTTTGCCATGCTGATTGACCGCTGTACAATTCAGGGTGACAAATTTCTTGTCATCTCGTTTCTCTGTCACCTCAAGATTGATAGTAATAGTATCGCCCACTTTAACAGGTTTTCTAAACGACAGGGTTTGGCCGAGATAGATACAGCCGGGGCCGGGCAGTTCCAGTGCCAATGCTGCAGAGATCACTGCCCCGGTCCAGGCACCGTGGCCAATTCGTTCTTTAAATTGAGTGGTGGCGGCAAACTTGGCATCAAGGTGTACCGGGTTAACATCACCGGATACGACGGCAAATAGCACCAGGTCATCTTCGCTAAGGGTTTTGCTGTAACTGGCGGTTTGGCCAATGGTGATTTCATCGTAGGTGTAGTTTTGGATTGTACTCACGGTGGTTCCTCTTATTGAACGATTAACTGCCGAACATTGTAGACTATTTTCTCTGACGAATGATCTGCTGAATTTTGACTATCTGTGGCGAGCTCGATACTGTCTGTGATGAGTTCGGTACTATCTGTGGTGAGTTCGATACTGGGGGCAAAAAAACAATGAGTCTATTGATGAACAAGATAATCAGTGAAGCGCTAGTCAAACAGGGTATTCCCGCAACGGTGGATACGGCGGCCAATGATAGCTTAGTGCAAATGTTTCAGAGGGCAGTTGCCGAATATGGTCCAAATCCGGCGTATAGTAGTTTGGGGCATACGCTTAGCTTTGCCGATTTGGAACGGCTGGCAAAACAGTTTGCCAGCTATTTACAACATCATACATGCCTGCAGCCCGGTGATCGCATCGCCATCCAACTACCCAATTTAATTCAGTATCCGGTGGTGTTATACGGTGCGTTGATGGCTGGACTGGTGGTGGTGAATACAAATCCTCTATACACGCCCCGTGAGCTGGAGCATCAACTGCAGGATTCTGCTGCCAAGGCGATTGTAGTGTTGGCAAATATCGCCAAGCCCTTGCAGAGGGTAGCCGCTAATACCGATATTAAGCATATCATCGTCACGGAACTGGCTGACTTACATCCATTTCCTAAACGCCTGCTGATTAACATGGTCGCTAAATATATTAAGAGGATGGTGCCGCGCTTATCGCTGGCTAAAATCCTCAGTTTTAATACGGCACTAAGGATGGGAGAAAGTACGCCATTTTCTCCGGTACCCATTAAGAGTGAGCAACTTGCCATGTTGCAGTACACTGGCGGTACTACCGGTGTCGCCAAGGGAGCAATGCTCAGTCACCGTAATTTAGTGGCAAATGTTTTGCAATGCCTGTCAATGTTTGACAGTTACAGTTTCAAAAAGGCGACTGAAACCTTAGTGGTGCCGTTACCGCTTTATCATATCTATTCCTTCACTAACAGTGTGGTGATGTTGGTAACAGGTAATCACTGTATACTGGTGCCCAATCCTCGGGATATTGAGTCGCTGATAAAAGACATGGGTAGCTACCCGATGACGGCGTTTTGTGGCATTACTAGCCTATTTGTAAGCCTCTGCAATCATCCAGGTTTTCAGCGGATGGATTTTTCAAAATTGTCGTTAACCCTAGCCGGTGGAATGGCTTTAACAGCAGATGCCGCTGCACAGTGGCAGAAGATAACCGGTTGTGAAATTGTTCAGGGCTATGGTTTGACCGAGACTTCGCCAGTGATATCGGTTAATCCCGGGACCGGTAATCAGATAGGTACAATTGGCCTAGCGGTGCCTTCAACCCAGATCAAACTGGTGGATAGTGAGGGAATGAATGTTGCCATTGGTGAGGCCGGTGAGCTTTGTGTTAAAGGACCGCAGGTGATGGAGGGCTACTGGCATCGACCGGAAGCGACAGCAGCAGTGATGGATGTCGATGGTTGGTTTCAGACGGGTGATATTGCCGAGATGCAGAAAGATGGCTACCTGAAAATTGTCGACCGCAAAAAAGATATGATTATCGTCTCTGGTTTTAATGTCTATCCCAATGAGTTGGACGCGGTGTTGACAGAACATCCCGATGTGGTGGAGTGTGCAGCCGTTGGTATTCCCGATGCAAAGTTCGGCGAAATGATAAAAATGTTTGTGGTGACAGGTACTAATGTTTCTGCCGAGGAGTTAAAGGCTTATTGCAAGGAGCGGCTGACTGGGTATAAAGTCCCGAGGATGTTTGAGTTTCGGGATGAGCTGCCGAAATCAGCGGTGGGGAAAATATTGCGGCGGGAATTGAGGTAAAAAGGGCTGCGTAAGGTGTAAAAGTCGAGATTTTATCTATCAGATTCAATAACAAGTTTCTAGTCAATCAAACAGATATGCCTGCCTCAAGATCGGTGCAAGTCCCCTATTTTATCTTTTTTCGTATTTAAACTAGAGTTTAGAGTTTCAGCAAGAAAATTATAACGAAAAATTTTAGCGTGGGCACCCCGGGCCTGCAGAAGGATGTACACGGTGGCCGGTCGCAAGCTTGTTGGTCTTTGCGGCGGCTGCGGAA
>JAZFYA010000216.1:0-9292 GCA_036443315.1 Pseudomonadales bacterium
TGCCTGTTATGCCCAATCAGAACGCGTTGTTAGCTTGCCAACCTGACCGACGTTGTTGAGCGAGCACTGTTTGAGCGCTTTTCAGCGAGTTGCGCAGCCGTCGGTCAGGTTGGCAAGCGGGCGTTCGGGCATAACAGGCAACGCGCCACTGGACCGGGGATTCAATTTATAACTTTTGCAACACTCTCCTGCGCAGGAATGACAAATGGCCTAAAATCCAAACGCTTTGGGTATAGGCATCCATTAATTCTGCTTTGGAGCAACCCGCAATACTTCAGCAATGGTGGTTTCACCCGCTGCAATTTTTTGTGCGCCGGATAAGCGCAGCGTTCGCATTCCTTCTTTCATACCCTGACGACGCATCTGTTCAATATCCGCCTGCTCATCAATCAACACTTGAATAGTCCCGGACATCACTAAAATTTCGTAAAGGCCCTGGCGACCCAGATAACCCGTATTGCGACATTCCAGACAACCCTTTGGTTGATAAATTTTTTGCGGCATGGCAACTTTCCACGGCGCAGTCAGTTGCTTCCAGTCTTCTTCGGCAATCGTCTCCGGTTGCTTGCAGTGGGAACACAGGGTTCTCACCAAACGTTGCGCCATGACGCCCAGCACCGTTGCCTTTAACAAATAAGCAGGCACCCCCAACTCTAACAATCGTGTTATGGCGGATGGCGCATCATTGGTATGCAGTGTCGACAACACCAAATGTCCTGTTAGCGCTGCCTGAATTGCCATCTCCGCCGTTTCCAGATCGCGGATCTCGCCAATCATAATAATGTCCGGATCCTGCCGCATCAGCGCACGGACTCCGCTAGCGAAGTCCAAATCGATATTGTGTTGCACTTGCATCTGGTTAAAACTGTCTTCCACCATTTCGATAGGATCCTCGATGGTGCAAACATTCACCTCGGAGGTAGCCAGTTGTTTTAAACTGGAATACAGCGTGGTGGTTTTTCCCGAACCGGTGGGACCCGTCACCAGAACGATACCGTGGGGCTTGTCGATCATGCTCTGCCAACGCGTGTAATCTTCACTGGCCAGGCCGAGCTGATCAAAGCTGCGTAGTAATACATCGGGATCAAAAATCCGCATAACCAGCTTTTCACCAAACGCGGTGGGTAGCGTTGATAAACGCAACTCCACTTCATTGCCTTCCGGACTTTTGGTTTTTAAGCGCCCATCCTGCGGCTTGCGCTTCTCGGCAACATTTAACCGTCCAAGAATTTTTAAACGACTGGTTATCGCCGTCGCTACCTGCAGGGGAAATTCGTTAACGGTATATAACACGCCATCGATTCGAAAACGTACATTGCCAATTTCCCGCCGTGGTTCGATATGAATATCGCTGGCGCGTTGGTCAAAAGCGTACTGTAAAATCCAGTCGACAATATTAACGATATGCTGGTCGTTAGCATCAGGATCCTTCATATCCCCTAGCTCCAGCAGTTGCTCAAAATTACCAACGCCATCCTGGGTATTAGCACTGAGACCAGAGGCCCCCCGCACCGATTTAGCCAGGCTATAAAATTCTATGGTGTAGCGCTTGAGATCCCCTGGATTAATCAATACCCGCTTAATAGGACGGCGCAGCACATGCTCAAGATTGCTCTCCCAGCCACTAATAAACGGCTCACAGCTAGCGATAGTCACTTCGTCCACCGATACATGCACCGCCAAAATACGGTGGCGTTGGGCAAACTCAAAAGACATGACTTCGGTGATCCCGGGAACGTTGATTTTCAGCGGGTCGAGATGAAACAACGGCTGCTGGCAGCGCTCTGACAACCACACGAGCAATACCTCAATGTCCAGCCGATTACCGGGATGGATAGCATCACTCAAATTTTGTTCAGCAATATAGGCAAGCGGATGCATAGTGGCCTGCTCTTTACTGCGCGACCTATTGAGCAACTGAACATGATCCTCCGGACTGACCCGCTGATCCTTAAGTAGATCATCCATCAGCCCCCGCAGATCCAATGCCCGGTCCGCCTGTTTTGCTCCTGTTACAATACTTTCCACCTAACCTCCCGGTTACTTATGCTACACAGCCAAGCCAGGGATCTTGATCCACCTACTAACCCAACCATCAACGACGGGTCAAAACCCCTACTCAGTTTGTATTAATAGTTTATCACTATGGGTACTTATGCCCAAAGCGACTGCAGTTTAGGTTTTAGCGTGCGTCCCTTATTTATCTATGGAAAGTTGTTTATGGCAAGTTGTTCATGGCAAGGCGTTTGAACGCAGGAAACTGTCAATATTTCAAGTTCAAACTGTCAAGTTCAAACTGTCAAGTTCAAACAACGCAGCCATGGGCAAAAAGGGGCGACACCTATCCTGACACAGGGGGTAACATCTAAATTTCAATCGCTTTGGGTATATTATGGTCTACTATGACGGCGCCGTCAGCGGAGGTTGTGGAAACTGTCGTTTAAATGACAGCTTTAATAATATAGGGCAAATGGCCTGCCCTGATATTCGAAGGGTTTAGCCTTTTGGTAGGGCGGGTCTTGACCCGCCATTCATCTCAGATTGACAGGCCATGGTGGATCGAGATCCAAGCTACGGGTCTATCGACAGGCAAATTTGTTAGCGCTCAATGGGTCATTCACCACATCCCTGCGGCTCATCCTCAGGGCCATCTTCGGCTATGCAAATTGGCTGCCTGCCAATTTGGTATAAAACTGAACTATTTTTAGCATATAGTCGTGGTGTTTATTGATATTAAGCCCTTATACTTGCGGAAAATTGACTGGAGACCGCCCATGGCTATGGGAAACCCCTTTGGCAAAATGTTCGGCAAATCGCCGTTCAAACCTATTCAAGATCATATGGCGAAAGCACATAGCTGCGCCGAAGCATTAATTCCTTTTTTTGAAGCGACACTGGCTAAAAACTGGAAACTTGCCACTGAAAAACGCAAGGTTATCGCCAAGCTCGAAGGCGATGCCGACAAACTAAAGCGCTCGGTCCGTCTGCACCTGCCCAAGAACCTGTTCTTGCCGGTCCCTCGCACCGACCTGTTAGACATGCTCACTATGCAGGACAAAATCGCCAACGTAGCCAAGGATATTTCTGGCCTGATACTGGGCCGCAAGATGGAAATACCCGAATTTATGGCTGAAAGCCTGCTGGCATTCGTCAAAGAAGCACTGACCACTTCAGCCCAGGCCCTAAAAGCGATCGATGAATTGGATGAGCTAGTAGAAACCGGTTTTGGCGGCCGTGAAGTGCAATTGGTAGAGAATCTGATAAAAGAGCTTGATCGACTGGAACACGTTAATGATAAGACCGAAGTTAAAATTCGCGCCGCACTCTTTAAACTGGAAAAAGACTTACCCCCTGTCGATGTGATGTTCCTTTACAAAGTGATCGACGGCATAGGCGATCTCGCCGACCGCGCTCAAAAAGTAGGCAACCGCCTGCAACTCTTAATCGCTCGTTAAGGTAACTGATACATGACCATTATTGCTGAATACGGCAACATTCTGCTGATCGCTGCCTGCATGTTTGGATTTTTTATGGCATGGGGTATGGGAGCTAACGATGTCGCCAATGCGATGGGCACCTCGGTAGGCTCCAAGGCACTGACTATTAAACAGGCCATTATTATTGCTATGATTTTTGAATTCGCCGGCGCCTACCTGGCGGGCGGCGAAGTCACCGCCACCATCCGCAAGGGAATTATTGACCCCACCCTGCTATCCGAAACACCCGAATTACTCGTGTTCGGTATGATGTCGTCATTGTTGGCTGCTGGCATTTGGCTATTGGTGGCGACCAGCTTTGGCTGGCCGGTTTCTACCACCCATACGATTGTCGGGGCCATTGTCGGTTTCGCGGCGGTGGGTATTTCGCCCGACGCAGTCAGTTGGGGCAAAGTCGGTTCGATTGTCTCCAGTTGGATCATCTCGCCAGTGACCGCAGGGATTATCGCCTTTCTATTGTTTCGCAATGTACAAAACCAAATACTCTCCAAAAAACATCCGTTTAGATCTGCCAAAAAAGTCGTACCCTTTTATATTTTTCTGGTGGGCTTTATTATCAGTATGGTCACCTTATTGAAAGGCCTCAAGCATATCGGTCTGCATATTAGCTTTGCTGAGTCCTTTCTATGGGCTATCGCCGCCGGCATCATCACCATGCTGATTGGTATTCAATTGCTGAAAAGAATAAAGGTGGAACCCGGCGCGGATAACAGCTTTCACTTCGCTAGTGTCGAAAAAGTGTTCGCGGTATTAATGATGTTTACCGCTTGCGCCATGGCTTTTGCCCACGGCTCTAATGATGTCGCCAATGCCATTGGACCCTTAGCGGCCATCAGCGGCATTATTAGCTCCGGCGGTGAAGTGGTGCAAAAATCGGCTATGCCAGCCTGGATTCTATTGCTGGGTGGCATCGGCATTGTCGCTGGCCTGGCGATGTACGGTCATAAAGTGATCGCCACTATCGGCAACAATATTACCGAACTCACCCCCAGCCGTGGCTTTGCTGCCACGCTGGCCGCCGCGACTACCGTGGTGATCGCCTCTGGAACCGGCCTGCCAATTTCCACCACTCACACCTTAGTGGGTGGCGTACTAGGTGTTGGACTGGCCCGTGGTATCGGGGCATTAAACCTGCGCGTCATTGGTTCCATCTTTATGTCGTGGGTGGTGACACTGCCCGCAGGCGCCGGTTTGTCGATTATGTTCTTCTTTATGCTGAAGGGAATCTTCCTCTAAGGTAGTCGCAGCACTTTTTCAACATGACGACACCAGGGAGACGGTAGATAGCTGATTGGTAACTCGTTATGGCAATCATTGCTGAACATGGTCAAATCCTGCTGGTGTTGGCCTGCCTATTTGGTTTCTTTATGGCCTGGGGCGTTGGCGCCAACGATGTCGCCAACGCGATGGGAACCTCGGTAGGTTCCAGAGCCCTTACCGTTAAACAGGCGATTATTATCGCCATCATTTTTGAATGTGCTGGCGCTTATCTAGCTGGCGGCGAAGTGACCGCTACTATTCGCCAGGGCATACTCAATCCCGCCCTGCTCAACAACTCCCCTGAACTATTGGTCTACGGCATGATGGCGGCGTTACTGGCTGCCGGTACCTGGCTGTTTATTGCCAGCATGATGGGCTGGCCCGTTTCCACCACCCACTCGATAGTGGGCGCACTAGTGGGCTTTGCAGCGGTAGGTATTTCTGTGGATGCAGTTAACTGGGGCAAAGTCGGCACCATTGTTGTCAGCTGGATAGTCTCACCGATACTAGCGGGGACAATATCCTACGGCTTGTTTATAAGCGTCCAAAAGCTGATCCTCAACACCTCCACCCCCTTCAGCAATGCAAAAAAAATTATTCCCCTGTATATGTTCACTGTGGGATTTATGATCTCTATGCTAACGTTACTGAAAGGTCTGAAACACATTGGCATCGAAATAGATTTTGGGTTGGGCAGCAAATTTGCCAATGCGCTACCCATCGCTACTCTTGCCGGTATGGGTGTTGCCTTAATTGGCAGGCAGTTGCTTAACCGTGTTAAGGAAGAGGATATTCTCGACAACGACAACCGTTTCACCAATGTGGAAAATGTTTTCGCCATCCTGATGGTGTTTACCGCCTGCGCCATGGCCTTTGCCCACGGCTCCAATGATGTCGCCAATGCAGTGGGTCCACTGGCAGCCATAGCCAGCGTGATTGCAAGCGGTGGCGAGATAACAAAGTCATCAGCCCTGCCAGGCTGGATCCTGCTACTGGGCGGTGCGGGTATTGTCATCGGTCTGGCCTCCTACGGTTTTCGGGTAATGGCCACTATCGGAAAAAAGATTACCGAACTAACACCCAGTCGCGGTTTTGCCGCAGAACTGGCTGCCGCCAGTACCGTTGTACTGGCCTCTGGCATCGGCCTGCCAATCTCGACTACTCACACACTGGTCGGCGCAGTACTGGGGGTTGGCTTGGCGCGGGGAATCGGGGCATTAAACATCCGGGTGGTTAGCACAATTTTTATGTCTTGGGTTGTTACCTTGCCCGCGGGCGCCGGACTGGCGATTATGTTCTTTTTTACGTTGAAGGGTATTTTTGGTTAACCGCTGATAGAGTCGACTGTTAATAACTTGCGTCAAATTATTTATCCATTGCAAGCTTTGGTTTTTACTCCGTCAGCATTGTTGTTAAAGTGGTGTTATTAATATACCCATGATGTCACCGATTATGCCCCATTCCGTACCCACATTACTCACCATGATGAACGAGCTGCTTAGCGAGATCTCGGTCAGCTCTACGTCGGCACAGTGGGATACCGGCAATCGCCAAGTCATCGATAAACTGGCGGGCTGGTTGACCACATTGGGCTTTCGTTGCGAGGTCATACCCTTAACAGGCAAAGAGAATAAAGCCAATCTCATTGCCACCCTGGGCAGCGGTCCTGGCGGTTTGGTGTTATCGGGTCACACCGATACTGTGCCCTTTAACGAAGAACGCTGGGATATGAATCCGCTGACCCTGACCGAGCGGGATAACAAACTGTTCGGTCTGGGTGCCACTGATATGAAAGGCTTTTTCCCCATTGCTATTGAAGCCGCAAAGGCGTTTCTCGACCAACCGTTAAAAGAACCATTAATTATCCTCGCCACTGCTGATGAAGAAAGTTCTATGGATGGCGCCAGGCAATTAGCCGCACAGGGTGCACCCAAAGCTCGCTATGCGGTCATTGGTGAGCCCACCGGTTTAAAGCCGATCCGCATGCATAAAGGCATGATGATGCAGGCTATTACCGTTGCAGGTCGCGCCGGCCATTCTTCGGATCCCGCTTTGGGCAATAATGCGCTGGAAGCCATGCATGTCGTGATGGCGGATATTCTGGCTTTTCGAGCTGAACTTCAGCAGCGCTATCAGAACCCCTTGTTTAAAGTGGCCGTGCCTACTCTGAACCTCGGCTGTATTCACGGGGGTGATAATCCCAACCGAATTTGCGGCCAGTGCGAAATGCACTTTGATTTGCGCGCTCTGCCAGGGATGAATAATGACGACTTGCATGCGGAGCTGGAGCAGCGTTTAAAACCTTTGGCGCAGCAATTGAAGATCAATATCAGCTTGCGGGCACTGATTAAAAACATCCAACCCTTTGAACAGCCGCGGCATTCCGAGCTGGTAAAATTTGCCGAACAATTGACGGGGCACCGTGCAGAGTCCGTTGCCTTCGCCACCGAAGGAGCGTTTATGCGACAACTTGGTATGGATACCATTGTGATGGGACCCGGTTCAATTGATCAAGCTCATCAACCTAATGAGTTTATGGCATTGGATCAGGTACAACCGGCGGTGAATATTTTTAAACAGTTCATTGGACGGTTTTGCTTGTAGGGTAATGAGTTCATATACCCAAAGCGGTTGGATTTTAAGTTATTTGTCATTCCCGCGTAGGCGGGTGTCGCAAAAGGGTTATAAATTGAGTCCCCCGGTCCAGTGGCGCATTGCCTGTTATGCCCGAACGCCCGCTTGCCAACCTGCCCGACGGCTGCGCAACTCGCTGCAAGGCGCTCAAACAGTGCTCGCTCAACAACGTCGGTCAGGCTGGCAAGCTAACAGCGCGTTCTGATTGGGCATAACAGGCAATGCGCCACTGGACCTACTCCGCGCTCTGAAAAAGCGTTTGCGATAGAGACTCTGACATTTAGCCTCTTGCTCTATCCAGCAATTATCCGCACAATACTCAGCACATTAACCCATAAACCGATAAACACCGTGCCCACAAAAGACTACGTTAAATGGTTCCGCAACTCAGCGCCTTATATCAACGCGCATAGAGGGAAGACCTTTGTGCTGATGATTAGCGGTGAGGCAGTGGCGCACCCCAACTTCGCCAATATCATTCACGATATTGCCTTGTTAAATAGCCTGGGGGTTAAACTGGTATTAGCGCACGGAGCCAGACCACAAATTGAAGAGCGGGCGCGTCTCCGTGGTGTTAATAGCCGGTTTGAAAATGACCTGCGTATTACCGACGCCCAAACATTAGAGTGTGTGAAGGATGCCACCGGTTCAGTGCGGGCACATATTGAAGCACTGCTCACTATGGGGTTGGCAAACTCGCCAATGCACGGCGCACAAATCCGTGTCTGTTCGGGTAACTTTGTCGTGGCCAAGCCCATCGGAATTCGCCAAGGTATCGACTTCGAACATACCGGTATTGTCAGGCGGATCGATAAGCAGGGTATCGAAAAACAACTAGCCGATGCTTCGATTGTATTGCTATCACCCACGGGTTACTCGCCAACTGGCGAGGTGTTTAATCTGTCAATAGAAGACGTTGCCACTCAAACTGCTATCAGTCTGCAAGCGGATAAGTTGATCGTCTTCTCAGAACAAGATGGCCTGTTAGATATTGATGGGGAATTGATTCAAAGCTGTCAGGTCAGCACGGTTAAAAGCCTACTGGAACAGTGTGGAGATAATGCAACCGCTAAACTGTTAAGAGCAATTTCCACCAGTGGTGAAAGCGGTGTAAGCCGTTGTCACTGTGTTAGCTATACCGATGACGGCGCACTGCTACGGGAATTATTTACCCGGGATGGCGCCGGCACATTGGTGACCGAGGATCACTACGAACAATTGCGTACCGCCACCATCAACGACGTGGGAGGTATTTTGGAGCTGATCGAACCACTAGAAGCAGAAGGCGCATTACGTAAACGCTCCCGTGAGTTGTTAGAAAACGAAATCAACCTGTTCACCGTCATTGAACGCGATGGCATGGTCGTTGCCTGCGCAGCGCTTTATCCTTATCCGGATAGCCTCTCCGGTGAGGTTGCCTGTGTAGCCACCCACACCGACTACCGTGGGGAAGATCGGGGTGAAAGATTATTAGTCGCATTGGAACGACAGGCACAGAAACAACAATTGGACAAAGTGTTTGTGTTGACCACACAGACTGCACATTGGTTTCAGGAGCTGGGTTTTATTGAAGCCTCGCTGGAACAATTGCCGGAGAAAAAACAGCAGCTGTATAACCTGCAGCGTAACTCCAAAGTATTTATCAAATCGATCTAACCTTTGGTGGTTTCTGCTGATCCCGTTAAACGCAACAGTAGTCTCCTGGAACAACTGTACCTTTGAATAATTGGGGTCATGAATAATTGGGGTCAGATGAAGAATAATTGGGGTCAGAAGAATAATTGGGGTCAGATGAAAATTTAATAGGGATTTTCATTCCTCCCTAAATCAAAACCCCTTATGATCGCAGGCTACAACATACTTTGGTTACAAGGATGCAACCATGGCGAGATTACAGCGTT